>DASUFI010000105.1:0-5142 GCA_036274635.1 Planctomycetota bacterium
GGCGGCCCTCCTGCGCGGCTGACTCGCGCGCCGCGGCCGCCCCGGGTATCCTCCGTGCCCATGTCCAAGACCACACCCGACTGGCACGACGCCGACCTCGTCGTGCGCCTCTACGACCTGCGCCGCGAAGCCGTGATGCGCAAGTCCCGCGACGCGATGAACGCGCGCTTCATGCCCAGGACCTACGAGGACTTCCTCGCGGTCACCAAGCCCGAGCACCCCGACAACGCGGCCTTCCGCCAGGTCTCCACCTACTGGGAGATGGTCTACGCCATGGCCCGGCACGGCGTGGTGAACGCCGAGTACTTCGTCGAGAGCAACCGCGAGGGCATGCTGCTCTACACCAAGGTGCAGCCCTTCGTCGCGCGGTTTCGCCAGGAGTCCTCGCCCACGGCCTTCCGCAACGCGGAGTGGGTCGCGACGCAGACGGACGTCGGGCGCGCCACCTTCGCGATGTTCGAAAAGCGGCTCCGGCCGAGCTGAGGCGCAACCGGTCGGCCGGCGCCGTCGCCAGCCGCAAGGCCCGCCGCCCGCGCGTGGTCGCCATCGCCAAGCGGCGCGCCGCGCGCGGATGCACGGGAGGGAACATCCATGCACTCGGCCGCCGGCGTACAGGATGGCCTCGGTGATGAGCTCCTGGACGCGGCGAGAGCGCTTGCACAACCGGTCGTATCGGAGCTAGCGCGGCCCGCGCCGGCTTGGCACGGCGCATGCGGAGTCTCCCGCGACATACCGCACCAAGGATCCGCGATGCAGACCATGTCCCTCGACGAGCTGCGCCAGTGGCGTCGGCAGAAGAAAGACTTCCTGCTGCTCGACGTGCTCGATGACTCCCAGTTCCAGCAGGGCCACGTGCCCGGCTCCCGCAGCGCGCCCGTGGCCCTGCCCGACTTCGAGCAGCAGGTGGCGCGTCAGGCCGGCCGCAAGGACCGGCCCGTGGTCGTCTACTGCGCCAGCATGACCTGCGACGCCTCGACGCGGGCTGCGCGTCGTCTCGAGGACGCCGGCTTCACCGATGTCCACGACTTCAAGGGCGGCATGAAGACCTGGCAGGAGGCCGGCGAGGCCGTCGAGTCCCTGAACCAGGCGGGCAGCGGCGGCTGAATCCGGGCCGGGGGGAGATCCGTTCTGTGCCGGGCGCCGCGTCGGGCCGGCGGGGGCGGGGCGGCAGAGTGCAGAAAGGGGCGCGCGGCGCGCTCCGTGTGGTCCTTCAGGCCGGCACCGCCGGAAAGCGCTCGTGGATGGTCACGCCGGTGGCCCTCTCGATGTCCTCGGTCGGCCGCATGACGATCGCGTCCCAGGCCAGCTTGGCGCAGACGCGCACGCAGATCTCGCAGCCTATGCACTCGTCGTAGCGCACGCGGACGGGCGGGATGGGGCGGTCGGGGTACTTGGCGGGGTCGTCCTTCTCGATGCAGGCGACCGGGCAGAAGGGGATGCAGACCTCGCAGCCGGTGCAGTTGGGCTCGAGGATGACGGCCAGCTGCTTCGGGCGGCGCCGCTTGGTCGTGTATTTCTCCGGCACCTCGGGGATGCCGTCGAGCACGCCGCGGATCTTCTGCGAGTTGAGGACGCTCATCGACCGTGACGGCCGCAAGGGACGTGCCGGACGACGGGCGTGGCACGCTCCTTGCGACAGGGGGAGCGGAGGCCCCGCATGCCCACTGCAGACACCCAGGAACCCCTCGACCGGCTCGCCCAGGCCGCGCTCACGGCGCGGCCGGTGTCGAAGGCGCCCCCTGCGCCGCCGCGCCTCGGCTCGCACGCGCTGCTCACGGCGCTGCAGCGGGCCGGCACGCGGCACATCTATGCGGACACGGCCGACGTCGACGAGCTCGCCGGCGTCGCGCGCATCCAGAGCGGCGTGCTGCTCGAGGAGATCGACGGCAACACCGCCAACCAGCCGCTGGTCCGCAAGGCCATCGAGCGGGGCTTCGACGAGGCGGCGCTGCGCCACTGGGACCACGCGCTGCAGGCCGCCGCGCCGGGCCTGAGCTGGGCGCAGCGCGCGCCCTGGCTGTACGCACTGCTGTGCGCGCGCCTCGGCACCGACATCGTCGACGCCTTCGGCGCGGGCCGGCCGTGGGAGATCAGCCTCCAGCTCCACATGGACCTGCTCGACGACCCGCGATCGGCGGTGCGCGTGGGCCAGTGCCTGGCGGCGCTGGTGCCGGGCGTGCTCGTGAAGGTGCCCTTCGCCCCGGACGCCCCGCAGTGCTTCCTCATCGCGCGCGAGCTCGAGCTGAACGGCTTCCCCGTGAACTTCACCTCGACCTTCTCGGCTCGCCAGGTCGTGGCCGCGGCGCTGCTCGCGGACGTCACCCGCACGAACATCTTCCTGGGCCGCCTCGACCAGGGCCTGCAGGCCGAGGGGCTGGGCGAGCACGTCGTGCTGGAGGCCCAGCGCGCCCTGCTCGAGCTGCGCCGCCGCGACACCGTGAAGGCGCGGCTCATCGCCGCCAGCGTGCGCGAGTGGCGGACGATCCCGGCGCTGGCGGGCTGCGACGTCTTCACGATCCCCTGCAAGGTGCTGGCGGAGTTCCTCGAGCAGACCGAGGTGGACGCCGCGTCCATCCACGACCAGCGGCAGGAGTCTTCGGCGGATCGCGTGCGCGTCGGCGCCGCGGCCCGCGCCGCGCTGGGCCCGGAGCGCCTCGAGCGGCTGCACTGCGTCGAGCCGGAGTTCCTCACCTTCCTGCGCCGCTTCCGGGACAGCGCGGAGTGGACCGACGCGACCCTCGACGAGGGCGAGGCGCTGGCCGAGCGCTTCGAGCGCGAAGGCTTCGGCGACCTCTTCCACCAGCCCACGGCCGCCGACGAGCAGGAGCTGCAGAAGTCCAAGCTGCCGCAGCTCGACGGCGCGCTCATCGGGCGCCTGGCCCTCGACACGCACTACAGCCTGCTGGCCAACGCCGATTTCGCCCGGCACCAGGAGGCGATCGACGCTCAGCTCGCGAGAGCCGTCGCAGGAGGCACCGACGGACAGGCAGCCGCCGGCGCCGAGTGATCGCGTCCGCCGCCGTGCAGGAAGAGCTCACTGAGGAATTCCTCGACGCCGTACAGGAATGACTCGGTGATGAACTCCTGTACGAGCGCGGCGGACGCCCTCCGGCGCGCCGCGCCGAGAGTCAGCGACTCGCCGAGCGCCGGGCCGGCGGCCGTCCGCGGCGCCCGCGCTGCGTGCCCGTCGCCGGCGCTGGCCGCCACTGCGGCGGCGGCGCCTGGCCGGTGGCCTCGTACAGGAAGCGGCTGGGCAGCGTGGGCGAGCGGCTGCCGTAGCGGCTCCGCGTCGCCGCGAAGGTCATGGTCAGCTGGCGCTGCGCGCGCGTGATGCCCACGTACATGAGCCGGCGCTCCTCGGGCACGGTGTCGGTGTCGATGGACTTCTGGTGCGGCAGCAGCGTCTCCTCGCAGCCGGCGAGGTAGACGCGCGGCCACTCCAGGCCCTTGGCGGCGTGCAGGGTCATGAGCATCACGCGCTCGCCGGGGGCCTCGGCGGTGCGCTCGTCCTGCTCGGCCAGCGTGAGGCGGTCGAGCAGGTCGCGCAGGCTGCTGGCGCCGCGGCGCTGCAGGTTCTCGGCCACGTTGAGCACCTCGTTCACGCCGGCGGTGCGGTCGGCGCGCTCCTCGGGCGTGGGGCAGCGCTCGATCTCGGCCTTGTAGGTCACCGCGACCAGCGTCTCGCGCACGAGGGCCACGAGGTCGGTCGCGGCGGCGGCGCGCTGCGACAGGCCGCGCAGCGTGGCGCGCAGCTCGTGCGCGGACTGCGCGGCCGTCGGCGTCACGCCCTCGACCGAGGGCGCGCGGTCGAAGGACTCGCCGACGGGCCGGCCCGCCGCGGTCGCGTCCGCGATGAGCCGATCCAGCGACGCCTTGCCGATCCCGCGCGGCGGCGTGTTGGCGATGCGCAGCAGTGAGGTCTCGTCGTCGGGGTTCACGAGCAGGCGCAGGTACGCGAGGACGTCGCGCACCTCCTTGCGGTCGTAGAAGGAGGGGCCGCCGACGAGTCGGTAGGGCACCTGCGCCGCGCGCAGCGCCGTCTCGAAGGGCCGGGTCTGCACCGCGGTGCGCAGCAGCACCGCGAACTCCGCCGGCCGCGCGCCCGCGGCGAGGCGCGCGGCGATGTCCTGCGCGACGAAGGCCGCCTCGGCCTCCTCGTCGGCCTGGCCGACCACCTTCGGGCTGTCGCCGTCGCCGAGCGCCGAGCGCAGAGTCTTCTCGTGCCGCCCGACGTTGCAGGCGATGAGCCGGTTGGCCAGCTCGAGGATGCCCGCCGTGCTGCGGTAGTTGGTCTGCAGCCGCACCGTCGTGGCGCCGCGGAAGTCCTTCGCGAAGCCGAGGATGCGCCCGACGTCCGCGCCGCGCCAGCCGTAGATGGCCTGGTCGTCGTCGCCGACCACGAAGAGCGAGCGATGCGTCTCGGCGAGCCGGCGCACGATCTCGTACTGCGGGCGGTTGGTGTCCTGGTACTCGTCCACGAGCACGTGGCCGTGGCGCCGCTGCAGCTCGGCGCGGACGGCGGGCGCCTCCTCCAGCAGCCGCAGCGCGAAGAGCAGCAGGTCGTCGAAGTCGAGCTGGCGGTTGCGGCGCAGGTGCTCGTCGTAAGCCAGCCAGCCGCGGCGGAGGAGGTCATCGTCCTGCGCCTCAGGCCTCTCGAGCCGGTTCTTGGCCAGCGAGATGCGCGCCTGCAGCTGGGCCGGCGCGACGTGCGCCTCCGGGACGCGCAGATCGCGCAGCACCGAGCGCGCGGCGGCGAGCTGGTCGGCGGCGTCGCAGATGGTGAAGGCCGGCAGGCCGATGGCCGCGCCGTGCTCGCGCAGGGTGCGCAGGCAGAAGGCGTGGAAGGTGCCCACCACGGTGCGCGCGGCCGCGTCACCGCCGATGACCCGCGCCAGCCGCTCGCGCATCTCGGCCGCGGCCTTGTTGGTGAACGTGACCGCGAGGATCGAGTCGGGCGCGGCGCCCCCGGCGACGAGGTGCGCGATGCGCACCGTGAGCACCCGCGTCTTGCCGGAGCCGGCGCCGGCCAGCACCAGCACCGGCCCGAGGGGCGCCGTGACGGCGGCGCGCTGCTCGTCGTTCAGGCCGGCGAGGAGCGCGGCGGGGGCGGCCGGCGGGGCGCTGCGGCGGGACGGGCGAGGT
>DASUFI010000106.1:0-6018 GCA_036274635.1 Planctomycetota bacterium
GGTCTCCACCGGCGCGCTCATGTGCCACGGCCTGGTCGAGACCGCCGGCATGCTGCACTTCAAGGCCGACCCGCGCATGCCCGACGAGAAGCTCTTCGAGAAGGGCTACAACCGGGTGTACGACACGATCGAGCTGGAGCAGAACCTCGACGACACCGAGCGCATCATGGCGCAGGTGCTGGGTGACGTGCCCGAGGGCGAGACGCTCTGCTCGTACAAGCTCAACCGCCTCATCGGCGCCTGGCTGCACCGGAACACCAAGGGTCGCGGCCCGCTGCGCGTGGCCTTCGAGCACGGCGTGCCTGTCTTCGTGCCGGCCTTCACCGACAGCGAGCTCGGGCTCGACTACGCCACCAACAACCACCGCCGCCGCCTCGCGGGCAAGGGCCCCCTGTCCTACGACCCCTTCCTCGACCTCGAGCGCTTCCGCGAGCTGGTCGACGCGCACGAGACCTGGGGCATCTTCACCATCGGCGGCGGCGTGCCGCGCAACTGGGCCCAGCAGGTGGCGCCCTTCATCGACATCCTCGGCAAGCGCGTCCCGCAGATGCGCCGGCCGCTCAAGCGCTACAAGTACGCCGTCCGCATCTGCCCCGAGCCGGTGCACTGGGGCGGGTTGTCGGGCTGCGATTACAGCGAGTCCGTGAGCTGGGGCAAGATCCTGCCGCGCAGCGAAGGCGGGCGCTGGGCGGAGGTGAAGGACGACGCGACGGTGGCGTGGCCGCTCATCGTGAAAGCGGTGATGGAGCGGGTGGGCGAGGGGAGGAAGGGCGAGGCGACCAAGACCCGCGGGCGCAAGGCGCCACCGGCGGTGACGGCCTGACAGCCGTCGATCATCCGGGCGGCAGCCGGCGCTTGATCTCCTGAACGTCCGCGATGCAGGTCGACAACGCGCGCTCGTCATCATCGGCTGTGATGGCGACCTTTCGTCCCCAGAGATCGATCCCCTCGGCGTACCACTGACCGGGCGACCGTTCCTCGACCCTGAAGAACCAGCCTGGCACGCGATCGGCGATCGGATGCGTTCGGCGCACCAGGGCTTCGTCGAGCTTCGAGACGGGACGCTTCATGAGCTCACCTCGCCCACGGCCGCCTCACGGTGTACACCGGCACCGCCGTGATGCTCGCGCGCTCGATGCCCAGCAGCTTGCGCTTGCTCAGCCGCCAGATCGCCTCCTGCACCGCGCGCTTGCTGAGCCCCGTGGCCGCCGCGACGTCCAGCAGGCTCACCTGCACGCTCGCCTGGCCCGCGCCCAGGCTGCTGCGCCACAGGCACAGCCACACCAGGAAGGCCGAGGGCTGCCGGTCGTGGCCCACGATGTCGGGCATGAGCGAGTCGATCACGTAGGCGTCCAGCGGCACGGTCGCGGTGGGCATGCTCGTCTCCAGCTGTGGCAACGGATGCCATGCTAAGCGAGTCACGCCTTGCGGCCCGCGCGCAACGCCGGTGAACTGTGCGCCTCGGCCGGCGATGGTGCCGGCCCTGCTCCGAGGAGTTCCCATGATCAAGGCCATGAAGTTCGTCGGCGTGCCTGTGAGCGATCAGCAGCGGGCGCTCGACTTCTACACGGAGAAGCTGGGCTTCCGCGTCATCACGGACCAGCCCTTCGACGACACGCAGCGCTGGATCGAGCTGGGCATCGGGCGCAACGGCACGGGCATCGCTCTCTTCACGCCGCCGGAGCACAAGAGCCGCATCGGCACTTTCACCGGCATCTCGCTCATCGCGGATGACGTGAAGGCCACGTGCGCCGACCCGAAGGCCAAGGGCGTGAAGATCGCGCAGGAGCCGCAGGACATGGACTGGGGCATGTTCGCGATGATCGCGGACCCGGACGGCAACACCTTCGTCCTCGGATCGGGCTGAGCGCCGCGCCCCCCGCAACCGGCGGCTGGGCTCAGCCCCTGACGCGCGCCATGGCCTCGCGCAGGGCCTGCAGCAGCGCGCGCGTCAGCCGCAGCTGCAGCTCCTGCCGGCGCACGAGCGAGCGGGCGCGCAGCGGCAGGGCGGCGAGGGCGTCCGCGTAGGCCAGCAGCGCCTGGTCCTCGCAGTTCTCGCACTCGTTCAGCGCGGCGTCCGCGTCGTGCGCGCGACGGGCGGCCCGCAGCGCGATCCAATTGCGATGCAAGGGCCGTACGCCGTCGGGCGACAGATCGGGGTCGCCGCCGAGCGCGCGCACCTCCGCCTGCAGCTCGTGCACGAACTGCAGGTGCTTCAGGGCGCCGCAGGCGAAGGCCTCGCGCGCGCGCGGGTCGGCGGCCAGCGAGGCGGCCACGCCGAAGCGGGCGTGGCCGTCCTTGCACAGCTCGATGAGCTCGTCCAGGCGCAGGATGGCTTCGGGGTCTTCGGCCGGCATGCTCCTCCGCTTCCTCTCGCGCGAGCTCGCCGTCGCGCGCCGACGCGGCCCGTGCTCCTCAGGACTGTCCGGCCGCCTTCTCCGAGTCGCGCAGCGCCCGCATCGTGTCGTGGGCGCGCTGCACCTCGCCGGCCTGGCGCACCACCAGGACGCGTGCTGTCTCGGGCAGCGGCTTCCCGGACGCGTCGCGGAAGGCCTTCACGGCATGGTCCTCGCCGCGCTCGCACTCCGAGAGCACGGCCTTCTCGTCCTTGCTGGTGACGGCCGTGCGCAGGTTGATCCAGCCGCGGTGCATGGCTCCCGCCGCGGAGCCGGAGTCGTCCGCCTTGCCGCCCAGCCGCTGCACCTCTTCCTGAAGCTCGGTCACGAAGCGTGCGCGCTGCATGCTGTTGCGGCGGAACAGGTCCTTGTAGCGCACGTCCTTGACCGACTCGGCCGCGGTCTCGAAGCCCTTGCGGCCGTCCTCGCAGACCTCGATGAGGTCGTTGAGGACCTTGATGGACTCCTTGTCCGGATTCGTCATGGCGGGTTCCTGGGGGTTGGATCGGCGTGGGGGACCGCAAGCGCCATGCCACGGCGGGCGGACGGCCGGGCGTCGCCTCGCGCCTGCCACGCGCTGATTCGGCTGCCGGGGGGCCTGCCGCCTACGGCAGGCGCCGGCAGGTTCTGCAATCCGCCGCGCGCCGTGAGCACGCGCGGCAATTCCTGGACGAGCTGCGTGCGGTCGAGGTGCCCTCAAGCCCGCGTCCCGCGGGCGCCGAAGAATCGAGGTCGGTCTCTCCCCGAGGATCCTGCATGCGACGGCCCGCACTCCGTCTCGCCTGCCTCGCGCTCCTGGCCGTGCCGGCCGCCGCACAGATCGCCCGTTCCCCGCAGACGCGCCTGCTGGCGCTGACGCTGGACGGTGCGGGCGGCAGCGCGGCGTCGGTGGAGGTCGCCGCGCACGTCTCGCTGGGTGATCTCTCGGGCGGCCAGCTCGCCTCCAACCACTATCGCGCCGTCTTCGGCTTCCTGGCGGGCAACGATCCGCACGCCACCACCGCGCCCGTCGTCTTCGGCGTGCAGCCGCCCTTCGGGCCGCTGACGGGCGGACAGGTCCTCACGCTGACCGGCCTGAACTTCGACAACTTCCGCCAGGGCGACAGCCTCGAGGTGAGCATCGGCGGCCGGTCGGTCGGCGACGTCTCGGTGCACTCGTCCACGCTGGTCGCGGTGGTCTGCCCGCCGGGGGAGCCCGGCCCCGCCGACGTGGTCGTGACCAGCAGCCTCGGCACCTCGACGGCCGAGGGCGCCTTCACCTACATCCCCGCCATCGCCACCACGCCCGTGGTGCGCCTCGGCGGCGAGATCGAGCTGCGCAACTGGGGCCCGCCCGGCGACAGCTACGTGACCCTCGCGTCGCTCACCCCGTGGTCGGCGCGCACGCGCTTCGGGCCCCTGCTGATCGGTCCCATCGCCTTCCAGCTCATGCCGGCCCGGCGCTACCCCGCGCCGGATGGCCTCGCGATCGTCTCCGTCCGGCTGCCGGACGACGACGTGCTGGCGGGGCTCACCTTCTACTTCCAGTCGCTGGACGTCAGCCGCACGCCGCCTTTCGGCGGCACGCTCACGAACGCCAGCACGGTCACCGTCCCCTAGCCACCGAGAGATCGCCCATGCGCTCCCCGATGCTGCCCGTCTGCCTCGCCCCGGCGCTGGCCCTCGCGCTGCTGGCCCGTCCGCTGCCCGCGCAGAACGCGCCGAACCTGCTGCACTTCCAGGCGCGCCTCGCCGACAGCCACGACGGGCCGCTGGTGGGCAACACCACCGTCTCGGTGCGCATCTACGACGTCGCCACCGGCAGCCTCCCGCTGTGGGAGGAGACCCACGTGGCCAAGGCCGTGAACGGCGTGGTCTCGCTGACCCTCGGCGACATCACCGCGCTGCCCACGGACCTCTTCTCCAGCGGCAGCCGCTGGCTGTCGCTCAAGGTCAACGCCGACCTCGAGATGACGCCGCGTGTCCTGATCAGCGCCGCGCCCTTCGCCCGCCGCGCCGCGTCGGCCGACGACGTCGTGGCGCGCGACATCCATCCCAACTCCGTCACCGTGAACGGCCTGCAGGTCATCGACAGCGACGGCCACTGGACCGGCAGCACGCAGGGCCTCGGCGGCACGACCGGCCCGCAGGGACCGAAGGGCGACAAGGGCGACGTCGGTCTGCAGGGGCCGGCGGGCACGAAGGGCGACGCGGGTGACGCAGGTCCCCAGGGTCCGCAGGGCGTCAAGGGCGATACCGGTGATGCAGGTCCGCAGGGACCGCAGGGCCCGACCGGCATCGTCGGTCCATCAGGCCCGCAGGGCGAGCGCGGCGACGCGGGACCGCAGGGATCGCAGGGCGTGAAGGGCGACACCGGCGACGTCGGCCCGCAGGGTCCGCAAGGGATCAAGGGCGACACGGGCAACGTCGGTCCACAAGGTCCGCAAGGTCCGCAGGGTCCGCAGGGACTCAGGGGCGACGCGGGTGATGCGGGCCCTCAGGGCCAACCGGGACGCAAGGGCGATACGGGCGATGCCGGTCCGCAAGGTCCGCAAGGCAGCAAGGGCGATGCTGGCGACGTCGGTCCGCAAGGACCGCAGGGCATCAAGGGCGACACCGGTGATGTCGGTCCGCAAGGAGCCGTCGGCCCGCAGGGCCCGCAGGGCACGCAGGGACCGAAGGGCGACACGGGCGACGTCGGCCCGCAGGGTCCGCAAGGGATTGCCGGCGATGTCGGTCCGCAAGGAAGCAAGGGCGACCCAGGCGACGTCGGCCCGCAGGGTCCCAAGGGCGACACCGGCACGCAGGGTGCGGTCGGTCCGCAAGGCGCCACGGGACCGCAGGGCGCACCGGGCGCAGACGGCGCGACGGGAGCAGCCGGCCCGGCGGGCCCCGCGACGCTGGTGAGCGCGTTCGCGGTGGGAGCGGGCAGCAGCCCGACGACGTCCACCACCTTCCTCTCGCCCACCACCACCATCACCATCACGGCCGGGCAGAAGCTCTTCGTCACGGCCGGCAAGGCCTTCGGGAGCACGGCGGGCAACGGTGCCACCTCGCTCGACCTCGCCATCGGCTACCGCGTGTCCGGCAGCAGCGCGACGCCAACGCTGGTGAGCACGGTGCTCGGCAACGCGGTGTCCAAGTACGACCGCCAGGTCTTCACGCTCACGGCGATCGTGCCGGGCCTCGCGGCGGGCACCTACGAGGTGGGCCTCGCGGGCGTGACGACGGCGACCGAGGCTCCCAACTGGAACAGCAACGGCGCGGGCAGCGCCACGGCGTTCGCCTTCAACTGACGCGCCGCCGGCGGCGGCCGCTCAGCCGCTCGCCGTGACGCCTTCGGGCAACGTGGCGCGCAGGGTCTCCGCGAGCAGCAGGAACTCGCCGGCGCGCGCCGAGGAGCTGCGCCAGGCGAGGCCCAGCGTGCGGCCGGGCGCGGGGTCGCGGAAGGGCCGCAGCACCACGCGCTCGCCGGCGGCCTCGTCCTGCGCCAGGGCGGGCAGCAGCGTGACGCCCAGGCCCGCGGCCACGAGGCGCACGAGCGTGTGCAGCGAGGTGGCGCGCACGTCCTCGGTCTCGCGGGCGCCGGCCTCGCCGCAGATGGCCAGGGCCTGGTCGCGCAGGCAGTGGCCGTCGTCGAGCA
>DASUFI010000107.1:0-16187 GCA_036274635.1 Planctomycetota bacterium
TGGCCACCGACACCGACGGCTACACGCAGTGGCTGCCCGATGCCCTGCTGCCCGGCGCCGCCAGCTACTCCTTCTTCGTGGGCACGACGACCAGCGTCTTCGCGGACGGCTTCGAGGGCCCGGGCGACAACGGCTGGACGCACGTGCAGCTCGCGACGCAGGACGACTGGCAGCGCGGCGCGCCCCTGGGCAAGGCCGGCGACCCGGCCGCGGCCGAGCAGGGCAGCGCGGTGTGGGGCAACGACCTCGGAGGCTCCGGCTTCAATGGCGAGTACCAGCCCGACGTGCACAACCGGCTCGAGTCGCCGGCCATCTCCACGCTGGGCCAGCACGGCCTGCGCCTGCGCTTCCAGCGCTGGCTCACGGTGGAGGACGGCTTCTACGACCAGGCCACGGTGCTGGTGAACGGCGTGCCGGTGTGGAGCAACCCGGCCACGCCCGGGGGCGGCACGGCGCACACCCTCGACTCGGCCTGGACGCCGCAGGACCTGGACGTCTCGGCGCTGGCGGACGATCAGGCCGCCGTGCACCTGCGCTTCGAGCTGCAGTCCGACGGCGGGCTGCAGTTCGGGGGCTGGAACATCGACGACCTGAAGCTGGTCACGGTGGCGCCGGGCACGCTGCCGCCGCTGGTGGCCTCGGCCGTGCACGTCTCGGCCGCGCAGGGCGGCAGCGTGGCGCTGTCGCTGGACGCCGGCGCGGCCTTCGCGGGCCGCACCTACCTCGTGCTCGTCTCGGCCACGGGCAGCTCGCCCACGCCGGTGGGCTCGGTGCTGCTGCCGCTGCACTTCGACCCCGTCACGAACCTCGGGATCTCGCTGGTGAACACGCCCATCTTCGGCGGCTTCCTCGGTACGCTCTCGCCGCAGGGCACGGCCGCGGCCACGTTCGCGTCGCCGCCGGCCGCGATCCCGGAGCTGCCAGGCCTCACGCTGACCTTCGCCTTCCTCACGCTGGGCCCGATCGACTTCGCGAGCAACGCGGTGGGGGTGCAGTACCAGCCCTGAGGGCCGCGTCCCTCAGCGGGTCGCGATCTCGTCCAGCTTCGCCCTGACCTCTTCGACGAAGTTCTCGACGACGACGACCCGCAGTGCGCGGTCGTCGGGCAGCAGGGGCTTGTTCATCAGGAAGCGGCCGTCGGGAGTGGGGAGGAAGCCGACCGAGAAGAAGCTCGTGTCGTACTCGCCCTTGAACATCAGGTGCGGCGCGCCGAAGGCCAGGTCGGCCTGTTGCGCCACCGGCACCGCGCAGAATTCGTCGTCCCTGCGGAAGTAGAGCTCGCTGCCGTCGAGGGACCAGCGCGGACACGCTCCTCCGCCGTTCGTGACCTGCACGCGCCGGTTCCCGCCGGGGAAAGCGACGACGAAGACCTCCGGATGCCCGTCCTCGTCCGAGACGTAGGCGACCCACCGGCCGTCGGGCGAGAATTGCGGGTCGTAGGCATTGCCCTTGACCTGCACCAACGGGCGGGCGGGGCTGGAGCCGTCGGCGGCCACGACCTGCACCTCCGCTCCCGACGGGCCCGGGCCCATCAGCGCGATCCAGAGGCCGTCGCGACTCCAGCTGCGCGGCATCGCCTCCCCCTCGGGGGTGAGGCGCTGCTCCTCGCCTCCGGCGAGATCCCGCACGACGACATGCAGGGCTCCGCTGGTCCCCGAGACGTAGCTGAGCCTTGCTCCGTCGGGAGAGAACACGGGGCCACCGGAGACTCCGGCCTCGACCGTCAGGCGGCGCGGCGTCCGCTCGGCGAGCGGCAGGCGCAGGTCGGCGGTGTAGATCCGGGGCACGGTGTTGCTGCGGCCGAAGGCGAGCAGCTTCCCGTCGGCGGAGAGGCTCGGCGTCTGGTAGTCCAGCTTCTCGGGCGTCGCGAGCTCCTCCAGGCCGTCGCGGGACACCCACCAGAGCTGGCTCTGTCCGCTGCCTTCGACCTTGGGCTGGTAGACGAGCGTCCCAGCGAGCGAGACCGCCAGCGTCGCCTCTCCGATGTTCGCACCCACCCGCAGCCCTTCGGCGATCAGCACCTCGCCGCCGCGGCACTGCTTCGTCCGGGGATCGAAGCGGCGCGCCCACAACGATTCGCTGCGGACGTAGAGCAGCGCGCCCTCGCGCTCGGAGAACGGCACGTAGCCGGGATTCGTCGCGTCGCGCTGGACGGTGCGCTGCTCGTGGGAGTCGAGGTCGACCACGTCGATGCGCCCCTGGGTCCCTTCGGCGCCCATCCACACCGTGAAGAGCAGCGCGTGCTCCCCGGGCAGGAACCAGGGCGACGCCTGGTTGTAGTCGCCTCCGGCCCGGTCGAGGGTGGTCAATCGACTGCTGCTCCCGTCGTCGGGATCCACGGCGTAGAGCTCGTCGTCCGCGACCGCGAGCCGGCCATCCGGGCCCCAGGACATCCCGGCAAAACCGAGCTGGGGCCGGATCAGCTGCGGCTTGCCGCCGTCGAGCGTGACGCGCCACAGGGCGCGGACGTCGCCGTTGAAGAAGGCGATCGAGCGCCCGTCGGGAGAGAAGCACAGGTCGGTCGCCGCGTCCGTCCCGGGCAGCAGGCGCGGCTCGACGTCGCCGAGGTCGCGCAGGTAGATGCCGGCGTGCCTCGTGGACGAGGTGATCGCGACGGAACGTCCGTCCGGCGAGACCGCGAGGCCCATGATCCCGTCGCCCGGCTTTTCCACGACGTCGGGCAGCGTGACCGTGAATCGTGTCGGCGACGGCCGCTGGGCGCGCTGCGGTTCGTCCGAGGCAAGTCGTGTCGCGAAGGCGGCGGCGACCGCGCTCGCGACCGCGGCGACGACGACGATCGCCACGGCCTTCGACGTCGACGTGCGCACCGTCTTCGCTGCGCCCGCCGGCTCCGATCGCGCGAGCTCCAGCTGGCGACGGACCTCGCCCATGTCGCGGAGCCGCGCGCGCGGGTCCTTGACCAGGCAGTCGGCGAGCAGGGCATGCACGCGCTGCGGCGTCCCGGCCGGAAGCCGGGTGAGGTCGGGCTCGGTGTGCAGCACCGCGCCGAGCACGTCGGACAGCGTCTCGCCCGCGAAGGCGCGCCGGCCGGTGAGGCACTCGTGGAGCACGCAGCCGAAGGCCCACACGTCGACGCGCCGGTCGATCGGCGTGCCGCGCGCCTGCTCGGGCGCCATGTAGGTGGGGGTGCCCAGCAGCCGGCCAGCCTCCGTGGAGAGCACGCTGTCGGAGGAGCGTGGCTCGCCCGTGCCTGCCGGCTTGGCCAGCCCGAAGTCCAGCAGCTTCACCTTGCCCTCGGGCGTCATGCGGACGTTGGCCGGCTTGAGGTCGCGGTGGATGACGCCGGCCTCGTGCGCGGCCTCGAGGCCCTCGGCGATCTGGCGGCCGACGTCGAGCGCCTCGTCGAGCGGCAGCGGCCCGCGCTTCAGGCGCTCGTCGAGCGACTCGCCGGGCACCAGCTCGAGTACGAGGAAGCACGTGTCGCCCACCTGGTCCACGCCGAAGATCTGCGCGACGCCCGGATGGTTCAGGGAGGCCAGCGTCTTCGCCTCGCGCTCGAATCGACGGAGGCGCTCCTCGTCGGCGGCGAAGTGCTCGGGCAGGACCTTGATCGCGACCTCGCGCTGCAGGCGCGTGTCGCGAGCGCGCCAGACCTCGCCCATCGTCCCCGCGCCGAGGGGAGCGAGGATCTCGTAGCTGCTCAGCATCGATCCGACGGCGAGCCTGGCCATGACGAGCCCCGAGGCGGAATCCGGTCCGGCAGCGCATCGCGGCAGGCAGGGCGTTCCCCCCGGGTCCGCGCTGGCCTCGCCCCCCGGCGTCGGCCCCGGGCGCGGAGCATACCCGGCTGGCCCCCGATGATCCGGAGCCATTTCGGGCAGCCGTCAGCCCACCAGCCGCGGGTCCAGTGCGTCGCGCAGCGAGTCGCCCAGCGTGTTGAGCGCGGCCAGCGTGAGGGCCAGCGCGAGGCCGGGGAAGACCACCAGCCACCAGGCCACCGAGATGGCCGTGAGCTGCTCGAGGCCCTCGCTGGCCAGCAGGCCCCACGACACGCCGGGCGGCTCGACGCCGAGGCCGAGGAAGGACAGGAAGGACTCGAACAGGATCACGCGCGGCACGGTCAGCGTGAGGTAGACCACCACCAGGCCCCAGAGGTTGGGCAGGATGTGCCGCAGCATGATGCGCGG
This sequence comes from Planctomycetota bacterium, assembly GCA_036274635.1. Lineage (GTDB taxonomy): Bacteria > Planctomycetota > B15-G4 > B15-G4 > B15-G4 > DASUFI01. The sequence continues at coordinate 4,149 of DASUFI010000107.1, forward strand.
GCCGCCCCCGCCCAGCGCGCGCGCCGCCGCCACGAAGTCGCGCTGGCGCAGCGAGAGCACCTGGCCGCGCACGACCTGCGCCATGGTCAGCCACGAGACCGCGCCGATGACGGCATAGAGGATGACCTCGCGGTCGATGCCGTATCGCGCCAGCGCGGGTCCCTGCTCGCGCAGCAGCGCGACGATCAGGATGACCACGAAGAGCAGCGGCACCGAGTAGAGCACGTCGACGAAGCGCATCATGAGGTTGTCGAGGCGGCCGCCGACGTAGCCGGCGAGCAGGCCCCAGCCCACGCCGATGACCACGGACACCAGCGAGGCGATCAGCCCCACGAGCAGCGAGACGCGCGAGCCCCAGACGAGGCGCGCGAGGACGTCGCGGCCCAGCGCGTCGCGGCCCAGCGCGCCGGAGAGCTCGCCCGTGCCGAAGAGCGCGCGGCGCACGGCGGCGCCCAGCGGGTGCGCCTCGGCCAGCTGCGCCAGCGCCGCCGGGTCGGCCGGCCCCCAGCTCGCCGCCGGCCGCGCGTTGGGGTGCGCGGCGTCCAGCGCGCTGAAGGCCGGCAGCGGCAGCGCCGGCGCCGCCAGCGAGGCGAGCAGCACCGCGCCCAGCAGCGCCAGCGCCAGCGCGCTGCCGCGCCGCCGCAGCAGGCGCCGCGCCACGCCCGCGCGCCCCGCGACGGCGGCCTCCGCGGCGCTCACGCCGGCGCTCCGACCTCGATGCGCGGGTCCAGCAGCCCGTAGGCCAGGTCCACGAGCAGGTTCAGCAGCGTGACCAGCGCGGTGTAGACCAGCACCACGCCCAGCGCGAGGTTGTAGTCGGCGTTGAAGGCCGAGTCGACGAAGTGGCTGCCCATGCCTGCGATCGCGAAGATGCGCTCGACCACCAGCGAGCCCGAGAGGATGCCGGCCACCGCCGGCCCGAGGAAGCTGACCACCGGCAGCAGCGCCAGCCGCGCTGCGTGGCCCCACAGCACCGCGCGCGGCGAGAGGCCCTTGGCGCGCGCCGTGCGCACCCAGTCCTCGCCCAGCGCCTCGAGCAGCCCGGCGCGGAAGAGGCGCGCGATGGAGGCCGCGAAGGGCAGCCCGAGCGCGATGGACGGCAGCACCAGCTGCGCCGGCGAGCCGTAGCCCGCCACGGGGAACAGCCGCCACGTGAACACGAAGAGCAGCACCAGCAGGCCCGCGAGCACGAAGCTGGGCAGCGCCAGGCCCAGCGTGGACGCGCCCATGAGCAGCGTGTCCACCCACGAGCCGCGCCGGGCCGCGGCCAGCGCGCCCGCCGGCAGGCCGACCAGCAGCGCCACCGCCAGCGCGCACGCGCCCAGCAGGGCCGAGATGGGCAGGCTCTCGGCCAGGATCTGGTTCACGCTGTAGTCGCGGTAGCGCAGCGAGGGCCCGAAGTCGCCGTGAGCGAGTCCGCGCATGTAGTGCAGGTACTGCACCCCCAGCGGGGCGTCCATGTCGTAGGCCGCGAGCAGGTTGGCCCGGATCACAGGGTCGGTCACCTTCTCCTGGTCGAAGGGCCCGCCCGGCACGAGACGCACGAGGAAGAAGCTGCCGCTGGCCACCAGCAGCAGGATGACCGCCGTCCAGCCCAGCCGCGCGAGCACGAGGCGCATCACGGCGCGGCGCTCACGGCGGGCCGACGACGGACAGGTCGCGCAGCGGGTGCACGTCGAGCAGGTTGTCCGAGAAGCCCCGCACGCGCGGCGCCACCAGGTTCAGGTTGATGCGCTGGTAGACGGGCGCGATGGGGAAGTCGTCCAGCAGGCGCTGCTCGGCGCGCCGGAAGAGCGCGGCGCGCGCGCCGAGGTCGGGGCACGCGCCCGCCTGGCCGACCAGCGCGTCGTACTCCGCGTCGCGCCAGCCGGTGCGGTTGTTGCCGCTGCCCGACAGGAAGACCTCGAGAAAGGTGCCGACGTCGAGGTAGTCCGCGATCCACGAGCCCCAGGACACGTCGTAGCGCAGGTCCTTCTGGCTGTCGAGGTAGACCTTCCAGGCCTGGTTGGCGAGGCGCGGCTGCAGGCCGAGCACGTCGCGCCACTGCGCGGCGCAGGCCTCGCAGAAGTCGCGCGTGACCTCGTTGTTGGGGTACAGCAGCTCGAAGGACGGGAAGCCCGCGCCGCCGGGGAAGCCGGCCTGCGCCAGCAGCTCGCGGGCGCGCGCCGGGTCGGGCGGCGGCAGCGTGGCGGCGGTGTAGTCCGGCATGCCCTGCGGCACGTACGAGACGGCGCCGCGCTCGCCGCCGCGCATGACGTCGCGCGCGAGGCCCTCGCGGTCGAGCGCGAGGGTCAGCGCCTCGCGCACGCGCCGGTCGTCGAAGGGCGGCCGCGTCACGTTGAAGCGGAAGAAGGTCATGCCCGACTGCGCGCCGACGTGCGCGTCCGGCCGCGGCAGGATGGCCTCGTACAGCCCGGTGGGCGGCTTGAGCATCCAGTCCACCTGGCCCGTGAGATACATGTTGAGCTGGGTGGTGATGCCGCTGGCGGCGTAGGCGTCGATGGTGCGCAGCTGCACCTCGTCGCGGCCCCAGTAGCCGTCGAAGCGCTCCAGCCGCAGGCGGTCGCGCACGCGACGCTCCACGAGCCGGAAGGGCCCGTTGGTCACGATGTGCTCGGGCGCGTTCCAGGCCCGCCCCCAGCGCTCCACGCAGCTGCGCTTCACCGGCGCGAGCGGGTAGTAGGCCAGCAGGCGTGGCAGGCACGGGCAGGGCCGCGCGAGTCGCAGCACCAGCTCGGTGTCCGAGGGCGCCTCGATCCCGAGGCTGGCCTCGTCGGGCGGCGGGCCGTCGGCCGGGGCGCTGCTCCAGGCCTGGGCGCCGGCGACGAACCACAGCAGGTAGGCGTAGGGGGCGGCCGTGCCGGCGCGCAGGAAGCGGCGCAGGCTCCAATCGAAGTCGTGCGCGGTCACCCGGTCGCCGTCGGTCCAGCGGCTGTCCTGGCGGATCGTGAAGCGCCAGGTGAGGCCATCCGCCGAGCACTCCCAGGCCGTGGCCATGCCGGGCCGCGGATCGCCCGTGGCCGGGTCGGGCCGCGTGAGGCCCTCGAACAGCGCCGACAGCACGCGGCCCTCGGGCACTCCGGTGGCGATGGCCGGGTCCAGCGACGAGATCTCGTCCTGGTTGCAGAAGGCGAAGTCCGCGCGCGGGAGCGCCGCGCGGCCGCCCAGAGCCAGCGCGCCGGCCAGCAGCGCGCCCAGCAGCCCCGCCGCGCCCAGCAGCCTGCGGCCGTCAGAGCGCACGCGCGACGCGCCTCACGGCGGCAGCACGAGCCCGAAGTCCTTCTCGAGCACGGGCACCAGCTCGTCGAAGGAGCGGACCTCGTAGCGCGGCTTGGTCGCGCCGGCGAGGCCCTCGAAGCGGTTGTCGCGGTGCAGCCGCACCGGGATCATGCCCACGGCGTTGACCGGGTCCACGTCGTGCAGCGGGTTGTCGCCCACGTACATGACCTCGCGCGGGTCGAGCCCCAGCGAGGCGCACGCGCGCTGGTAGAGCTTGGGGTTCGGCTTGCTGATGCCCACCTGGTCGCTGATGAAGATGGCCGCCGGGTTCAGGTAGGGCACCACCTTGAGCAGCAGCAGCTTCTCGGCCTGCTTGAGCTCGAGGCCGTGCGTGATGACCCCCAGCACCACGTCGCCCTGCTCGTGCACGCGGCGCAGGAAGGGCAGCACGTCGGGGAACGGCTGCAGCTCGGCCTTGGTGGCGTGGTAGGCCATGATGCCCGCCGCGATGATGAGCGCGCGGTTCACGCCCGCGAAGCTGGCCGGCGGCAGGCGCGTCAGCAGCTTGTCGAAGTGCATCCCGTAGTTGCTGGTGAACTCGGAGATGACCTCGTTCAGCTCGCGCCGCACCTCGGCCACCGGCATCCGCAGCCCCTGCCGCACCATGGCCTCCACGGCCCGCTGCCGCGCCAGGGCCGCGAACTGCGTGGTGCTGAAGAGCGTGTCGTCCACATCGAAGAGGATCGCGCTCAGCTTCGGCACGGCCTGCGATTCTCGGACTCGGCCATCCGAATGGCAAGCGTTGGAGCGCAGGAGCCAACCGAGGCTGCAAGTCAGCGACGCGGCGGATGAACCCCGAAGTTCCGATTCGGCCTCGCGCTAGGCGACCGGACGCACATGTTCGGTCGCCCAGAGGTCAGCCGAATCGGAACTTCGGGGTTCCCCGCCGCTGTCCAACCCCACGCCTCCGTGGCCCGCGGTCGAAGATTATGCTCGCAATGATGGCCGGTCGAGAGTCGCGGCCGAACAGGGAGACCTGCCGGCGCCGGTGATCAGTGAGCAGGCGGGCCGGGCAGGGTGCCGGGCCGTTGGCGCTGGTCACACGCCCGAGACACGGCGCGGCCTTCCTGGCGCGCAGCCCGGCCAGCTTTCCCCGCCGCGGTCCAACTCCATGAGTCGTTGGTCAACGAGCGACGATGATCGATCGCCGCGACCCGGTCGAGAGTCGCGGCCAGTCTCGGACGCCGCGCCGACGCGGGAAGTCAATGAGCGGGCGTGGCGGGCATCGTGCCAGTCCAGGTGGCGCTGATCACCCGCCCAAGGCGCTGGGTGACCTTTCTGCCGCGCCTCTCGACCGGGCTTCATTGCGACCGTGATGATCGGCCGCGGACCACCGAGTCGTGGAGTTGGACAGCGGCGGGGAAACACCAACGGGCCCTCGACCGACCTCTGGGCGATCGGACATGTGCGTCCGATCACCTAGCGAGAGGTCGAGGGGCCCGTTGGTGTTTCATCCGCGTCGTGACGACGCCACCACTCGGTGGCCTGCCGCGGATCTCAGCGGGCGCAGCGAAGCCCTAGCGCAGCGCGGTGGAGCCCGGCGCCTTGTAGGTCTCCGACTCGTGCTGGAGGCTGCTGAAGTCGGTGATGGTGGCCTTCATCAGGATGATGAGGTCGGTCATCTCGTCGTCGAGGCCCTTCTCGCGGAAGAAGAAGCCGATCACGGGGATCTCCGCGAACCAGGGCACCTCGGCGGTGCGGTTGCGGTAGACGACGTGCTTGAAGCCGCCCAGCAGGATGGAGCCGCCGTCGGGCACGACCACGGTGGTCTGCGCGTCCTGCACGTCGAGCTGCGGGAGCGAGAAGGTGACCGGGGAGGACAGGCCGCCCAGGTTCGTGGTGATGGTGCGGATGGGGCGCACGAGGGCGGCCACGGTGGTCTGCACGTCGAGGGTGACGTACTTGCGGTCGAAGGAGATGGTGGGCCGCACGTCGAGGACGATGCCCTCCTGCACGACGCCGATGTTCGGGTCGGCGATGAAGGCGGCGTTGGCCACGTCCACGTCGTAGCCCTGCACGAAGCTCACCTGGTTGATCACGGTGACGAAGGCGCGCTGCGTGTTGTAGACCGACACGATCGGCGCGCTGATCTCGAAGGCGTTCTTGGACTTCTCGACCGCGGTCATGACGATGTTGACCTGCTCGTCGTTCAGGATCGCGAACTGGAAGGCGCCGCCGCCGATGGTGGAGAGCAGCTCGCCCAGCGGGTTCGTGAAGTAGTTCTCGGTGGTGAACCCGTAGTTGGTGTCCTTGTTCCCGAACAGCACGCCGGCCTCGGGCGACTGGTTGCCCGTGCCGTTGTTGTCCAGGCCCTGGGTGACCTGCGAGGACACCGAGTCGAGGTCGAACTGCGTGCCCAGCTGGCCCGACGGGCCCAGGCCGCGCAGGTCCGTGCCGATCTCCTCGATGAAGGCGTCGGTCAGCGCGTAGAAGCGCGACTCGAGCGTGACCATGCTGGTGGAGTAGGAGCGCAGGTCGTCGAGGAAGTCGGCCACCTGCTGCTGCACCTCGGGCGTCTGGATGACCAGCAGGTTCTGGCTGTCGGCCAGGTCGATGCTGTAGCCCTGGCCGCTGTCCCAGGACTCGCGCGCGATGTTCTCGCGCACCAGGTTGACCACCTCGTCCGGCTCGATGAGGCGCACCTTGTCCAGCTCGGACGAGAAGACCGTGGTCTCGTTGTCGTCGCCGGACTCGCCGGGCAGCGGGATCTCGCGGATGTCGACGCCCTTGAAGTCGGTGATGGGGAAGGTCAGGTCCTGGATGTTGTGGACGCGCGGGATGGGCTTGCCCGCGGCCTTCTCCTTCTTGGTGATGTAGACGCGGCCGTTGCGGACGACCCAGGTGAGGTTCTCGCCCACCTGGCTGACCAGGATGTTCAGCACGGACTGCACCGGCAGGTCGCGCAGGTTGGTCAGGTTCACGTACTCGGCGGCGTTGTCGAGGTCCTGGCGCACCTCGGGGTCCACCGAGACCGGGATCTCGGTGGAGAAGTAGATGTTGTTGGCCACCTGCTCCAGGGTCATGTCCTGGAAGTCCGCGTTCATGTGCACGGACATGAGGCGCTCGCGCAGGGCCGCCTCCTCGGGTGTCGCGGCCTGGAGGCCCAGCGAGCGGCCGCCGCCGCGCAGGCGCGTGATCTCGGCCCAGCGGTCCTTGTCGGGGGGCGTGAGGATGTCGTTCACCGGCACGCGCACGGTCTCCATGTCCTCGTGCCAGCGCGCGAAGGACTCGGCGCGGTCGCGCAGGAACTCGTCGCTGCGCGAGTCGCGCTCGCCGTCGCGCGCCGCGTCCAGCAGCTCCTGAGCCTGCGCGTTGCCCTTGTCCGCCTCGAGCACGGCGCGCGCCAGCTCGGAGGCGCCGTCGAAGTCGCGCGCGACGTAGCGTTGCCAGCCGCTGTCCAGCATGGCCTCCAGGCGCGACTGCTCCTGGAAGTTCTGCGAGTTCTCCTCCTCCTGCAGCAGCCTGTAGGCCTCGGCCTCGCGCGCCTTGCGCTCGGCGTCGGCCTCGCCGCCCAGGGCGGACTGCGCACGCTGCAGCTCCTGCCGGGCGCGCTGCGGGACGTCGCCCCAGTCCATGGCGGCCGAGGACCACTCGATGCGCTGCTGCACGCCGCGCGCCAGGCGCAGGGCCTCCTGCGCGTCGCCCTGCGCGAGCAGCTCGTTGGCGCGGTCGAGGTCCTCGCGGGCCAGCACGCGCATCTGCTCCTGCTGCGCGGCGTAGCGCTGCGAGGCGGACAGCGCCAGCGCGCGCGCCTCGGCCTCCGGGCGCCCGAGCAGCGCCTGGATCTGCGACAGCGTGTCGAGCACCACGCGGTTGGTCGGGTCGAGGTCGCGGGCCTCCTCCAGCTCGTGCTCCGCGGCCTGCAGGTCGAGGCGCTCCTCGGCGGCGCGCGCCGCGGCCAGGTGCTGCTCCACCAGCAGCATGGTCTTCTGCGCCAGCAGGTCGCGCCGCGCGCGCTCCTGGGCCACGCGGCTGTCCTGCTGCGGCGCGGGCGCGGGCGCCGGCGCGGGCGCCGTGCCACTGCCACTGGTCTGCGCGGCGACGGCCCCGGCGAGGCAGAGCACGAGGAGGGTCGGGCGGACGGGCTTCATGGGGAGGTCCTCCAGTTCAGCGCCGCCGCGCCGGAGCGGCGGTCCCCCTCGGCACGTGGTGTCCGGGGGCGTGCGAGGGGGGCGGGGAGCGTATCAGGGGTCATGCGGGGAAAGCGAACCGTGGCTCAGCGCGAGGCGCCGACCTTGGGCTCGTATTCCTCCGGGTTCAGGATGCTGGCCTTGAGCAGGATCATCAGCTTGCGCTTCATGGTGAAGTCGCCCGTGCGCGAGAAGAGCGAGCCGATGACCGGGATCTCGCCCAGGAAGGGCACGGTGCTGTGCTGCGTGTTGTCCACGGTGCGCTTCAGGCCGCCCAGCATGAGCGTCGCGCCGTCGGGGATCGTGGCCGTCGTGCGCAGGCGCTCGATGTGCAGCTCGGGCAGCTCGATGGTGACGTCCGAGCTGTTCTGCGTGGCCAGGCTGACCGTGACGTTGGGCAGCGGGTTGCCCTGCGCGTCCGGCACCAGGTCGATGATCGTCGGCCGCAGCTCGAGCGTGACGAAGCGCCGGTCGGCCGAGGCCACCGCGCGCACGTCCAGGATCACGCCCTCCTTCACGTTGTCCAGCTCGGGCTGGGCGATGACGGCTGCCTGCGCGATCTCCGGCTCGAAGTCGCGCACGTAGGTGCGCGTCGTGAGCTGCTTCACGTTGCCGCGCTGGCCGCTGCGCAGCGTGAGGCTGGGGGCGTTGACGATGTTGCTGGTGTCGTACTTGGTGACCGCGCGCAGCACCGCCTGCACGTTGGTGTCGTTCAGGAACAGGATCTGGCCCGACAGGCCGCCGACCGGCGACAGGCCGCCCGGCTCGCCCAGCGTGAAGTCGAACAGGTTCTCGATGCGGCCCTTCAGGTCGCCGTTGTCGCCGGCGTAGAAGAAGCCCGGGTCGTTGCCCGTGCCGATGCCGGTGGGGGCCTGGGGCGTGCCGAAGCCGCCCGCGCCCGACTGGCCGAAGTCCTCCAGCGGGAAGCCGCCCGTGTCCGAGCCGTCGAGGCCGCGCAGGTCGACGCCGATGTCCTCGAGGAAGCTGTCCTCGACCTCGATGAAGCGCGTCTCGATGTGCACCAGCGACTTGGTGTTGATGCGCAGGTCGTCGAGCAGCGCGTGGATCTGCTCGTGCACGTCGGGCGTCTGGCGCACGACCAGCGTGCCCGGCATGAGCTGGATGGTGCGGTTGGGGTCCGAGCTCCAGCTGTCCGGCGCGATGTTGTCCTGGATCAGCGTGAGCAGCGCGTCCGCGCCGATGAACGGCGGCGGCTCCTCCTCGGCGGGCGCCTGGTAGGACTCCTTGTCCGTGCCGGAAGGCAGCAGGTTGAAGTCCTGCGCCGGGTAGTCCTTGGGCGTGAAGGTGAGGTCGCGGATGTCGTACATCTCGAGCTTGTAGTCGCTGCGCGTCTCCTCCTTGGTCTGGATGCGCACGACGCCGTCCTGGATGGTCCACGTCAGCGGCGGCAGCGAGAGGTCCTCGGTGATGATGGTGAGGATGCGCGAGACCGGCTGGCTGGCCTTGTCCTCGAGCGTGATGGGCGGGACATCCGCGTCACGCGCGGCCTGCGACATGATGAAGTTGGCGCCCGTGACCGCCTGCAGGTGCGTGAGGATCTGGTCCAGCGGCTCGTCCTGGAAGCTGACCGGGATGGCCTTCTCCAGGCGCTGCCTCACGGCCTCGTCCAGCGGCGACAGCGCCGTGGTGCCGCCCGCGCCGAAGGACTTGTTGCCGCGGTCGACGATGGCCTTCCACGACGCCGAGTCCGGGAACATGATCAGCTCGTTGGGGATGACCTGCTGCTGCGTCAGCTCGTCGAAGGTGTCCTGCCACTCGTTGCGGTACTCGAGCCGCGTCGCGCGGGCTGACGCGCTGTGGCGCGCCTTCTGCACGACGCGCAGCAGGTCCTGGGCCGTGCCGTTGTCGGGCTGGGCGGCGAGCACCTCGTTCAGGGCTTGCTCGGCCGCGGCGTACTGATCGGCCAGGAAGGCCGAGTTGGCCGTGTCCATGAGGGCCTGGATGCGCCGGTCCTCGCGGCTGGCCTCGGCCTTGTCGAACTCCTCCTGCTGCTTCGTGGCGCGGCTCAGCAGCTCGGCCTCGTGCTGCCCGGTCTGGGTCTGGGCGGCGGCCTTGGCCGCGGTGAGGCGCCGGGTCACCTCCGCCGTGCCCAGCGAGCCGTCGCCCAGGTCCGGGTTGGACTTGAGCATGAGCAGGGCGTCCTCGTAGCTGTGCACCGCGGCTTCGGCGTCGCCCGCGGCCAGCTGCCGGTCGCCGGCGTCGACCTCCTGGCGCACCAGCAGGCGCGCCTGGTCCACGCGCGCGGCCGCGCGGTCGCGCGCCGCGGCCACGACGGCGCCCAGCTCGCCGCCCGGCAGCCCCAGCGCCGCGGCCGTGCTCTGCGAGAGCGAGCGCGCGGCCGGGTCGTCGGGATCGAGTTCGTAGGCCTTCGCGAAGTTCTCGTGCGCCGCCTTGAGGTCGCCGGCCTTCATCGCCGCGAGACCTTCGTCCAGGTAGGTCTGCACCAGCGCGGCGACGCGCTGGTCCATCAGCTGCAGGTGCTCGCGGCTCTGCTTCAGCAGCTCCGTCATGTCCTGCTGCGGCGGCGCGGCCTCCTGGCCCGCGGGGGCCGCGGCGGCGGCGGGCGCAGCGCCGTCGGCGGGCTGGCCCGCGCGGATGCGCTCGATGTTCTGCCGGAAGGCATCCATGTCCTGCGCGCCGTCGGGCTGTGCGGCTGCCTGCTGATCCGGTGCGGGAGCCTCGGCTTCCTTGTGGCTGGACGAGGCGCAGCCCGCGGGCACGAGGACGATCAGGGTCAGCGCGAGCAACCGGCGGTTCAGGACGTGCATGTCGGTTCGGTCCGCGGAGGGGGTGTGGTCCGGTCTCAGGGCAGGTCCGTCTCGAGCAGCCGCGTCCCGCCATCACGATCGGCGAGGACGACCTTGAGATGCTGCCTGGGCACGAGGACCTGCGTCTCGGTGGTTCGGGGTTGGTGGGTGTCGGGGTCGAGGACGAGGCTGCCGTCCGTCGTGAAGAGCAGCCGCCGTTGGGTCGTCAGCCGGTCCTCCTGGCTCAGCGCGATGGACTGCACGACGAGGCCTGTGGACAGGCCGCCCAGCCGGATCTCCTCCCCCTGCCGCGCCCTGGCGATCGCCCGATCATGCGCGGAGGGGAGCTCGACCTCGACGGCCAACACCGCCTCCTCGGCGCTGCCGCCTTGCAGCGCCAAGGTGAAGTGTTCCGGCGTCAGGACGGTAACGGGCTCGCTGCGCTCGGCCGCCACCAGCACGTCGCCGGTGGGGCTTTGGCGCAGCAGGACCGCCCAGATCTCGTAGACCAGCCGGCCCTTGCCCAGCGGGAGGTGGGCGTCGCGCCACGAGGTCTGCCCCCACGGCACCGTCTCCACCAGCTCGGGCGGCGCCATGTCGAGGCCGCGGTAGACCCGGAAGGCCAGTGCCAGGTCGCCGCCCTGGCGTGCCAGGGTGGATGCCAGCACCTCGTTCACGGGCCCCGGATCCCAGTCCAGCCGCACCGCGCCCGCCGCGTAGGCGCTGCGCACGTTGCCAGGCGGGACCAGGCTGCGGGCCTGCGGCGTGTCCTCGAACGGTCCGCGCACCTTGGCCGCGACGAAGGCATCCAGTTCGCCCTGGTCGTAGAAGGCGCGCGCGTCGGGAACCCGCACGTCCGGCTGCTGAGTCAGCGCCGTGTCGGCGGGGTCCACGCCCGGCCCCGGCCGCCCCGCGCTGCTCGCGCCGGGCGCCGAAGTCCGTGTCGCGAGCCGGGCTTCGGTGGCCCGTGCTCGCTGCAAGTCCTTGTCGTACAGATGTTTATGTTCAAAGAACGCAAAGCCGAAGAAGATAAGGGAAACACCGGTCGCTGTCAACACGGCCAGGCGCGCGCTGGGCGTCGACATGACTCAGGGTCCTCCCGGTGCTGCGAGCAGCACATCCAGCGAGGCCGTGAGGCGCACGGGCGGCGTGGCCAGATGCGGCAGGCTCGCGCCCCAGCGCGCTGGCTCGATGCGGCGCAGCGAGGCATCGAGCACGGAGACCGCGGGCAGGCCGGTCTGCGCATCCGGCGCGAGCGACTCCAGCGCGTGCAGCACGTCGGGCAGCGCGCCCGACAGCACGAGCTGCGCCTCGACGTGCTGCAGCTGCGGCACGTCGGGCACCGCCGCGGGCGCGCCGGTGCCCTTGAGCTCGAGCGCGGCCACGTCGAGCGCGCCCGCGTCGCTGCCGAGCGCGCCGACGATGCTGGCCAGCGCCTGCTCCTGAGGCGTCGCCGGGGTGCGCGGCACCGAGCCATCGGCGGGCAGCCCCGCCTGCGCCAGCAGCGCGTCGTGCAGCGCGCCGCCGCTGCGCAACGCCGGCGCGCGGGTGGCCGCCAGCGCCTCCGGCAGCCGTGGCCGCGGCGCGCCGGGCGCACCCAGCCCGAGCTGCGCGAGGCGGTCGTGCGCCGTGGACGTGAGCCGGTCGTGCTCGTCCAGCAGCGCGGCGAACTCGTCCACGTCGGGCGTGCCGTTGCGACGCAGCTCGGCGTCGAACTGCTGCTCGCGCTCGAGCAGGTCGGCGTGCGCCTGGTCGCGCAGCGCGATGGCCTGCCGGCCGCGCACGAGGAAGGTGGCCAGCGCGGCGGCCAGCACCACGGCCAGCACCGTGAAGGCCCTCATGGGAGCACCACCTTCACGGTC
>DASUFI010000108.1:0-9504 GCA_036274635.1 Planctomycetota bacterium
GGAGGGCACGTGGCACAGGGGGCATCGGCGGCGTCAGGGAAACCCCTCGCCGCAGGGCGCGGGATGGACATCGTGCTGGTGGAGGACGATGCGCGCCTCGCCGACGTGCTGCGGCGCGCGCTGGTGGACGATGGCGCCACCGTGCACTGGTTCGTGGACGGCGAGGCGGCGGTGCAGCGCTGCCGCGTCCAGCCGCCGCACCTCGTGCTGCTCGACCTCGAGCTGCCGGGGCTCTCGGGCTTCGAGACGGCGCGCCTGCTGCGCGAGAACGCGCTGACCAGCCGCGTGCCCATCCTGGTCTCGTCGGGCCACACCGATCCCAACAGCCGCATCGCGGCCTACGCGGCCGGTGCCGACTGCGTGCTGCCCAAGCCCTTCGAGCTGCGCGAGCTGCGCGCGGTCGTGGCCAGCCTCGCGTCGCGCGGCCTCGCGCTGCAGGACCTCGAGGCCGGCTGGGACGTGCTCGCGGCGCTGGCGCACATCGTGGACCTGCGCTGCCTCGACGCGCGCGGCCACATGGAGCGCTGCGCCCGCATGGCGCGCGCCTTCGGGAGCGTGCTCGGGTTGGACGAGCGCGACCTGCTGGCGCTCGAGCGCTCGGGCTTCCTGCACGACATCGGCAAGGTGGGCGTGCCGCACGAGATCCTGAACAAGGCCGGCCCGCTCACGCAGGAGGAGCGCGAGATCATGCAGCAGCATCCGATCATCGGCGCGCGCATCTGCGCGCACCTGTCCACGCTCGAGCGCGTGCTGCCCGTCATCCGCCACCACCACGAGCGCTGGGACGGCAGCGGCTACCCGGACGGCCTCGCCGGCGAGGACATCCCGCTGCTGGCGCGCGTCTTCCAGGTGGTGGACGTGTTCGAGGCGCTCAACTCGCCGCGCTGCTACAAGCCCGCGCTGCCCAGCCACGAGGCGCTGGCCATCCTGCGCAAGGAGACGGCCGAAGGGGCGTGGGACCCGCTGCTGGTGGCGCGCTTCGACGAGGCCGTGCGCGCGGGCGGCCTGCCCGGAGCCGGCGCCGCGGCGCGGAGCTGAGGCGTGCGGGACCAGTTCCTCGCCCACCTGCCGCACCCGGCCTGGGTGAAGGACCTGCAGGGGCGCTACGTCGACGTGAACCCCGCCTTCGAGCTGGCCCACGGCGTGCGCGCGTCCGACATCGTGGGGCGCGGCGACGAGGACCTGGTGGGCGCCGACGCCGCGGCCCGCGCGCGCGCCCGCGAGCAGCGCGCCGTGGAGCGCCTCTCCGCGCAGATCTCGCGCGAGCGCCTGGTGCGCGACGGCGTCTTCTCCGAGTGCGCCGTGGTGCGCTTCCCCATCCTCGACGCCGCCGGCGCGGTGCAGGGGGTGGCCGGCATCGCCACCGACACCACGCGCCTCGCGCTGGCCTACCGCGAGCTGCGCTCGCTGCAATCGCACCTGCAGGAGGCGCGCCGCCAGCAGGTGCTGGCCACGCTGGCCGACGGTCTCGCGCACGACGTCGGGAACGTGCTGGTCTGCATCACGGGCTACGTGGAGCTGGCCCTGCAGCGCCTCGACGGCGACCCCGAGACGGCCGAGCTGCTGCGCGAGGCGCTGGCCGCCGCCGGCCGCGCGCGCGGCCTGCTGGACGACCTCGGCCCTGGCGGCAGCGGCCCGCCGCGCCGCGAGCGCGTGGCCCTGCGCACGCTGGCCGAGGAGGCGCTGCGCCTGCTGGCCGTGCAGGCGCCGCCCAGCGTGCGCCTCACGCTGCGCGGCACGGCCCGCGAGGCCGCCGGCGACGACAACGCCCTGCTGCACGTGCTGCTGAACCTCGGCCGCAACGCGCTGGCCGCCATGCCCGCCGGCGGCGAGCTGGAGCTCAGCCTCTCCGACCGCGAGCTGGACGCCCCGAGCGCCGCGCGCGGCGAGCTGCCGGCCGGCGACTACGCCGTCCTGGCCGTGCGCGACACCGGCTGCGGCATGGACGCGGCCACGCAGGCGCGCATCTTCGAGCCCTACTTCACCACGCGCGCCGGCACGGGCCACGGCCTCGGCCTGTTCTCCGCGCGCCGCACGGTGGTGGCCCACGGCGGCGCTTTGCGCGTGCGCAGCACCAAGGGCCGCGGCAGCACCTTCGAGGTATGGCTGCCGGTCGCCGAGCAGGCTGGCCCCATCGGACCGGGCGATACGCCCGCCGTGATCCGACCATGACGGCCGTCAGCCAGGTGGGTTCGGAGGTGCCGCCGTGCGAGCCGGCTGCCGATCATTCAACTGGTTACTCACACCCCATCAACAATGCGCCGGCATCGATCCAGGACTCTATCAAGCATCGCAGGAGTCAATCGGCCGGTGAAGGTGTTCTGCTGGCTTACATGGAATGACGTCAATAGGAACGGCCCGCCGTGCGGATCGCGCAGGCGCAGGCCGTGGGCGAAGGGCGGCTGCGGTTCGAGCAGCAGGTCGTGGCGACGATAGAGCCTCAGCGCCTCGGCATAGGCGATGCCGCCCAGCGCGAGCACCGCGCGCCGGCGGGGGAAGAGCTGCCACTCGGCGTCGAGGAAAGGGCGGCAGCGCGCGAGCTCGGCGGGCGTGGGGCGGTTGTCCGGCGGCGCGCAGCGGGCGGAGGCGGAGATGGCGCAGCGCAGCAGGCGCGTGCCGTCGTCGCGCGCCACCGAGCGCGGCGCGCTGGCGAAGCCGGCGCGGTGCAACGCCGCGAACAGGAAGTCGCCGCTGCGGTCGCCGGTGAACATGCGGCCGGTGCGGTTGGCGCCGTGAGCGGCGGGCGCGAGGCCCAGGATCCACAGCCGCACCGCGCGCACGCCGCCGACGGGCAGCATGGTGGGCACGGGCAGGCCCCAGTAGGTCTCGCCGGCGTGGCGGCGCACGCGCTCGCGGGCCACGCGTGCGCAGTGGCGCCGCAGCCGCGGGCAGCGCGCGCAGCCGACGACCGCGCGCTCCAGCGCCGCGGCGTCGCGTGGCATCTCGTCGCGAGCCATGGCGCAGAACGTAGCCTCCCGCGCGCTACGATGCGGCCTCCCCGCGGAGGACGCCCGGTGCGCCGACTTGCCGCCCTGCTGCTGCTCGCGGCCTGCTCCTCGCCGCCCACCGAGGATGCGCCCCTCACGGGCGGGGCGATCGCGCCCGACGGCCTCGACGGCTTCAACAGCATCGTGTCCGTGGGTCCGCGCGTGCTGCTGGCCGGGCAGCCGACCCCGGCTGGCCTGGCCAACGCCCGCGACAGCGGCGTGACCGTGGTCATCAACGTGCGGCCCGACTCCGAGATGACCTTCGACGAGCGCGCCGTGGTGCAGGGGCTGCACATGGCCTACGTGTCCATCCCGTTCACGGTCGACACGCTCAACGACGCCAAGGTGCGCGCGTTCATCGAGACCATCCGCGACCTGCGCCGCCGCGAGGGCGAGGCGGACCGCGTGCTGGCGCACGGCAACACTGGCGACCGCGTGGCCGCGCTGTGGGCGCTGTACGAGATCACCGACGGCAAGGTGCCGCCCGAGGCGGCCGTGGCGCGCGCGCGCCAGGCCGGCCTGACGAGCGCGGAGCTCGTGGGCTACATCGGCGAGTACGCGCGGCGCATCGGGGCCTGGTAGCGGATGCCGGACGTCGCGCTGCGCGGGCCGGCGGGCCACCTCGTCGCGCGCCACGACCCGCCCGAAGCGCCGCCGCCGCAGCGCGGCCCGCTGGCCGCGGTCGTGTGCCACCCGCACCCGCTCTTCGGCGGCACGCTGGAGAACAAGGTGGTGCATGCCGTGGCGCGCGCGCTGCGCGAGGGCGGCCTGCACGTGCTGCGCTTCAACTTCCGCGGCGCGGGGGGCAGCGACGGGCGGCACGACACGGGCGCCGGTGAGGTCGACGATGCGCGCGCCGCGCTCGACCGCGTGGTCGAGCTGGCCGGGCCGGCCGCGGGCGCGCCCGGCCGCCTGCTCGTGGCCGGCTACTCCTTCGGCAGCTTCGTGGGCCTGACGGCGGCGCTGTCCGACGCGCGCGTCGGCGCGCGCCTGGCCGTCGCGCCGCCGGTGAGCTTCTACGACTACGCGGCCATCGCCGCCGACGAGCGCCCGCTGGCTGTGATCTACGCGCCGGGCGACGAGATCGTGCCGGCCGCGCTGGTCGAGCGCTGGATCGCCGGCTGCGCCCGGCCGCCGCGCGTCTTCGCCGTGCATGGCACGGGCCACGAGTTCCACGGCAAGGTGCACGAGGTGCGCGCGGCGACCGCGACCTTCCTGGCCGACCTGTCGCGCGCGCCGGCGGCCTGATACCCTCCGGCCCATGCTCCTCGACCGCTGGCGCGCACGGCGCGCGATCGCCACGCGCACACCGCCCTCGCCCGTGAACGACCCCGCCGCGCCGGCGCTGCGCGCGCTGGTCGAGGGCCTCGCGCAGCAGCTGCAGTCGCGCGACAGCCTGGGCGACCCGAGCTGGCACTATCGCTGGGAGGGCGAGCTGCAGCTCGTGGGCCTGGACGCCACGCGGCGCTCGGTGACCGACGTGCGCCAGCGCCTCGTGCGCCTGGTGCACGAGAACGACCTGCGCCACATGGCCCGCCGCGCCCGGCGCGTGCTGGCCGTGGTGCTGTGCGCGCCGCGCGAGAACGAGGGCCTGCGCGGCTGGTTCCTGCGGCTCGAGGACGACCGCGGCGAGATCGGCGAGGCCGACTGGCGCGCCGCGCGCCGGCGCGTGGCCGTGCTGGCCGTGGACGCATCCGATCCGGCCCGCCGCGAGCTGTTCGGCGGCGACCGCTTCATCCGCCAAGCGGTGGCGACATGGGGCGCCGAGCACTAGCCGCCCGCGCCGGCGCGCTGCTGCTCGCGGCGGCGGGCCTCTGCGCGCAGCAGCCGCCCGCTCCGGCCCTCGATCTGCACCAGCCGCGAAGCGTGCGCGCGCTGTACCTCGACCTGCTCGGTCGCACGCCGGATCGCGACGAGCTCGACCTCGCGCAGGCCAGCACGCCCGAGCTGCTGGCCCGGCACCTCGCCGGCTCGGCGGAGTTCTGGGAGCACTGGTACGAGGACGAGCTGTACTTCTTCCTGCTCATCGACAACGCGCGGCCGCCCGACCTGGCCGGCAGCGGCAGCCTGCCGGCGCGCCTGCACGACGGTCGCATCGGGCTGCTGGATGCCGAGCGCGAGATCGTCGGCAGCCAGGCCTTCCACCGGGCCAACCCCGGCAACGACACCTTCGTGACGGTGGTGCTGGAGCAGCTGCTCGGGCTGAACGTGCAGCAGGAGACGGCGCTGCTGGCCGCGGGCAAGCGCATGTACGACGGCCAGGCGGCCACGCTGTTCGGCGAGCGGGGCAACAGCCAGGCCGACGTGGTCTCCATCGCCTCGCGCCAGCCGGCCTTCCTCGAGCGCATCGTCGAGCGGCAGCACGCGCGCCTCGTGGGCCGGCCGGCGGCACGCGCCGACGTGGTGGCATGGGCGCGCGCGCTGGCGGACGGCTCGACGGACCTGCCGGCGCTGGCCGCCCGCTGGGTCTGCTCGCCGGCCTACGCCGCGCGCCTGGGCACGCTGCGCCCCAAGACGGACGCGCAGTTCATCCGCGGCCTGTTCGTGGACCTGACCGGCCGTCCGCCGACGCGTGACGAGCTGCAGCGCCTGCGCGGCGCCCTCTCGGCCATGGCCGACGCCGGGCCGCTGCGGGCCGTCATCGCCCGTGCCCTCATCGACCAGCACGAGGCGGACCTGCCGCGGCGCGACGGCGCCGACATGCCTGCCCTGGTCGACGAGACGTTTCGGCACTATCTCGGCCGGGACCCCGGGCCGGACGAGCGCGCGGAGTTCGTGAAGCTGTGCGCGGACCCCGCCTGGCGGCCTGCGACCATCGTGCAAGCGGTCGTCACCCACTGGGAGTACCAGTATTATTGAGCCTGCGCACGCGTCGTCGTGACGCGTGACGGCGGGTCGCGCGCCCCGGTGGGGGCAGGCGGTCCGGCAAGGAGGTCGCGATGATCGACCGGCGTGGTGCGACGCGGCGCGAGGTGCTGCAGGCCGGCGCGCTGCTGGCCGCGGCCGGCGCGCTGCCCGTCGGGCGCCTCGCGTCGCTGGCGCCCGCGGAGCCGAAGACCAGGCGCGTGGTGCTGCTGGTCTTCGGCGGCGGCGTGCGCAGCCGCGAGACGATCCAGTCCGACAACGTGCCCAACCTGCGCAGGCTCGCGGACGAGGGCGTGCTGTTTCCGTCCACGCACGTCGAGAACGTGGGCCACTACGGCGCGGCCATGTCCATCCTCACGGGCGTCACCGAGAACTTCGGCATCCGCGAGAACGACCGCTCGCCGCACCCGACCGTGTTCGAGGTCGTGCGGCGCAGCGCGGCGCTGCCCGCGTCGCAGTGCTGGCTGTCCACGTCGGGCAGCGACCAGGAGACCAACTACGCCTACGGCACGGACAGCCGCTACGGCGCACGCTACGGCGCCAACCTGATCGGCGGCGAGGGCCTGTTCAATGCCGGGTTCCGCGAGCTGCTGGGCGGCGACGCGGCGCTGGCGCACGGCGACCCGGCGCAGGACGCGCTCATCGCGAAGCTGCGCGGGGCCGTGCGCACGCCGCTGCCGGCCGAGGGCGCCGGCGGCGTCGGCAACGACCCGGACAGCGCCGCGCGCATCGAGAGCTACATCCTCGAGGAGCTGCGTGGCGGCACGTCCGAGATCACGGGCCTGGGGGCCAACGACGCCAAGGCCATGCGCGTGGGGCGCAACCTGCTGGGCATCTTCAAGCCGCGGCTGCTGGCCATCACGCTGCGCAACGCCGACGTGGCGCACGGCAGCTTCAACGACTACGTGCAGGTCATCCGCCGCAACGACGAGGAGCTGGGGCGCCTGATGGCCGCGCTGCGCGCCGATCCCGAGCTGCGCGACAGCACCGCGCTCTTCGTGCTGCCGGAGTTCGGGCGCGACCGCGACCTGAACCTGCGCCGCGGCCTCGACCACGGCGACGACAGCGACGAGCTGCACGAGGTGGCGCTCGTCGCGTGGGGCCCGGACTTCCGCAAGGGCCGCGTGGTGAACCAGGAGGTGCGCAGCCTGGACGTCATGCCCACGATCGCCGGGCTGTTCGGCGCGCCGGCCGGCAGCGCGCGCGGCTCCGCCCTGCCGGGCCTGCTGGCCTGAGACCCTCGGTGAGCAGCGGTCTGGCGGCGCTGGGTGTCGCGCTCCTGCTGCTCGCATCCGCGGGCCGCGCGACCGATCCGCCGCTTCCGCGCCCCGAGGACGAGAGCTGCGTCGCCTGCCACGCGGGCCTGGAGGAGATGCACCCCTGGGAGAAGCTGGGCTGCGTGCAGTGCCACGGCGGCGACGGGCGGCGCGCGGACAAGGAGGGCGCGCACGTCCAGCCGCGCAACGGCTGGCCCGCCGACGAGCGCGTGCTCCCCGCCAACTTCGACCCGCCCGCCGTGCGCTTCCGCAACCCGTCCGACCTGCGCGTGGTGCAGGAGACCTGCGGGCAGTGCCACGACCGCGAGCTGTCGCACCTGCGCACCAGCCTGCACGGCACCACGGCGGGCCACCTGTGCGACGGCCTGTACGAGAACGGCGTGCTCGCGACGCGCCGCAGCAAGTACGCCGTCTTTCCCGTCGCGGACGGCGACGGCGACCTCGGCGAGCACGGCCTGCACTCGCTGCAGGGGCTGTTCGACCTGCGCGTGCCGCGCGACGCGCGCACGCTGGGCGAGCACTTCAGCGACCTGCCGCGCAAGAACTGCCTGCAGTGCCACCTGTGGTCCGAGGGCGTGGCCGTGCCCGGGCGCCTGGGGCAGGACGGCCTGTACCGCGGCGGCGGCTGCGCCGCCTGCCACGTGAGCTACGCCGAGGACGGGCGCAGCCAGAGCGCGGACAAGAGCGCGGACCACGCCGAGCCCGGCCACCCGCTGACGCACACGCTCACGGTGGCGCCGCCCGTCGAGACCTGCACGCACTGCCACGTGGGCGACGCCTCCATCGGCAACGACTTCCGCGGGCTCGCTCAGCTGTATCCGCAGCAGCCCGCCGGCCCGGACGTGCCCGGCACCACGTCGCGGCTGGTGGCCAACCAGTTCTTCATCCAGGACCCGCAGCTCACGCCGCCCGACATCCACGGCGCGCGCGGCATGGCCTGCATCGACTGCCACACCTCGCGTGACGTCATGGGCGACGGCGACCTCTACGGCGCGATGGAGCACGGGGTCGAGATCGAGTGCACCGACTGCCACGGCACCTTCGAGGCGCACAGCAACAGGAAGACGTCGCGTGGCTTCCCGCTGCGCAACGTCGAGCAGCGCGGCGACCTCTTCGTGCTCATGAGCAAGCTGGACGGCCGCGCGCGGCGCATCAAGCAGGCGCGCGACGTGGTGGACCCCGAGCACCCCGACTTCAACCCGCGCGCGGCCGCGGCCATGACGCCCGCGCACGCCGGCCTCGAGTGCTACGCCTGCCACGCCGGCTGGAACACGGACTTCTTCGGCTTCCACTTCGACCGCAACCTGGAGTTCACGCAGCTGGACCTGGTGAGCGGCACGCGCACGCCCGGCCGCGTCTCCACCAGCGAGCGCGTCTTCGCGACGCTGCGCCAGCTGACCCTGGGCGTGGACGCCGACGGCCAGGTCGCGCCCTTCCTCGTGGGCTTCTCGTCCATGGGCACGGTGCACGGCGCGGACGGCGGGCTGCTGCTCGACCAGGCGCTGCCGCGCACCGCCGCCGGCCTCTCGGGCATGACCATGGTGCCGCACCAGCCGCACACCACGCAGCCCGTCGCGCGCGCCTGCGTCGAGTGCCACCGCAGCCCGGCCACGTGGGGCCTGGGGACGGGCGACGCGTCCACGTCCAGCTTCGCGCTGGCGCGCGGCTGGCTCTTCGTGGCCGGCGAGCGCGGCCTCGACACGCTGCTGCTCGACCGCGAGAGCCCCGAGCAGACGCTTTACGTCGCGCGCCTGCCGCTGGGCGGCGCCAGCAAGGTGGTGGTGGACAGCGACCCCGTGGACGGCTCGGCCAGCACGGCCTTCGTGGTCATCGAGCATGCGGGCGTGGCGCTGGTGGACGTGCGCAACCCGGCCTTCCCGCGCGTGCGCAGCTTCGCCGCCGCCGGCGACGCGCGCGACGCGGCGCTGGCCGGCGACCTGCTGGTCATCGCCAACGGCGTGGGCGGCGTGCGCCTCGTGGACGTGAAGGACCGCGACCATCCCGCGCTGGTCTCCGACCTCGTCACCGACGAGGCGCGCGGCGTGTGCGTGCAGTGGCCGCGCGTGCTGGTGGCCGACGGGCCGGGCGGGCTGCTCATCGCGGACATCTCGGTGCCCACGGCGCCGCGCGTCGCCGGCGTGGCGCGCCTCGGCGGACCCGAGTCCACCGGCCAGGCCGACGCGCGCGCCGTCGCGGCCATCTTCCAGTACGGCCGGCCGCAGGGCAGCGCGGCGCGCACGCCGGCGCGCATGCTCGCGGCGGTGGCCAACGGCCGCTTCGGCCTCGCGGTGGTGGACGTGACCGAGCCGGCCGCCGCGCGCATGCTCACGCCGGCCTACGGGCGCCTGGCCGACCGGCTCGACGCCATCGACGTC
>DASUFI010000109.1:0-6885 GCA_036274635.1 Planctomycetota bacterium
CGCGCGCGGAAGAAGGCGCAGGGCGCGGGCGGCGACGAGGCGGCTGCGGGCTGAGGCCCCACCGCTCGCCGGCCCGCCGCGCGCCCGGCCTCCGAACGACGCGCGACGCCGCGCGCTACGACTTCACCGGCACCGTCGCGCCGCACGACGGGCACTTGCCGTCGGCGCTCAGCGTCTGATCGCCCGGACAGGACGGGCAGCAGTCCACCTTCATGCCGCAGGCGTCGCAGGTGCCCTTGGCCGTGATGCCCTGCGTGCCGGGACAGTGCGAGCACATGTCCACCGAGGACGAGGTCTTGCTCTCGGACGAGCAGCCGGCCAGCGCTGCCAGGCACACGCTCGCGACGAACATCGACACCTTGCTCATGGATTCACTCCGCACGGGTTGAGGGATTGCCGACGCCGCGCGCCCGAAGCCGTCGCCGCGCCGCGCGCAAGAGTAGGCGGGCCGCGCAAGCGATGGCAAGCCGGAAGGATGCGTCAGCCAGAAGAGGACATGGAGAAGTCCTTACGTCGGCCGGCAGCTGCCGGATGTGACGCAGACGGCCGGATCAGCCGGCCTTCTCCACCTTCACCCCCAGCTGCGCCCCGTCCACCTCGAACTCCTGCATGCCGGCGGCAGGTCCGGTGTCCATCCGCGTGCCCAACACCTCGCCCAGGATCAGCCGCTCGTGCCGACGCGCCGCCGCGAGCAGGTCCTCGCTGCCGGAGAGCCGCAGCACGATGCGGTCGGAGACGTCGAGGCCGGCCGTCTTGCGCGCGTTCTGCACGCGGTTGACGATCTCGCGCGCGCGGCCCTCGGAGACGAGGTCGTCGTCCAGTCGGGTGTCCAGCGCGAGCACGAGGCCGCCACCGCCGGCGACGGCGTAGCCCTCGCGGCCCTTCTCCACCAGCACGATGTCCTCGCGGTCGAAGGTGACGCTCTCGCCGTCAACGGCCAGCGCGAGGCGGCCGCTCTCCGCGAAGGCCTCCAGCTCGGCCTCGCTCACCTTCGCGATGGCCGCGCCGGCGGCCTTCATGCGCGCGCCGAGGCGCGGGCCGAGGCGTTTCCAGTCGGGCTTGGCGGAGACCGTGCGGAAGTCGGCGCGGTCCACGACCTCGACGCGGCGCACGTTCAGCTCCTCGGCCACGAGGCGTGCCAGCTCCGGGTCGCGCAGGCGCTGGGCGTCGCGCGCGTCGGCGGCCTTGATCTTGGCCACGGCCAGCGGCTGGCGCACGCGCAGGTCGTGCGCGGCGCGGACGGAGCGGCCCAGCTCGACCGCGCGCAGGACCACGGCCATGCGTCGCTCGAGCTCCTCGTCCACGAGGGAGCCGTCGGCCGCCGGCCAGTCGGCCAGGTGCACCGACCCGGACTCCGCCGCGCCCGAGCTCGCCTGCCACAGCCAGTCCGCGAGGTAGGGCGTGATGGGCGCCAGGAGCAGCGACACGCGATCGAGCGCCTCGGCCAGCGTGGCGAAGGCGGCGCGCTTGTCGGCGTCGTCCGCGCCCTTCCAGAAGCGCGCGCGGTTGCGGCGCACGTACCAGTTGGACAGCTCGGCGTCGATGAAGGCGTCCAGCAGCCGCGCAGCCTCGGAGAGGTCGTAGCGCGCGAAGGCCTCGCTCACCTCGCGCGTGAGCGTCTGCAGCCGCGAGACGAGCCAGCGGTCGATGCCCGCGCGCTGCGCCACCGGCGGCACGGCGCCGCCCGGCACCCAGCCGTCGACGTTCGCGTACAGGGCGAGGAAGGCGTAGCAGTTCCGCAGCGTGCCGAAGGTGCGGCGCGCGCCCTCGGCCACCACCTTCTCGTCGAAGCGCTTGGGGTTCCACACCTGGCCGCTGGCAAGGAAGAACCAGCGCACGGCGTCCACGCCCACCTCGTCGAAGAGCGCCCACGGGTCCACGGCGTTGCCGGCCGTCTTGGACATCTTCTTGGCGTGCGCGTCCAGCAGCAGGTTGCCCACGAGGATGGCGCGTGAGGCGGGCAGGCCGGCGGGGCCGCCCTGGCGCTCGGCCACCTCCGCGCGGTGCTCCTTCAGGCCCGACACGAAGGTGGAGAGCGCGTGCAGCGTGTAGAACCAGCCGCGCGTCTGGTCGAGGCCCTCGCTGATGTAGTCGGCCGGGTAGTCCGCGGGCAGCCGGCCGCCGGTGGCCGCGGGCCAGCCAGCCTGTGCGAAGGGCATCGCGCCGCTGTCGAACCAGCAGTCGATGACCTCGGGCGTGCGCCGCGCGGGCTGGCCGCACTGCGGGCACGCGAAGGTGGCGTCGTCGATCTGCGGCTTGTGCGGGTCGGCATCGGGCGTCGCGCCCAGCTTGCCCAGCTGCTCCAGCGACTCGACGGCCGTCTCGTGCGCGTTGCCGCAGATCCACAGGTTGAGCGGCGTGCCCCAGTAGCGCTCGCGCGAAATGGCCCAGTCCACGTTGTTCGCGAGCCACTCGCCGAAGCGGCCGGTGCCCATCTCGGGCGGGTGCCAGTCGATCTGCTCGTTGAGCGCCACCATGCGGTCGCGGAGCCTGGTGGTCAGCAGGTACCAGCTCGGCCGCGCCATGTAGATCAGCGGGCTGTGACAGCGCCAGCAGTGCGGGTAGCTGTGCTGCAGCGTGTCGTGGCGGAAGAGCAGGCCGCCCTCCTTGAGGTGGCGGAGGATGTCCTTGTCCGCGTCCTTCACGAAGCGGCCGACGAGCGTGCGGCCGAAGTCGTCGGTGCCGAGGTCCGCGGTGAAGCGGCCGCCGTCGTCGACGGGCTTGAGCAGGGGCAGGCCATCGCGCTGGCGCAGCGAGAAGTCGTCCACGCCGAAGGCCGGCGCGGTGTGCACGAGGCCGGTGCCGTCCTCGGCGCTGACGTAGTCGGCGAGGCGCACCTCGCCGGCATGCTGGCCCTCGGACATCGCCACCTGCGGCAGCGGGCGCTGGTAGCGCAGGCCCTCGAGGTCCGCGCCGCGCAGCCGGCCGACGCGCTGCGCGTCCTTGCCGAAGAGGACCTGCGTGCGCGCGGCCACCACGACCAGGTGCTCGCCGCCGTGGCGCACGATGTCGAAGTCCAGCTCCGGGTGCGCGGCGACGGCGACGTTGCTCGGCAGCGTCCAGGGCGTCGTCGTCCACACGAGCAGTGACAGCGGGCCCTGCAGCGCGGCCAGGCCGCCCGCCGGATCCGCGCGGCGCCGCGCGAGGTGCGCGGACCACTCCGCCGGGTCCACCCGGAACCGCACGTACACGCTCGGGTCCTGCACGTCCTCGTAGCCCAGCGCGACCTCGTGGTTGGAGAGCCCCGTCTGGCAGCGCGGGCAGTACGGCAGCACCTTGAAGTCCTTCTTCAGCAGTCCCTCGCGGTGGAAGCGCGCCAGGATGGCCCAGCAGCTCTCGATGTAGGCGGGCTCGCAGGTGATGTACGGGTGCTCGTAGTCCAGCCAGTAGGCCATGCGCAGCGAGAGGCGCTGCCACTCGTCCAGGTACTTGAAGACCGACTCGCGGCACAGCCGGTTGAACTCGGCGATGCTGGCGCGCTTGTCGCCCGCCAGCTTCTCGATCTCGTCGCGGGTGGTGATGCCCAGGGTCTTCTGCACCTCGATCTCGACCGGCAGGCCCTGGGTGTCCCAGCCGGCCTTGCGCGGGACGCGGAAGCCGGCCATGAGGCGCTGGCGGCAGACGACGTCCTTGAGCGTGCGCGCGAAGACGTGATGCAGGCCGGGCCGGCCGTTGGCCGTGGGCGGGCCCTCGTAGAACACGAAGGTCCGCGGCGCGTCGGCGCGGTGGCGCAGCGAGCGGCCGCGCACGTCGTGCGCCTGCCAGCGCTGCAGCACCTGCGCCTCGAGCGCGTGTTCGGCGGGAAGCGTCGGGAGAGGCATGGAGACCGCTCAGGTCCAGCGGTGCGCGGCGACCATCTCGGAGATGCGCGTGGCCACCTCCATGGCCCGCAGCCCCTCCTCGGCCGAGGCGACGCGTGGGCGGGCGGCGGCGCCGCGTCCGCTGCGCACGGCCTCGACGAAGGCCGCCAGCTCGAGCTGCAGCGCGTTGGCCTCGTCCATGACCAGCTCCTCGGTGTCGAGCAGGCCCTGGGCGATGAATTCGCGGAACGAGGCCTTGGGCGGCACGCGCGCGGCGTCGGAGGGCGACAGAGAGCCCGGCTTGAAGCCCGCGGCCTTGCGCACCACGAAGGCGCGGCGCGTCGAGAAGTCCATGGAGACGTAGGCGTCCGCGCCGAAGATGCGCGTCTTGCGCGACGGCTCGAAGGACACCCGGCTGGCCACCAGGTTGGCGACGCAGCCGTTGGCGAAGCTGAGCCGCGCCGAGCAGAGGTCCACGTGACGCCCCAGCACCGGCCCCCCGGTGGCCTGCACGTCGGTGAGCGGCGCGCCCGCGAGGTCGAGCACGATGTCGATGTCATGGATCATGAGGTCCATGATCACGGACACGTCCAGCGCGCGGTAGTTGAAGGGCGCGAGGCGCTGCGCGTCGATGAAGCGCGGCTGCACCTGGTGCTTCTGCAGCACGGCCAGGACCGGGTTGAAGCGCTCGATGTGCCCCACCTGCAGCACGACGCCGCGGTCGGCGGCGAGACGCGCCATGCCGCGCGCCTCGGCGAGCGTGGCGGCGATGGGCTTCTCCACCAGCACGTGCACGCCCCGCTCGAGCAGCGGGCAGACGACGGCGTGGTGCAGGCTGGTGGGCACGGCCACGGAGACGGCCCGCACCTCGCGCGGCAATTCGTCGGCGCTGGCCAGCGCCGGCACGCCCAGGTCCGTGGCCACGGCCTGCGCCTGCTCGGGCCGGCTGTCGACGACGGCCACCAGCTCCACGCCCGGCACCTGCTTGAGGAGCCGCGCGTGATGCCGGCCGAGCGCGCCGACCCCGACGACCGCGACCGGCAGCCGCTCAGCGCTGCCCACGCAGGCTCTCCCGGAAGCGCCCGAAGCGCCCGGCCTCCTTGCGCAGCAGCGCCTCGGCCAGCTCGCGCACGTAGGGGCTGCTGTCGTTGATCAGGTTGTGCGCCTCCTCCACGATCGAGCGGCCGAGGCGGAAGACGCTGCGGTAGACGTGCTTGATCTCGTCGATGTCGGCCTGCGGGATGCCCGCGCGCGCCATGCCCACCTCGTTGACCATGCGCACCTCGGCCGGGTGACCGGCGGCCTTCACGAAGGGCGGCACGTCCTGCACCACGCTGCTGGCGCCGCCGATGTAGCTGCAGCGCCCGATGGTCGAGAACTGGTTCACGCCCACGAAGCCCGAGAGCACCACGTTGCTGCCGATGTGCACGTGGCCCGCGATGAGCACGCAGTTGACCAGGATGCAGTGGTCGCCGACCACGCAGTCGTGGCCCACGTGGCTGCCCGCCATGAACATGTTGTGGTTGCCGATGCGCGTGAGCAGCTCCTCCTTGGGCGTGCCGCGGTTGATGGACACGAACTCGCGGATGATGTTGTCGTCGCCGATCTCGAGGCGGCTCTCCACGGCGCCGTACTTGAGGTCCTGCGGCGGCGTGCCGATGGAGGCGTGCGCCAGGAGGTGGTTGCGCGCCCCCAGCGTCGTGCCGCTGGCGATGAGGCAGTGCGGGCCGATGCGCGTGTCGGGCCCGATCTTCACGCCGCGCTCGACGATCGTGTAGGGGCCGATCTCGACCGAGTCGTCCAGCTCCGCGTGCGGGTCGATGATCGCGGTGGGATGGATCTTGCTCATGCCGCCTCGTCGCCGGCCAGCTCGGCCGCCAGCTTCCGCACCAGTTCGTGATGCGCGCGGTGGCCCGACTTGACGGCCACGACGCGCGCCTGCAGGTCCGCGCCCAGCAGGGCCAGGTCGCCCAGCAGGTCCAGCATCTTGTGCCGCGCGGGCTCGTCGGGGAAGCGCAAGCTGCCGTGGGCCGGCCGATATCCGGGCTCCAGCACCACGGTGTTCTCGGGGGTGGCGCCGCGCCCGAGGCCGGCCGCCTGCAGCTCCCGGGCCTCGGCGGCCAGCACGAAGGTGCGCGCCGGCGCCAGCTCGGCGGCGAAATCCGTGCCCGGAAAGCGGGCCTGCACGCGCTGGGGCGGCAGGCCGTGGGCCGAGTAGTCCAAGGTGTAGTCCAGCTCCAGCCCCGGCCCCGGCTCGGCCCGCAGGCTGCCGCCGGCCCAGGCCACGGACACGACGCGCGACAGGACGAGGGTGCGCCGCGGCTCGCGCTGCTCGACCGCGCCGGCGCGCTGCAGCACCTGCACCCAGGGCCGAGCCGAGCCATCGAGCCCCGGCAGCTCCGGGCCGTCCAGCTCGATCAAGACGTTGTCGACGGGCGCCGCCAGCAGCGCCGCGAGCAGGTGCTCCACCGTGTGCACCTCGGCCGATCCG
This sequence comes from Planctomycetota bacterium, assembly GCA_036274635.1. GTDB lineage: Bacteria > Planctomycetota > B15-G4 > B15-G4 > B15-G4 > DASUFI01. The sequence continues at coordinate 6,292 of DASUFI010000109.1, forward strand.
TGCACGAGCTGCGTGCGGCGCGCTGCCTCGCCCAGCGAGTCGGGGGCCACGCGCACCTCGGGCGCGCCGGGCAGGTCGGCGCGGCGGAAGACCACGCCCGTGCCGGCCGGCGCGGGGAGCAGGCGCGCGGTCACGCCCCGGCCCTCGTGCAGGCCGGCACCGGACAGCTCGGCAGGGGCCGCGAGCGTGCGCTGCCTACGGCTCATCGCCGCCCTTCCCGCCCAGCAGCCGGCGCACCTCGGCCGCCAGGGCCGGCAGGCGCTCGATGCCCAGGGCCTCGCGCGCCCACTGCTGCTGCGGCCGCGCCGGCGCCCCCACCACGTAGCTGCCGGGCTCGGTGTCGCGGATGACCATGGACATGCCGCCGACGCGCGTGCCCTCGCGCAGCCGCAGGCCGCTGGCCACGCCGGCCAGGCCGCCGATGAGCACGCGGTTCTCCAGCGTGACCGAGCCCGAGAGGCCCGACTTGCCCGCCATGGCGCAGTCCTCGCCGAGCACGCAGTTGTGGCCGATGTGCACCTGCGCGTCGATCTTGCAGCCCCGGCCGAGGCGCGTGACGTCGAAGCGCGCCCGGTCGACGGTGGTGTTGGCGCC
>DASUFI010000110.1:0-5099 GCA_036274635.1 Planctomycetota bacterium
CCCGGCGTGTCCTCGAAGACCTTGCGCACGAGGCCCGAGGTGGCCGTGTCCTTGTCGCTGAACAGCCACTGGTCGTTGGTGTACACGGTCCAGCTGCCGGGCGAGCCGGTGATGTCGGGCACGCCGAGGCCCGAGAGCAGCTGCGTGTTGGGCCCCTCGTGGTCGGGCGGATAGGTGGAGGCCACCTGCACGCCGCGCAGCCGGATGCCGCGCTCGTCGAGGTAGCTCCAGAAGGACTTGCCCTGCATCGGGTTCACGAGGTACGGCAGCTTGCCGTTCTTGGGCAGCGCGTCGGCGTAGTTGCGCGCCCACCAGAAGCCCAGCGCCGCCGCGCCGAGGCCGATGACCAGCGCGGCCGGCAGCGGCAGCCGCAGCAGCAGCTTGAACACCAGCAGCCCCGCGATGAGCCCCGCGGCCGCCGCGCCCAGGATGAAGAAGGCCCGGTTCTCCAGCGCGAAGGGGAAGGTCACGAAGTCCTTCGCATCCACCAGCGTGGCGTCGCCCAGCATCGACTTGGGCCACGGCACGGGGTCGAAGATGACCCGGCCCTGGGTGTCGTACTCCGGCTGCATGCGCACCTTTCCGGCGTCGTCGCGGATGAAGAAGCGGCTCACGAAGCCGGCCACGCCCGTCTTGCCCGGGTTGCAGCCGGTGTTGAACACGGCCCAGCTCACCGGCGACTGCGCCGGGTTGGTGGTCTCCAGCCGCTGGAAGAGGCCCATGTCGGCGAGGCGCTTCAGGTTGGGCAGGTCCCCGGACTCCATCCAGCGCGCGGTCAGGTCGTGGTCCATGCCGTCGAAGCCCAGGATGATGGTCTTGGGCACCGGCCCCGCCGGTTGGGCCGCGACGGCGCGCAGAGGCAGCCAGGCCAGCAACCCCGCCCCCGTCATGAGCAGCAGGCCGACGATCAGGGAACGGGACATCACGGTCTCCACGGGCGGGGCGGGGTGCGGCGGCGGGCTAAAGTAAGGTGCCGCCGCGCCGTGATCCAGCGCGGTCGGAGGCCTAACGGAGGCGCATGAGGCAGCAGCGGTCCATCGTCGTGGCAGTGCTCGGGATCACCTGCCTGCTCGTCGCGGCCCTGGTGGGCGTGCTCACGCTGGGCGGCCCCGCGCCGTTGGAGCCGGACTCGGGCGCCCGGCTCATCGGCCGCAGCCACGGGACCGCGCCCGAGGCCCCGCTGCCCGAGCCCCTCGCCGAGTCGCTGCCCGAGGCGGCCTCGGCGCCCGCGCCGCTGCACCTGCGGGCCACGCCGCCGGCCGGCCCCAGCATCATCATCGGCCGCGTGCTCGACGAGGAGACCGGCGCGCCCGTCACCACCTTCTCCATCAAGGCCGTGCCGCACGACGGCCGCCCGCCGCTGCCGCGCCTCGACGAGGAGCCCGGCAAGCCGCAGCCGGTGCGCGCCGTGGCCGGCATCTTCCGCCTCGAGCGCGGCAAGGGGCGCTGGGACGTGGTGGTGCAGGCCGCCACCTACCTGCCGGGCGAGCTGCTGGACGTGGAGATCCCGCGCCCCGACGCGCACCCGCTCGAGCTGCGCCTCTCGCACGGGCCCTCCATCACCGGCCTCGTCTACGACGACAGCAACATGGGCGTGCCCGACGTGCCCGTCTTCCTGCACGTGGAGCGCCTCGCGCTCGGCGGACCGCCGCCGAAGAACGCGATCGCGCGCACGGACGCCGCGGGCCGCTTCCGCTTCTCCCCGCTGCCGGCCGGGCTGTACGGCCTCTCGGCGCTGGAGCCGAACAGCGCCGACAAGGTGAGCGACATCGCGCTCGACCACGGCACGGCCGAGGTGTCGCTCTACGTGGCGCCGCGCCACCAGGTCATGGCCGCGGTGCGCGATGCCTGGGGCCGCCCGGTGCGCGACGCGCACGTCGAGCTGCGCGGCTCGGACAGCATGGACACCGAGGCCACCAACGACGCGGGCCAGGCGCAGCTGCGCTTCCTCAAGCCCGGCCACTACGACGTGAAGGTCACGCGCGAGGGCTACGTCGAGCTGGCCGACGCGCTGGACCTCGACAGCCGCTCGGGCGACCTCGTGCGCTGGTACACCTTGCAGGAAGCGCCCTGAGCCCAGCGGCCCCCCGCCGCAGCGGGGCTCCTCGTTGGCCGCGCCCGCGGGCGATTCCATAGAATCCCGCGCTCGTCGACCCGTCCCCGGGAGCCCAAGGCCATGCCGGAAGCGTTGTGCGAGCCGCGCCAGTGGGAGGACGCCCCGCTGCTGCACGGCCTCGACCACATCCAGCAGCGCATCCCGCAGCGCTTCGAGCTGGCCCTGCTGCACGGCGTCGTGCACCACGACCTGAAGGCCAAGCTGGCGGTAGGCATCCACGACGCCAGGCCGACGGACTTCTGGGTGCGCGGCCACGTGCCCGGCCGCCCGCTCATGCCCGGCGTGGTCATGATCGAGATGGCCGCGCAGCTGTGCGCCTGGCTGGCCTCCTTCGAGCGGCGGCCGGAGCCCGGCCAGTTCTTCGCGTTCGGCGGCGTCGACGACGTGCGCTTCCGCGGGCAGGTCGTGCCGGGCGACCGCGTGGTCATCGCCTCGAAGATCGTCCGCTGGCGCGGCGGCGTGGGCCAGTTCGCGACGCAGGGCTTCGTGCGTGGCGAGCTGGTGTACCAGGGCGACATCACCGGCATCCTGGTCTGAAGCCGTGCACCCCATCCTGTTCAAGTTCACGCTGCCGTGGGGTCAGGGGGAGCACAGCGTCGGCACCTTCGGCATCATGGTCATGCTGGGCGTCATCGCCGGCAGCCTGTGGCTGTCGCGCGCGCTCAAGCGCATCGGCGTCACGGACAAGGACGCGCCCAGCGACCTCGTGACGTGGGCCGTCGTCGTCGGCCTGCTGGGCGCGCGCTGGACCTACCTCGCCATCCACCCCGACGCGCTGCAGTCGCCCATCGACCTCATCGCGCTGTGGAAGGGCGGCATCGTCAGCTACGGCGGCTTCTTCGGCGGCGCGCTGGGCGCGTGGATCTGGTGCCGGCGGCGGCACCTCTCGCCGCGCCTCGTGGGCGACGCGATGATGCCGGCGCTCTTCCTCGGGCAGGCCTTCGGGCGCATCGGCTGCTTCCTCGTCGGCGACGACTACGGCAAGCCCTGGAACGGCCCGTGGGCCGTCACCTTCCCGCGCGTCGAGGGCAGCCTCATGCCCGACAACCTCATCGGCGTGCCGCTGCACCCCAGCCAGCTGTACCTGTGCCTGATGAACATCCTCATCTTCACCAGCATGGCCTGGCTGTTCCGCCGCCGGAAGTGGGACGGGCAGGTGCTGATCACGACCATGTTCCTGTACGCCACGGGCCGCTTCCTGATCGAGTTCACGCGCGGCGACGACGCGGCGCGCGGCATCTACGGCGTGTTCTCCACCGCGCAGTGGTGGTCGGTGGCCACGGCCGTCATCGCCGCGCTGCTCTACCTGCGCATCGGCGCGCACGCCGCACCGGCGACGCCGCTGCGCGAGCCGGCCAAGGCATGACGGTCATCTGCGGCATCGACGAGGCCGGCTACGGCCCCTGGCTCGGGCCGCTGGTGGTGGCCGCCTCGGCCTTCCGCCTCGCCGACGGCGCGCGCGAGGCCTCGCTGCACCGGCTGGTCGCGCTCAAGGACGGCGGCGGCGGCCTGCCCATCGACGACAGCAAGAAGCTGTGGAACGGCCCGGGCTGCATGGGCGCGCTGGAGACCAGCGTCCTCGGGCACGTCGCGCTGGCGCGCGGCCTGCTGCCGCTGCGCGTGGACACGCTGCTCGAGGGCGCGGTCGACTTCGTCTCCGAGGAGGTGGACGAGCTGCCCTGGTACGCCGCGCGCCTCATGCGCCAGCGGCTGCCGCGGCGCGCGGACGTGGGCCAGCTGCTCGAGCGCGCGACGCGCCATGCCGAGCTGCTCGACGACCGCGGCCTGTCCTGCGTCGCGCTGCTGGTCGCGCCCGTGCCCGAGCCGCGCTTCAACCAGGTGACGCTGCTGCACGGCAGCAAGGCCTGGCCCGTCTTCCTCGCGGCGGCGCGCCTGATCGAGGCGCTCATGCAGCGCTTCCCGCGCGAGGAGCTGGTCATCCACGTCGACCGCCAGGGCGGGCGCATCCACTACGGCGAGCTGCTGCAGGGCTTCTTCCCCCTGGCGCCGCTGGTGGTGCTGCGCGAGCGGCCCATCGAGTCGATCTACCGCTTCGACTTCCCCGACCGGCCGCCGGTGAAGGTGCACGTGCACGTCGAGGCCGACGCGAGCAAGGCGCCCGTGGCGCTGGCCTCGCTGGCCGCCAAGTGCGTGCGCGAGCTGTTCATGGAGTCGCTCAACGCCTGGTTCGCGGAGCGCCAGCCGGGCGTGAAGCCCACCGCGGGCTACCACCGCGACGCGCACCGCTTCCTGCGCGACGTCGCGCCGCTGCTGGAGCACGAGGCGCCGCGCGAGCGGCTCGTGCGCATCCGGTGAGCGCGCCGGCCGGCCGCTTCGCGCGGCAGGAGCGCCTGCCGCAGGTCGGCGAGGCCGGCCAGCGCCGCCTCGCCGCCGCGCGCGTGGCCATCGTCGGCGTGGGCGCCAGCGGCAGCCACCTCGCCGAGGCCCTCGGCCGCGCGGGCGTGGGCGCCGGGCCGGACGGCTGGCTGCGCCTCATCGACCGCGACGTGGTGGAGGTCAGCAACCTCCCGCGCCAGCAGCTCTTCACCGACGCCGACGCGGAGGCCGTGCGCCCCAAGGCGCAGGCCGCCGCCGAGGCGCTGCTGCGTATCGACCCCTCGCTGCACGTGCAGCCGCGCGTGCACGACGTCACCGCCGACGACGTCGCGCGCCTGCTCGAGGGCGCGCAGCTCGTGCTGGACGGCACGGACAACTTCCCCACGCGCTTCCTGCTCAACGACGCCTGCGTCTCGCGTGGCGTGACGTGGATCTACTGCGGCGTCGTCGGCACCGAGGGCCAGGCGCTGGTCGTGCGGCCCGAAGGCCCGTGCCTGCGCTGCTACGTGCCCGAGCCGCCGCCGCCCGGCAGCTTGCCCACCTGCGACACGGCCGGCGTGCTGGGAAGCGTGGTCGGCACCATCGCCTCGCTGGCGGCCACGCTCGCGCTGCGCGAGCTGCTGGGCGCGCCGCCCGAGGAGGCGCC
>DASUFI010000111.1:0-8258 GCA_036274635.1 Planctomycetota bacterium
CACCACCGAGAGCGGCACGTCCGGCAGCGCGTGCGACTCGCCCCCGCCCTCGACGGCCAGGCCCTTGAGCACGTAGTCGCCCTCGCGCAGCGCGCGCAGCGGCCAGCGCAGCTGGGCGCCGGCGGACGACGCCGCAAGGCCGGGCGGCGCACCGGCCAGGCCCTCGGGCAGCTCGGGCACGGTCAGCGTCGCGCCGTCGGGCAGCGGGCCGCTCACCACGACCTCGAAGCGCCGGCCCAGCAGCACCGGGCCCTCGGGACCCGCCACGCGCAGCTCGCCGTCGGGCGGCGCGAGCAGCGCCAGCGCGGCCAGCAGCGCGATCACCGCAGCCTCCGCTCGCGCTGGCGCAGCCAGGCGATGAGCGGCTCGACCAGCCGGTCGTCGCGCGTGCCGTCGTCGCCCGGCCGCAGCGGGATGTCCACCAGGTCCACGCCGCGCCGCGCCAGCAGCTGGCGCAGACGGCCGTCGCGCTCCTGCGCCCGCTGCGCGAAGGCCTCGCGCACGCGCCGGCTCCCGGCGTCGAGCAGGTGCACGCGGCCGCTCTCAGGGTCGCGCCAGGGAAGCAGGCCCGCGCGCGGCAGCAGGTGGTGGCGCTCGTCCAGCAGGCGCAGCGCCACGACGTCGTGCCGCGCGCAGAGCATGGCCAGTGACCGGTCCCAGTCCTCGTCCAGGAAGTCCGAGAGCAGGAAGACGTGCGCGCGGCGCAGCAGGACGCGCGCGAGGTGGTCGCAGGCCAGCGCCAGCGCGGTGCCCGCTCCGGTGGCCGGGCGGTAGAGCGCCTCGCGCGTCACGCGGAAGGCCTGGCGCAGGCCGCTGCGCGGCGGCAGCTCGAGCTCGATGCGGTCGGAGAAGAGCAGCAGGCCGGCGCGGTCGCCGCTGCCCACGGCCGAGAAGGCCAGGATGGCGGCCAGCTCGCTGGCCGCCTGGCGCACCGCGCGCGCGCCGCAGCCCAGGCGCGTGCTGGCCGAGACGTCCACCGCGAGCATCAGCGTCTGCTCGCGCTCCTCCACGAACTTCTTCACGTAGGGCCGGCCGGTGCGCGCGGTCACGTTCCAGTCGATGGAGCGCACGTCGTCGCCGGCCACGTACTCGCGCACCTCCTCGAACTCCATGCCGCTGCCGCGGAAGACGGAGCGGAAGCCGCCGGCCACCATGTCCGAGACCGCCCGGCGCGTGCGCAGCCGGACGCGCCGCACCGCGCGCAGGATCTCCGCGGTGGCGGGCTCGTCCGCGCCGTTCTCGCCGGAGACCTGCAGGGTCGCAGCCACGGACACCTCCGCTAGGAGCCCTTCGAAGAGGTCATTCGCGCCGGAAAGCGGGTCTTCCGCGCCGGCTCTTCGTTGCGCGATCCTCGGCGGCCCTCCAGGCCGCCTGCGGTCGCGCGCCTCGATCCGACGCAGAATCCCTCGCTTCCGGCATCGAAGCACCTCATCGAAGGGCTCCCGCTACGGCACCTCGACGTGATCGAGCACGCGCGTGATCACGTCCTCGGGCCGCACCTCGCGCGCCTCGGCCTCGTAGCTGAGGATGAGGCGGTGCCGCAGGACGTCGTGGGCCACGCTCTTCACGTCCTGCGGCGTGACGTAGGCGCGGCCGGCCAGCAGCGCGTGCGCACGTCCGGCCATCGCCAGCGCGATGCTGGCGCGAGGGCTGGCGCCCGTCTCGATGAGCGGCTCGAGGTCGGGCAGCTTCACGCTGGCCGGCTCGCGCGTGGCGCGCACGACGTCCACGATGTAGCCCGTCACGCGCTCGTCGATGTAGATCTCGTCCAGCAGCTGGATGGCCTTCTGCAGCTGCGCCGAGCTGGTCACCTGCCGCACCTGCTGCAGGCCGCCGGTGCGCGCGCGCTGCTCGACGATCTTCATCTCGTCGTCGCGCTTGGGGTAGTCCACGATGACCTTGAGCAGGAAGCGGTCCAGCTGCGCCTCGGGCAGCGGGTAGGTGCCCTGCTGCTCGAGCGGGTTCTGCGTGGCCATCACGAAGAAGGGCCGCGGCAGCGCGTGCGTCTCCTCGCCGATGGTGACCTGCCGCTCCTGCATGGCCTCGAGCAGCGCGCTCTGCACCTTGGCCGGTGCCCGGTTGATCTCGTCGGCCAGCACCAGGTTCGCGAAGACCGGCCCCTGCCGCACGCTGAAGGTGCCGCTCTGCGGGTTGTAGATCTGCGTGCCGGTCACGTCGCTGGGCAGCAGGTCCGGCGTGAACTGGATGCGGTGGAAGGACAGGTCCATGGCCTTGGCCAGGCTGCTGATGACCAGCGTCTTGGCCAGGCCCGGCACGCCCTCGATGAGGACGTGGCTGTCGCTGAGCAGGCCGATGACCAGCCGCTCGACCAGCCGCCGCTGGCCCAGGACCACCCGCTCGACCTCGGCCACCAGGTCCTGCAGGAAGCGCGCCTCGGCCTCGATGCGCGCGCCGCGTTCGAGGATGTCGGACACCTGTCTTGGCTCCCGGGGGGCGAGGGGGCGATCATAACGACCGGCGAGAGCGCGTGTTGGCGGGCAGGGCCGGGAATGGCCGAGGATCAGGGCAAGCTGATGGATCGACCGGGGCCGGTACCCGCCAGGACCGTGCGACGCTTCCTGGCGTTCCTCCTCGCCCCACTGGGCGCCGGCGTCGCGGCCACGGTGGTCCTGGGGCTTGGCCGCGTGCTCACGCGCGGCCTCGATCCCGCACCGTGGACGGCGTGGCGGTGGTTCGCGAAGGAGGAGCTGCTCGGACCGGCCGTCGGCGTCACCGTGTTCTCCGCTCCGTACGTCTGGTTGATCGCGCCCTTCGCCGTCGCCTGGCTGCTGAAGCGCGGCTTTCGGAGCTGGCTTGCCTTCGGCGTGATGGGCGCAGCGCTCGGGGGCGGCGTATTCGTGGCGCTCGCCGTCCTCCGCATCTTCGATGATCCAGGCATCGCACTGGTGCCCCTCGGGGCGGCCTGTGGATTCGCGGCGGCGCTCACCTACTGGTGCATCGACGTGCGGCCCGACCGCTCGACGGAGCGAGAAGGCTGAGGGTCAACCGGCCAGTGGTCGGATTCCCGAGCTCGGCACCTCACGGCGCGCGCACCTTCAGGACCGTGGCCGCGCGCCCACCGTGATAGATGTTGTCGCAGCCGAAGATGGGGCCGCCCGGCTCGTCGAGCACCAGCCACACGCCATAGAGGCCGGGCGGCACATCGGCCGGCACCTGCAGGTCGGCCTCGAAGCCGAAGCTCGTCGGTGGCACCGACACCTCCACCGGCCCGGCCAGCAGCCAGCCGCCGAATCCGTCCCAGTCGATGGGATGGATCGAGGACAGCCAGACGCGCACAGTGGCCGTCGGCTCCGGGCAGGTCGTGGCCTTCGGGTGCACCACGGCGGCCAGGTGCACGCTCTCGCCCGGCAGCGCCTCGTCCGCGTCGAGCTGCAGCGAGGCAAAGGTCGGCGGGTTCAGGTCGCCGCCCCCTGGATTGGCGCCAGCAGCCGGCCCGGACGGCTTCTTCACCTTGCCGAGCACTGTCTTGTGGCTGTGCACGCGCACGTGCACCGACGACAGTCCGCCGGCCCCCACCTCGAGCTGCACCTGCGAGAACTCGAAGCTCGCGTCGAGCTTGACCAGGTCGGGATAGGGCTTCCCGCTCACCGTGCCCGGGAGCGAGAAGCCGCTCGCGTACGGCGAGTCCACGAGCGCCGGCGGCGTCACGAGCAGCTCGGGCACGCTCGCCTGCGGCCAGCCCTGCGCCTTGTGCGGCAGACTCGCGCGCAGGCGCAGCGTCAGGCCGGGCCGCAGCGCCGCGGCCGTCTGGTAGAAGCCGATCTCAGGATCTCCGACGAACCCGACCCACGGATGACTCCACCCCGCCGGCAGCTTCGAGTGCGCGCGCAGCACGTACTTGCCGCTCGAGCCGTCCAGCGAGCGCAGCCGCAGCGCGACGGCGCCGCCGCTCCCGAACGGCACCGGGTCCAGCTCGATCACGCCGCCCGGCCCGCCGAGGAAGGTCTTCGTCGGATCGTCGTCCTGCAGCAGATCCACGGCCCAGCCGACCGCCGGCCCGGGGACCTTGGGCACCACCCGGACGGTCATCAGCTCACCGGGCAGGCCCTCGATGACCCTCAGCTGCGGCACATCCGCGGCCAGCACGCTGTGCAGCTCGACGCGTGCCGGGAGCCACTGATTCACCATCTGGGCCGCAGCCGCCGGCGCCATGAGCGCCAGGCACGCCATCACCTCGCCGATCCTGCCCATGGCTGGCTCCTGCTTTCCGAGCCTGCCTGGACGCGCCGCGAGGCAACTTGCCGACATGCGACGCGCACGGGATCACCGACACCCGCGCCCGCACCCCTTTGCCTGCGGCGCCCTGGCATCGTGCGGAGCGGCACGCGTCGCACGGTGTGCCCCCCCGGGACCGCTCCACACGCAGGAAGCAGGGCGCCATGCCCCCCTTGGGCGAGGGGCGCGGGCGTCGGTGAATCCTTGCTGGACTCATCGCGGCAGGCTCGCGCCACGTTCGGGGGGCCGTTCAAACGGCCGTTTCGCGCGCTCAGCGGCGGACGGGCTGCTCCAGCCGCGCGCCGTAGACGCGGTAGGTGGTCGTGCTCTGGTCCTCCAGCAGCAGGCGGATCACGTGCCGGCCCGGTGAGAGGCGGTCGACCGGGATGGGGAAGGGCTGCCAGCGCATGCCGGTCTCGGTGAGCATGTCGGTGGCGGTGCCGGCGTTCTCGTCCACGCGCACGAGCAGCATCGCGCGGCCCAGGTACGGCAGGTAGCGCCGCGCGGCGAGCTGGTGCTGCACCAGGAAGCGCCAGCGTCGCAGGCCCGGGTCGTCCGGCACCTCGAACTCGAAGCGCACCTCGGAGGTGCCGAAGGACCCGAGGCGCAGGTAGCCGTCGCCGCCTGGGGCGTCCTGCTGCCAGGGCGTGCAGCGGATGCCGGCGGCGCGCGCGAAGCCCGCCAGCGCGGGGGTGTCGTGCGAGAAGCACCACGAGGCCACCGCTTCCCAGCCCGGCTCGGCCGCGGCGGCCGGGGGCGCGTCCGCCACGCGCACCGACTCGCGCCAGCCCTCCTTGCACTCGACGCCCAGCAGCGTGTCGGGGTCGGGGTCCACCTCCGCCTGCACGCCCGCGAGCTCGGCGCGCGACTGGGAGAGGCCGTCGAAGAAGGCCTGCGACGCGCCCTCGGCATTCTCCGGGCTGCCCAGCGCCGCGACGCGCCACGCGCACTCGTCCACCAGCTCGTCCTCGTCGCAGCCGCCTGCCACGCGGCCCCAGGCCTGCGGATCCACGGCACCGGTGCCCGCGAGCAGGGCGCTCAGGGCGCCGCGCGCCGCGGCCGGGTCGGCGAGCGCCGTCGTGAGGCCCGGCTCGCTGAACCACCAGTCGGCGTCCTGGCCGCGCGGGCCGGTGACGGCCGAGACGTCGAGCGTGCGGCCCTGCGCGCGAGCCGCGAGGGCCAGCGCGCGCGTGAGCTGCATCACCGCCATGCGCCGGCCGAAGCTGAGCGGCGCCTCGGTGTCGGCCAGCAGCGCGCGCCAGTCCACGCCGCAGCCGGCGAAGCGCGACCAGAGGCCGTCGACGTCCACGCTCCCGATCTCGCCCAGCGTGTGGGCCCGGCGCACCGTGCGCTCCACGGCCAGCAGCGCCAGGCGGTGCCGCTCCGAGGCGTAGCCTTCGGCCACCGCGGACTCGAGCAGTCCCGGCGTGTCCGGCAGCGCCGCGCAGCCCGTGAGCGCCGACAAGGCGTACAGCCGGTCGTCCTCGAACACCGATGGATCGGCCGCGATCTCCAGCAGCCGGCGGCGCAGGCCGTCGCTGGCCTGCGCGCTGCCGGCGTCAAGCACCGGCCGCTCCATGAACAGTCGCGCGACGAGCATGAGCGCCAGGTGGCCGCTGTCGGCCACTTCGACGTCCGTGCCGCTGGCGCCGGGCTGCAGCGCGACCTCGAGGAAGCGCGTGAGCAGCGGCCGCCGCTCAGGGCCCTCCACGCGCAGGGCGGTGACGGCCTCGCGCAGCGCGCCGTCGACGTCGTCCAGGCGCAGGCGCGTGCACGTGAGCGCCAGCGCGTCGGTGTCGTCGTAGCCGCGGGCGAGCGGCGCGAGCGCCGCGAGGGGCGCGTCGAGCAGCACGCCATCCAGAGCCGGCGGGATGCGGCGCACGGCGTCCTGCAGCGCGAGGAGGTCCCCGCGCTCGGCTGCGCGCGTCGCGACCCCCGCGCTGCGGGCGGCGCTGGCGGTGACGACCACGCCCGCGAGGATCAGGCCCGCGGCCACGAGCACGCCCGCCGTGATCGCCGCGAAGCGCCCCGGCCGCGTGCGCGCCGCGCGGCCCAGGCGCTCGGGCAGCGGCGCGCGGCGCGCGGAGACGCCGCGCCCGGCCAGCCAGGAGCGCAGGTCGTCGCGCAGCGCGGCCGCGTCGGGATAGCGCCAGCGCGGCTGCGGGTCGCAGGCGCGCGCGACCACGGCGGCCAGGTCGTCATCCACATCCGGCAGCAGGGCGCGCAGGGGCGGCAGGCCGGCCGAGGCCTGCGCGCGCGCGCCGGGCAGGCGCGTGGTCAGCAGGTCGTGCAGCGAGACGCCCAGCGCGAAGACGTCGACGCGCCCGTCCACGCCCTGACCGAGCAGCTGCTCGGGCGCGGCGTAGGCCGGCGTGGCGGCGTGCTGCAGCGTGAGCGTGCCGGCCGGCGCGTCCACGGGGCGCGCCAGGCCGAAGTCCACCAGCACGGCCGTGCCGCCCAGGCCGGCCAGCGCGCTGACGCCGCAGGGCAGCTCGGTCGACGGCCCCTGCAGCACCACGTTTGCAGGCTTGACGTCGCGGTGCACCAGCTCGGCGGCGTGCACGCAGGCCAGCGCGTCGGCCACGTCGGCCATCCACGCCACGACCGCGCGACGCCAGGCCGGCGTGGAGCCGCCCGCGGCGGAGGCGCGCGCGAGCACCTGCGCCAGCGTCGGACCCTCGACCAGGCGCATCGCGTAGTAGAGCAGGCCGCCCTCCTCGCCGAAGCCGTGCACCTCGACCAGGCTGGGATGGTGCAGGCCGGCGAGCGCCAGCGCCTCGCGCCGCAGCCGCGCGCGGCCGCCGCCGTCGGTGACCGACGCGGGCACCACCTTGAGCGCCACGAGCCGGTCGCCCAGCGAGCGCTGCCGCGCGCGATAGACTTCGCTCATGCCGCCCACGGCCAGCAGGCCCACCACCGTGAAGTCGCCCAGCGTGTCGCCGGGCAGCAGGCGCGGCGCGCCGGGGCCCGGGCCGCCGGGCAGGGACGCGCACAGACGCTCGTACTCGATGGCCGCGGCATAGAGCCGCGTGATGGTCTGCTCGTGGCCGGGATGCTTGCTGCGCAGCGAGTCCAGCAGCGCCGGCGCCCGGGCGGGGCCGCCCGCGTCCAGCGCCTCGAAGAGGTCCGCGAGGATCGCGCGGCGCACCGTGTCCTCGTCGCCGGAGCGCCCCGGCGGCAGCGCCGTCTCGATGCTCATGCGCCGCCATCCGGGCGGCGGCCCAGCAGCGTCACGATGCGCTCCTTGGCGCGGAAGTGCAGGCCGCGCACGGCCGACTCCGACAGCTGCAGGCGCGCGGCGATGGCGGCGAAGTCCAGATTCTCCACCTGCCGCAGGCGCCAGACCTCCCACTCGCGCGGCGGCAGCGCAGTGCGGCACAGCTCCAGCAGGTCCGTGGTGCGGGCGTGGCTCGTGGGCGTGGGATCCGAAGCCGCGGGCGTGCGCTCGGTGCCGCGCAGCAGGGCCTCGTCCAGCGCGACGTGCTCGATGCCCGCGCCGCGCTTGAGCGTGCCGAAGTGCCGGCGCGCGGCGTCGGCCAGCACGCGGTCGAGCACGGTGTAGAGCGCGCCCATGAGCGAGCCCTTGCCGCGGTCCTCGAAGCGCGTGAGCAGGCCGGACGAGAGCGCGCGCAGGAAGACCTCGTCGACCACGTCCTCGGGCGTGACGTGCCGGCGCAGCGGGCGCATGAGGCGGTGCGCCTGGGCGCGCATGAGCAGCTCGTCGCGGTGGCGGGCGAAGAGCGCGCGGGCCGCTTCGGCGTCGCCCGCCAGCCACGCCGCGAGCTGCTCGCGCGTGGGCGGGGGACCATCGCCGTCGGGCTCGGGGGTTTCCATCGCTGCTCTTCCTCAGCCGATGAATGGAGCCGGGCATCCTAGCGGACCCGCCCCGCGGTGTCTGTCGTGGAATCGAGCCGGAGCCGCGCGACGTCAGCCGCCGGCCAGCAGGTTCTCGCCGCGCAGTGCCAGGGTCGGGAAGGCGGCCGTGCGCAGACGCCCGAGGGCCGCGGCGCCCAGCGCGCGCT
>DASUFI010000112.1:0-3128 GCA_036274635.1 Planctomycetota bacterium
CACCACCGGGCTCAGGGGGTTGGCCTTGTGGTTCCAGTTGTAGTAGGTGATCGACGCCGCGAGCGCCAGGCCGGCGAGCGCCGGCGCCGTTCCGGCGAGCGCGAGCAGCAGCAGGCCGGCCGCCATCTGCCCGAATCCCCAGCCGAACACTTCGCCGCGCGTGACGACGCCGGAAGGAATGGGCCGCTCGGGCCGCTCGCGCGCGTCGATGGCCGCGTCGAACGCGTCATTCAGGAACATCCCGCCGGTGTAGAAGAGCGTGAACGCCGCCAGGAGCAGCGCGATCTCCCCGCCGAAGCCCGCGGCCCCGGCCAGCAAGGCCCCCGCCAGCGTGTTGGTCCAGACCGTCGGCAGGTTGGAGACGCGCCCCAGCCGCAGCGCGGTGCGCGGGGTCACGCGCCCAGACGCTCCTTGACCCAGTTCAGCTCGCGCGCGATCGCCGCGGAAAGCGGGACGCCGCGGTACGCCGCGGGCAGCACGTCCCAGGTGTAGGTCTCGACCTCGAGGTGCGCGCTCACCGGCGCGTCCCGGTGCAGCGCGAGGATCTCAGCCAGGAAGGCCTGCGTGGTGTCGAAGTGCTCCATGCGCTCGAGGAAGATCGGCACGTGGAAGTGCACGCGCCACTCGCTGCCCTCGGCACCCGCGGCCTCGGCGAGCGCCTGCGGCAGGTCGATGTAGCGCTGCAAGGCCCCGTTCGAGCGGCGCACCACCTGGTGCAGGTACACCGGCTCGGCGAACTCGCCGAGCTGGCGCGCGCTCTGCGCACCGAAGCGCGCCACGCGCAGCGCGGCCGACAGCTGCAGCTTGTAGATGCCGATGCCCCGCGCGCGCAGCCGGTCGATGCTGCCGCGCGGATCCTCGAACTCGACCGCGGCGTGGCAGACGTCGTAGCACAGCCCGAGGTGCCGGCGCATCGCGGACTCGGCCTCGGCGGGCGACAGGCTCGCCAGCGCCGCCAGCCGGGCCACGCCGGTGCGGCCGAACAGCCGCTCCTCGAAGAACGCCACCGCCTCGTCGACCGTCTCCAGGAAGCAGTACGGCTCGGGCTCGAGGGCCAGCGCGATGCGCTTGCCCTGGCGCCGCTCGATGCCGACCAGGTGCGCGACGTGGCGCACGAGGTGCTCGACCACCGCGTCCATCCGCCCCTCGGACCAGGGCTTGAAAGTACACGGCACCGTGCTCACGCTGCCCGGCTGATTCGCGGGCAGGAGCGCCGCGAGCACGTCGGCGAGGTGGTCGGTATAGGCCAGGCGCTCGGGCTCGCTCCAGTCCGGGCGGTAGGCGTCTTCCTTTACCGCGCGGCCGTGGAACGGTCCGTAGGGAAAACCGTTCAGCGTAAAGACGTAGTAGCCACCCGTGTCGAGAAAGCCCTTCAGCGCGGCCAGCGCGGCGGGATCGCGCAGGCCTTCGGCCGCGGCGTGCCCGAGACGCAGGCCCACGCCGAGCGGCCGCCCGGGCGAGACCGCGGCCTTGATGGGCGGCAGGTGCTTTTCCAGCCCGGCGCGCACTTCGGCGAGCGTCTCGCCGGCGTGGATGTTCGTGCAGTAGGTGAGGTGGCCGAGCCTGCCGAGGTCCATCAGCCCCCCGCGTGCTCCTTCAGCCAGTGCGCCGCCTCGCGCATGCGCGCGGGGTCGATTTCGTGGACCTCGACGCCCGTGCCGATGCCCGCCAGCAGCGTGATGGTCAGCTCGCCGCCCAGGTGCTCCTGGAACTCGCGCAGGCCCTCCAGAAGGGTCCACTCGCCGCTCGCGCCGACGCGCTCGAGCGCGGGATGCCAGAGCCCGAAGCCCAGGTACTCGAGCAGCGCGCAGACGCGCAGCTCCTCGCCCGGGGCAAGCAGCCCCGAGAGGACCGAATAGCGCGCATCGAGCGCCATGCCGATCGCCACCGCCTCGCCGTGGCGTACGTGGTGGCGGGTGAGGCTCTCCAGCTTGTGCGCCGACCAGTGGCCATAGTCGAGCGGCCGCGCGCTGCCCATCTCGAAGGGGTCGCCGCCGTGGCCGATCTGCCGCATGTGCAGCTCGGCGCAGCGCCGGATCATGTACAGCATGGCCTCGCGCCCGAAGGTCGCCAGGTCGTCCATGTGGCGCTCGAGCCACGTGAAGAACTCCGCATCGCGGATCAGCGCCACCTTGACCGCCTCGGCCATGCCGGCGACCTTGTCCCGGTCGGGCAGCGATACGATGAACTCATAGTCGTTCAGCACCGCGAAGGGCGGCGCGAAGGTGCCCACGAAGTTCTTCACGCCGAGCAGATTCACGCCGTTCTTGACGCCCACCCCCGAATCGTTCTGCGCGAGCACGGTGGTCGGCACGCGAATGTGTCGCACGCCGCGATGCGTGGTCGCCGCGACGAGTCCCACGGCGTCGAGCACCGCGCCGCCGCCCACCGCGACGACGAAAGAATGACGGTCGACGTGCAGGTCGAACAGCCGCTGCTGGATGGTCTCCACGAAGTGCAGGTCGGATTTGATCTTCTCTCCACCGGGCAGCGCCACCGGGGGGCAGGCCAGTTCCAGGGCGTCGGCGTGCGCGGCGGCGTAGGCACCGATCGCCTCGATCAGCGGCTGGCCGCCGCCGGCCAGCCCGTCGTCGACGAAGAACACCGCCCGGTGGCGCTTGGCGGGCTCCAGCCGGCACAGGACGTCGCGCAGCACCGGGTTATCCGGCCGGAACAGGCCCTCGGTGAATACCACCGGAAACTCGTAGGGCACCGCGAAGCGCTGCCAGTACGTGCCGGCCGCCGCCGGCGTGGTCCGGATTTCCACCGCCATAATCTCCGCTTCCTGTCCTAGAATGGTTCCGATGCGCTACGTCCACATCCTGCTTGGCGTGCTCATGGTGGCGTTCGCGGCCGTCCAGTATAACGACCCCGATGCGCTGCTGTGGATCATCCTCTACCTGACTCCCGCCGCGTGGGCGTTCGCCGCCGCGTTCCGGCCGGCGCGCCTGCAGACGCGGGCGGGCGAGCGCTGGCTCTGGGCGACGGTGGCGGCGGGCGTGGGCACGACGGTGTTCTACTGGCCGACGATGCCCGGCTTCTGGCACAAGGACGTCTGGTGGGTCGAGGAAACGGCCCGCGAGGGCATGGGCGTCATGATCGCGTTCGGCGTCCTGCTGGTGGTTCTG
>DASUFI010000113.1:0-49029 GCA_036274635.1 Planctomycetota bacterium
CGATGGCGTGGCCGATCCGACCGAAGAAGCTGTCGTCCTCGGGCGCCAGCCAGTTGCGGATCAGCGGCAGCAGGATGCCCACCCACGCGACCAGCGCCGCCGGGAGCACCCAGCGCGGCCGGGAGAGGACGGCCGCAGCCAGCGCCGCCGCGCCGGCCAGCACGACCAGCAGGGCCTGCGTCTCGGCCACCTCGTGCAGGCTGATCTCGCCGTAGTACTCCACCACCACGGCCGGCGCGAAGGCGCCCACCATCAGACCCGCGCCGCCGAGGAACGCCGGCAGAACCCAGCCCTTCGCGGTCCTGGTCACGCGGGCAGGCTAGCGGCGGGAGGCGGCCGTTCAAGACGCGGCCGGCGCGCGGCTATGATCGCCCGCTGGCCGCGCGGCGCGGCCTTCCTCGGCACGGAGCCTTCGATGTCCCAACAGGCGCGGCGATTCCTCGTGTGCATCGTGTGGTTCGCGGTGGGCGTCATGCTCATCGTCCGCGGCCTGCCCTACGCAGGGGTCACACCCTCGGACATCTCCACGCGCGACTTCACGCCGCTCGCGGGCCACAACGTGTGGATCGCGCTGGCCCTCGCGGTCGTGCTCGGCATCGCCAAGGGCTTCACCGCCCTGAAGAAGGGCGCCCGCCGCGCCGCCACGCAGATCGCCGCCCGCGGCGAGCGCGCCCCCTTCTGGACCATCTTCTCGCCCTTCATGATCCTGCTGGTCGGCATCATGATCGTGGGCGGCCTCGCGCTGCGGAAGATCCCCTACGACCCGACGGTCAAGGGCTGGATCATCGGCGTGCTGTATCCCGCCGTCGGCCTCGCGCTCATGATCGGCGGTCTCCTCGCCCTGAACGTCGAGCCGCTGCCGCCCAAGACCTGACGCGACGGCGCGCCCCGGCAGGCGGGGCTACCATCCGTCCCATGCCCTCCCCCGCCCTGCGCCGCCCCGAGAACGTCGCCGGCGACCTCTACGTCGACGAGACCTGCATCGACTGCGACACCTGCCGCTGGATGGCGCCCGCCACCTTCGACAGCGCCGGCGACAAGTCGCGCGTGCACCACCAGCCGCAGACGCGCGCCGAGCTGCAGCGCGCCCTGATGGCGCTGGTCGCCTGCCCCACCGCCAGCATCGGCGCCACCGAGCACCACGACATGAAGCCGGTGCTGGCCGCCTTCCCCGACCGTCTCGCGGACCTCGCCGGCCGCCCCGCCGCCGAGGGCGCCGCGCCCGGGCCGCAGGGCGTCTACCACTGCGGCTACCACCACGAGGACAGCTTCGGCGCCACCAGCTACCTGGTCGTGCGGCCCGCCGGCAACGTGCTGGTGGACAGCCCGCGCTTCGCCGCGCCGCTGGTCAAGCGCATCGAGGCCCTTGGCGGCGTGCGCACGCTGTTCCTCACGCACCAGGACGACGTGGCCGACCACGACAAGTGGCACAAGCACTTCGGCTGCGAGCGCATCCTGCACGCGGCCGACGTGGGCGCCCACACGCGCGGCTCGGCCTGCCTGCTGCTGGGCGAGCAGTTCCTGTTCACCGGCGACCACCTCGCGTGGAGCGAGCGGCGCGGCCAGATCGTCGGCTTCCGCGACGCCTGCTGGTACGACTGGGACACGCTGGTGCAGTCCACGCGCCGGCTGCTGCCGCGGCGCTTCTCGTGGTTGCTGCCCGGGCACGGGCGGCGCTGCCACTTCGCGCCGGACGAGATGGCGCGGCAGATGCAGCGTTGCCTCGACTGGATGGCGCGCCCGGGCTGAGCGGCCCGGCGCCTGCGCAACGGCCGCCCTCGAGACGCGCGAGGTTGCCGGCGCGTCGCTGAAACTGAAGCGACGCATCTGCGATGCATGTGCGTCGCTTCAGTTCCGGAATGGGCACCCCTTGCGCGCCACAGGACTGAAGCGTCGCATATGCGATGCACGTGCGTCGCTTCAGTTCAGGCGGGGCGGAACCATGCCTGCGCACGGCGCTGCCGGGCGCAGCCCGCCGGCGCGCCGCCTCGCCCCGCCGCGCGCCTTCAGGTTAGAACCCTGTCCCGCTCTCATCCGTGGGTCAGGGAGGTGCCTTCATGCCGTTCACGTACGTCTTCACCGCGCGCAACCTCAAGGGCAAGGGCAAGGGCGCGCATTTCGTCGCCGAGCCGGGCGAGGTGCGCTTCCTCAAGGTGCCCGCCGTCTTCAAGGGCAAGAAGCTCGTGGCCGGCTACGGCCCGGAGCACGAGATCGACCAGGACCAATGGTTCGAGGAGGTGGCGGACCTGGCCGACGGCCTGCGGGACGTGAAGCTGGACCGCCCGGGCCACGTGGTCGTCTTCGTGCACGGCTACAACAACGACATTCCGCTGGTGCACAGCCGCACGGTGCAGCTGCAGCTGGACCTGGAGGCGGAGGATTTCCACGGCCTCGCGGTGGCCTTCGACTGGCCCAGCGACGACAGCACGCTGAACTACCTCGAGGACCGCTGGGACGCGGCGGACGTGGCGCTCAAGCTGGTGAGCGCGGGCATCGAGCCGCTGGCGGTGCGGCAGCGCGCCGGCTGCGACATCAACGTGCACCTGCTGGGGCACAGCACCGGGGCCTACGTCATCATGGATGCCTTCACCAACGCGCAGAAGAGCAAGAAGCTCTTCAAGTCCGACTGGCGCGTGGCGCAGGTGGCCTTCATCGGCGGCGACGTCTCGCGCGACTCGCTGGCGCGCGACTCGGACTGGGCCGGCCCGCTGTTCGGGCGCCTCATGCGCCTGACCAACTACAGCAACGGCTTCGACAACGTGCTGGCGGTCAGCAACGCCAAGCGGCTGGGCGTCTCGCCGCGCGCGGGGCGCGTGGGCCTGCCCAACCCGGCCCACGGCAAGAGCGGCAACGTGGACTGCACGCCCTTCTTCGAGAAGCTGGACCCCAAGAAGCAGCCTGCCTTCGGCACCTTCTGCCACGGCTGGCACATCGGCAACCGGGTGTGGACGCGCGACTTCGCGATGACGCTGGAGGGGCGCATCGACCGGTGCGCGATCCCGACGCGGCGGTTCGAGCCGTCGCGCGGGCTCATCCTGCAGGACGGCAAGCGGCCGGCGAACGAGGCGGCGTGGCTGGAGGTGCGGGCGGACGCGGTGAAGGCGCCGAAGTCGATCCAGACCTGGAAGTAGATGGAGACACCGGGACCGATGCCCGTGGGCCACGCGATCGGCAGACGCGCGCTCGATCACGATCCCGTCGCCCATGCGCGAGGGCCAGGCGGGCGCGCTCCAGATCCAGGCCCAGCAGGGCGACCTCGCGCTGCTGGTGATCGGGCTGACGCCGGGCTTCCAGGAGCTGTCGGCCAAGCACGGCGCGCTCGTGCTCGATCCGACGGTGCTGATCCCGGTCGCGCTCGGCACGATCGCGGACGCGGGCGGCTCGCTGTCGGTGCCGTTCGTGATGCCGGCGCTGAACCCGACGCTGGACGGCCTCACGGTGCCGATGCAGCTCGCGGTCGTGGCCGGCGGCAAGGCCACGCTCGAGGGCGCGACGGCGGTGGCCTGGCTGGACGCGGGGCTCTGACGGCGGCGAGCCGCCCCTACGTCACTCCCGCCGGCTGGCGTGCGAGGCCCACGACCTCCTTGCACGCCTTCGCGATGCCCTTGGCCACGTCGCTGATGCGCGGACCGAGCATGTAGGCCGGCGTGCTCACGATGCGCTGCTTCCTGTCCACCGTGACCTCGCTGACGTCGCGGGTCTCGTGCTTCGCGCCGCAGGTCTCGAGGGCGCGCGCGGTGGTGGCGTCGTCGCCGATGGTGAGCGACGGGTTCTTGCTGCCGAGCACGCGCGCGATGAGGGCCGGCGCGATGCAGATGGCGCCGATGGGCTTGCCGGCGGCGTGCAGCTCGCGCACCAGCGACTCCACCGCGGGGTGCACCGCGCACTGCGCGCCGCGGACGGCGAAGTCGCACAGGTTCTTGGCGGCGCCGTAGCCGCCCGGCAGGACCAGGGCGTCGAGGTCGCGGGCGTGCAGCTTGTCCGAGGCCACGATGTCGCCGCGCGCGATGCGGGCCGACTCGTGCAGCACGTTGCGCGGCGCGCCGAGGACCACGGTGCCCGTCAGGTGGTCCACCACCTCGGCCTGCGCCACGTCGGGCGCGGTCCAGATCACATCCGCGCCCTCCTGCTCCAGGTACAGGGCGCACAGCACCGCTTCCTGGATCTCTGCTCCGTCGAGGTAGCCGCAGCCCGAGAGCACCAGGCCGACCTTCACCATGGTTCGTCTCCGTGGGCCGGCGGGAGGGGTCCGGCGAGTTGGGCAGCATGGTAGCGCGGACATGGCACGCACGAGGCTGTTAGAGTCCGGCCCATGGCGCGCTTTCCCGGCACCGAGAAGAGCAGCAACCGCGCGGGCCTGCGGCCGGGCCAGCTGGTGCGCTGCCTGCGCATGCGCGCCAATGCCGCGCTGGGGCTGGCGGACCGTCGCGGCCTCGTGCTGCAGGTGCGCCTGGCCAACGCGCGGGTGCTCTTCGGCCTGCAGGGGCCGACGCACTGGCTGGCCAACGAGCAGCTCGTGGCCGAGGACGCCGCGCCCGACGCGGAACTCGCGCTGCTCGCGCGCGTCATGGTCGCGCTGCGCGCCGAGCGCCTCGACTTCGACGAGGGCGAGCTGCTGCTGGCCAGCCAGGGCCTGCCCGCCGCCGCGCTGGACGAGGCGCGGGCGCTGCTGGGCCCGCGCCTGCTCTCCCTGGAGCTACGCCCCGAGGGCGTGCACGAGCTGGGCATCCGCCTGCGGCTCGAGGGATGGACCGGTCCCGGCCCCGCGACGGCCTGACAAGCGACGCACGGGTCAGCGGGATCCGGCTCCACTGGACCGCCCTTCGCGGCCGGCCTATAGTGATCCGCTCGCTCCGGACGCGGCAGATTGCCCCGCGCGCGGCCCCCACCGAATACCGAGACCTGTCCCATGGCCACCAAGGCTGACAAGTACGCCGACAACGTGACCGGCGCCTTCTACGTCGACAAGCAGTGCATCCTGTGCCACCTCTGCTCGGACATCGCGCCGGCGCACTTCAAGGAGTCGCCGGACGGGGACCACGACTTCGTGCACACGCAGCCCACCACGGACGAGCAGATCAAGCTGTGCCTCGAGGCCAAGGAGCAGTGCCCGGTGGAGGCGATCGGCGACGACGGCTGAGCGCCGCGCGCCCCGCGCGCGCCCGGTCCCGGCAGCTGCCTGGTCAGGGCGTCAGCGCACGCAATCCGGTCGTCGCCGCGAGCCCCTGAGTCGCGGCAGGATCCGCGATCCAGGCCCGCAACCACAGCTCGAAGCCTGACGGCACGGCGCTCGGCCAGGCGGAGCCGAGCAGCAGGTCTTCGTCGGCGTCGGTGACGAGGCAACCCGCCGACCCGTGGCGTCAGGTCGAGTGCGGAAGGACGGCCGTCGCCGTAGCCACCTGCCGCTTCGACCCCGCGGGAGGCGAGGCATGGTGATCAAGGGCGCGCGGCGACGACACGGCCGACGGACACGGCGGCGCCGAGCTCCCCACGGGTGGCTGCGACTCGGCCACCCCACACGCCCCGCCCTTCTCCGACCGCCCCCACCGCTTCCGCTTCGTGCTCTCCATCGCTCCTCCTTCTCCCGGGGCTTCCCCGGGGTGAGGAGCGGATCTCCAGTCACACGCTCGACCACTCGGAAAGCGAAAGAGTTTCCCTACGCACTACAGCCGCCCGAAGGGCAGCAAGAGCAAGTCGTCGACCCTCGCGCCGGCCGCGACCGCCGCCGCCTGAGCCGCCCCACCCAGCGCGCCCGCTCGCCCAGCCCGCGCGCCTCGCGCTACCCTCGCGCCCGCGATGCCCATGCCCGACCCCGTCGCCGCTGCGCTCGTGAAGGCCGCGCTCGACCTCCACGGGCGACACATCTGGACCGAAGTCGAGGGTGACACGCCGTTCCTGATCCGCCTGCCCGGTCAGGCCTTCCCGCTCGTCGGCTGCATCATGGGCCAGGCCGGCGAGCAGTTCGGGATCCAGCTCCTCCGCGGCGAGGGCGCGCTGGCGGCCATGCTCCGGCTGTTCGCGATGGAGGGCTCGAAGGAAGCCTACGCTGGCGTGACCGTGGGACGCGGGCGGCCTGCCACAGACCTTGGACGAGTGGAAGCTCGCCGACAACGTCGTGACCGGCCGCCTCTTGGCCGAGTTCATGGACTGCGAGTCGCCGGCCCGCATCCAGGTGCGCTACTTCGGCAGCCCGGCGCGGGCCTCCGAGGTCCTGGACAAGTGCCGCGGTCTGCAGCCGGGCGCCTGCCTCCTGGAGTGGGCCATGGCCGACTTCCGGACCTCGCCCAAGGCGAAGACCTTTCTGGAGCGCCGGCTGGAGCAGCCCTCGACGACGCCCGTCGAGCGCGCGCTCATCCAGGCGCGCCTTGACGCACGGCTGTCGATCTACCGCGTGCTCGCCGTGCACGCCAAGGTCAGCCTCGACCTCGAGGACATCCTGTCCGGCGAGCGGACAACGCTGCAGGAGCGCTCGCTTTCGACCTGCGACATCGGCCACTGCTTCCTGCCGCTGCGCCTCACGCGCGTCGGGAGCTGGGACTTCTGCGCCTTCGCCGGGCCGCCCCTGACCAGCTTCACCGTCGGCCCGGCCCTCGAACTGCTGCAGCGACGCGGGGCCGACCTCTCGTCCGGCGGCCTGCGGCGCAAGGCCCACCTCGTCGGGCGACTGTGGGAGTTCGCGCTGCCAGGGCACGAGCACCTGCCCCGCCTCCACAACACCGATGGCGACCCGATGGAATTCCAGAAGGCGACCTTCCGGATGGCCGACTCGGCCGCCGCGCAGCACGCCTTGGAGGCGCGCGAGGACGTCGTGCGGGACGAGGAGCTCTGGGTCTGGCAGCGGCCGGGTGGGCCCGTACCTGGATTCGGCGAGACGACGCTGCTCGGGCGCATCGAGCTGCTCGGCGACCGGCTGGTCCTGGAGGTCAACTCCGTGCGGCGGCTGCTTGCGGCGCGCCGGTGGATCGAGCGGCTGCCGGGCGTGCGCTTCGAGACGGCCACCGCCCGCGCACTCGATGCCGAGCGCCCGCTCGACGACACACTGGCAGGCAAGTAGCCGTCGTCACCCTCGCCCGAGTTACGCGCGGAGATCGAGCGGAGACTCATGGATCACTACCAGCAGTGGCTGGACATGCCTCTGCCTTCACTTGGCCGGCGCTCACCGCGCGAAGCGTGCCGGACGCCCGAGGGCCGCCAGCGCGTCGCGATCCTGGTGCGCACGATGCGCGACTCGGCCATCCCGGGCGGCTTCGTGCCGGCGCCGCGCGACTGGCTGCTGCGGGAGCTGGGCATCGCGGGGCCCGAACGGGCCGACTCCACGCCGGAGGCATAGGGCACCAGGCGCGGAGCGTTGACCACGGAGAAGTTCGGCGGTTTCTCCGGCCGTTAACCAGGATGCTCTACCCGTTAACCAGAGAGAGGCAGAGAACATCGCTGGCGCCGCGCGCGCCTCTCCGGTCGCTCACCACGCGGCTCTCCGCCGCGGAGAGGTTCGGAGAGTCGGAGAGGTTTTCGGCCACGCCAGGCGCGCAGTCGCACGCCCCGAGGCGTCGCCCACGACCGCGCGCAACCCATGCGCCCACAACGCCGTACGCGCGCCCCGCGCGCAAATCGCGCACCGTGCGGAGCTTCGTGCGGCCCATCCTCCACGCGCGTCCCGCGCCCCCACGCCCCGCCTCTCCGCCCGCTCGCTCCCTGCAGCGAGGCTGGTTCCCCAGGAAGATGACAGTTGCGAACCAGCGCGGAAGTTCGCAATGCGCGAGCGACTGGCTACCACCCTGGATTCGAACCTCGCCCTTCCGCCCGACCCGCGCCGACAGGTCGGGGCGCGATCCACCGCCTTGATGCATCCTTGCAATTCGTAACCGGCGGTGCAGAATTGCGAGGATGCTGGAACGCCGCCTCCAAGCCGCCGTGACCTCGAACCTCGGCCGCTTTCCCGTCGTCGCCCTGCTGGGCCCGCGGCAGGTGGGCAAGACGACGCTGGCGCTTGCCATCGCCGACTCGGCCGGCAAGCCCAGCCTCTACCTCGACCTGGAGCGCGACAGCGACCGCGGCAAACTGGCCGATCCGGAAGACTACCTCACCCGGCACCGCGGCTCGCTGGTGGTCCTCGACGAGATTCAGCGAGTCCCCCAGCTGTTCCCCCTGCTGCGCAGCCTCGTCGATGAGCGCATCCGGACGCGCGAGAAGGCCGGCCACTTCCTGGTCCTCGGGAGCGCATCGCGCGACCTGTTGCGCCAGTCGTCGGAGAGCCTCGCGGGCCGCATCGCGTACCACGAGCTGGCTCCGTTCACGATGGACGAGGCCGTGCGCGGCGGGCGGCGCGCCGACCTCGAGCGCCTCTGGCTGCGCGGGGGCTTTCCAGGCAGCTTCCTCGCCGACGACGACGCGGCCAGTTGGGAATGGCGGGGTCAGTTCATCGACACGTGGCTCGAACGGGATGTGCCGCAGCTGGGTCCGCGTCTGCCCGCAGCCCAGGTGCGGCGCTTGTGGTCGATGCTCGCCCTGGGCCAGGGCGACCAGCTCAATGCAGCCAGGCTCGCGGCCGGGCTCGGCGTCTCCGCCAACACGCTGCGATCGTGGCTCGACGTGCTCACGGACCTGTACATGGTGCGCCAGCTTCCGGCGTGGTCGGGCAACAGCCGCAAGCGGCTCGTCCGGTCTCCCAAGGTCTACGTGCGCGACTCGGGACTGGTGCATCGGCTGGCCCAGATCCCCGACACCGAGACGCTCCTCGGCCATCCGCTCTGCGGCCTCTCGTGGGAAGGATTTGCCATCGAGCAACTCCTCGCCCGGGTGTCCGACTCCTGGCAGGCCAGCTACTACCGCACGTCGGCGCAGGCGGAGATCGATCTCGTGCTCGAGGGGCCTCGCCGCCAGGTGCTGGCCATCGAGGTCAAGCGCACGACGGCGCCGGTGGCTGGCAAGGGGTTCCTGCTCGGCTGTGAAGTCGTCGGCGCCACGCGGCGCTTCCTCGTCATGCCTGCGGGCGAAGCCCATTCGGTCGGGCACGGCGCGGAGGCCATCTCGCTCGTGGAGCTGGGACAGCAACTGGGCGAGGCCGCCGAATCGCGGCGATGACGCCGCGTCAGGGGCGCGCGGCCTGAAAGTCGTCGCAGCGAGGCCCTGCGCCAGCGTGCTGTTGCGCGCCACCGCTCCCCGTTGACCAGAATGACGCGGGTGGATCAGGGCGTCGTGCGGCGCCGGTTGGAGTGCCGCGCGTCCATGGCGACATTTTCGCCAGCACGTGGGCACGGGGTGAGTTGCGGTCCGGCCAGAGCACTGCCACCCTGCTGCGCCCCATGCCGTCCCTGACGACGCTGCTGCTCATGCTCCGCGTGCTGGTCCTCGACCGGCGGCGGCTGCTCCTCGAGAACATGGCCCTGCGCCAGCAGGTCACCGTCCTGGAGCGCAGCGTGCAGCGGCCGCACCTGCGCGACAGCGACCGGGTCTTCTGGATCCTGATGCGCAAGGCGCTGCGGGACTGGAAGAGCTGCCTGCTCGTGGTCAAGCCAGAGACCGTGATCCGCTGGCATCGGCGCGGCTGGCAGTAGTACTGGCGGCGGAAGTCCTGGCCCAAGCGCGTCGGCCGGCCGCCGATCGGCTGGCGGTTGGTCTACCTGATCAAGCGCCCCTCGACCGAGAACCCGCTCTGGGGCGCGCCGCGCATCCACGCCGAGCTGGCGATCCTCGGGCACAAGGTCGCCCAGTCGAGCGTGGACAAGTACATGGTAAAGCGGCCGCCCGGCGACCGCGGGCAGCGGTGGGCGACCTTCATGCGCAATCACCTGCGGGTCACGGCGGCGTGCGACCTCTTCACCGTGCCGACGGCGACGTTTCGCAACCTCTTCGTGCTTGTAGTGCTCAGCCACGAGCGGCGGCTGATCCGGCATGTGGCGGTGACGTCCAACCCGACCTCGGACTGGATCGCGGGGCAGCTGCGCGAGGCGTTTCCCGGGGGCGAGGAGCCGCGCTTCCTGCTGCACGACAGGGACGGCGCCTTCAGCGGTGAGGAGCTGACGCGCCAGCTCAAGGCTATGTGCATCCGCGAGCTACTGACGGCGCCGCAGTCGCCCTGGCAGAACTGTTACGTGGAGCGCGTGATCGGGACGATCCGGCGCGAGTGCACCGACCACATCATCCCGTTCGGCGAACGACACCTGCTTGCGATCCTGAGCGAGTACGTCGCGTACTACAATACCTCGCGCTGCCACCAGAGTCTGGACGGCAACTCGCCCGTCCCGCGTGATGTCGCACCGGAGCCTGCCGTCGAGGTGCGGGCCGTGCCCGTCCTCGGCGGCCTGCATCACTCGTACACGCGCGCGGCCTGAGCGAATCACGTTCGCTGCCTCTGCGCGCCGGAGATAGTCCATCCACAGGGCTAGATTCACGCGAGTCGCGCTCCGCTGAGCGCACCGACAGATCACTTGCGCCATCGGTGCGCATCGCTATCGTGCAGACGTTGCTGTGATTGGGCGGAGCGCAGGCTTTTCAGGACAGACAACGGTGCAAGAGTTGCCTCAATCAGGCGACGCGCAGGGTTTTCAGGACAGACAGCACTATTCGGGACCCACAACGATGCACCCCGCCAAGCCCCGGACGCCTTGAGGGCAGCTGAAGACGCCACACCGCACAGGCGCAGACGCTCATCGTTCAGACGGCTCGGCTGTCCACACAGTTATTGTCGTTTCCATCCCAGCGGCGATGCAAACCAGTTGGTCAGTGCCACCCACAGCGGACTCACCGATGATGAGCAGCTTGTAAACTCCGGTTGGCACCTCCCATGAAGCCCGTCCGTATGCATCCAACTCAAACTGGCCGCTCAAGACATCCCTGTCCTTGCCCGTGACGACAAGTACCTCCCCTAGGGACAGCTTCGAACCGTCCCCTGGGCCATTGATTACCTGCAATGGCGTCATGATCCATTCCAGATTTCGTCGAACGAGCGGCTTGCCATTCTGGTCCACTACTAAGGAAGTTAGTAGGCCGGCTCCTTGCACCGCGTCATCAGGTGGCGTGAAGCACGGATGCGCACCATCACCGAGACGGACTCTCTGTACCAGAGGCCACCCAGATCCCTGCCGGACCCAGCATACGGCATAGACGCCGGGCAAGAGATCGCGAACGGCACACTCGCTCCTTCCATCAACTCGGCAGAGATGGGCCGCATCACCAAGGTTGATTGACCAAGAGCACGGCACAATGAGCGCATCGAAAGGCTGCGCTTGCATGGACATCGACGACTTGACAGAAATCGATCCTTCGAGGCCCACATTGACTGTCCCGCAATCAAGCCGCGGTACTCCTGACTCTACGGCAAACGGCCCCACGGTACGGTTTCCACCCGAGGCGAAGCTCACTTGCAATACGAGCGCAGAACCCGGCGGCGGTGCAATAATACAGCCTTCGTACTGGCCAGGCGTATGCATCCTAAATGCGTCCACCACCTCCGTCACTAGACGAAAACCACATCTATAGATATAGCACTGAATCACAGCACCGCCTACGGCTGGCTGTCCATCGCCTCGCTCCAAGCCGATGCGAACGGACAACAATGGGCGAGGAGTACTGCCTACGGGTTGCACACTAGCCTGTTGCTGGATAGGCTCGGCTGCAGCCGCGAGCGTACTCGCGGTCGCGGCAACCATGAGGACGAGTCGTCCGCCAACGGAAGGCCAGCTTTCTGACAGGATGCAGTTTGCTCTGGCTCGGACGAAGGCTCTAGCGGCCGCCTTAATGTCGAGCCAAGCCCTTGACAATCGGCTTTTTCCAGAAATGAGCTGCTGCTGGTAGATTGTCATGCAGTTCCTCACAAGTCCGCCATCTATGAAAAGGAAAGTGGTGTCATTGATGCGGTAGGTGGAACTTATCCTTGCACCGATAATGGCAGCAGTCGACGAGCTGGTCGTAGCCCTTCTTGACCGCACAATTGTACGCCTTAATAGGCACTTCGGAGATGCATATAGCATATTCTTTTTTGGATGTGCCACTCATTACGACGCCGCCGGGTCCATCACCAAAGCCACCATGTTTATCCTGGCAGTCAAGTGTGGCCTGATATGTGCAGTCCGCAAGAGCATTATTGTAGGCGATGATTGCGGAATCCTTGCACAGCTGGCCCTCCGGGTTTTCGAACTGTTTGCACTTCTTGAAACATTCTTCGTAACCAGGCGGCGGGTCACCGGGGGGTGGAGGCTCGTCATGGAACAATGGTGGCCAGAAGGGGGGATGCTTCTCCCCGGGATGATCCGGACCAAGCACGGTGCCGCCGCTTGGATCAATGAAGTGCAGTGGCGTCAGCGACGCATACACATATGGGTTCGGAAGGATGCTCGAAAAACTTGGATCTCGCTGAACAAACCTCCCCCAGCCGCTTCGGTACGCCCGCGCCCGGTTGTTGTACCAGGTGTCGTCGACCGTGCCGAGCACTGTGTACTCGTCACGCCCAGCGAAGCGCACGTTGTTCTTGATCGAGGGCGACTCCATGGCCGAGAGCTTGACGAAGCTGCTGTTGACGATCGTCGTCTGGCCCCACTCCAGATACCGATAGCCCTCCGCGATGTCCCCGTCCGCCTCGACGAGGTTGGCCACCGATCCAAGGTGGTCCGTGTGGGCGTAGTACTGCACGTCCGGGTTCGGGACTTGGTACTCGTACATCACGAGGTCGTCGATGCGCCCGGGGTTGAAGACGTACTGCTTCCGGCTCGTCTCCGTGCTGCTGAGCCACTCCACATGCTCGATCAGCTCGTCGCCATCGAAGTAGTACCGGTACGTGCGTGCGCCGCCATCCCACTGGACCCGGCGTCCGAGGGCGTCGTAGTGCCAAGTGTGCGTGATGGCCGGTGAGCCCGCCTGGATGTAGCGCCCCCACTGATTGTTCCAGGTGTACTGCAGGGCGTTGCTCGCCCCGGTGTAGTTGCCGTTCTGGTCCGAGCTAACAGCGCTGCCGCCCTCGGTCGAGATCTGGTTGGCCTTGTCGTGCGTGAACGTCTGGTCGTCCGTGCCGTCCAGCTGCCGCGTGACCCGGTTGCCCGTCTGGTCGTAATTGAACGCGCCATTGCCCCGGTAGTGCGTCAGGGAGAGGTTGGTCGCCATGGGATCGGTGATGTAGGCCGTCGCGACCCCGCGCAGCGCCGTGATGAGGCGCTTGGCGCCGTCGTACTTGTACTGGGCGCCCTCATCGCGCACATCGCCCGTAATGCGGGTGTTCTGGACATCGTCGTAATAGAACCGGTCCCAAGCCGTGATCTGGCTGCTCGCGTCGTAACCGTAGGTGAACTCGTCCAGCGTGTGGCCGCTCGACGTATCAAACGCGTGGATGTCACTGATGCGCCCGTACCCGTCGTACGTCCGCGTCTCGTAGCTGCCGGGGTAGGTCTTCTTGATCATCCGCGGCCCGCTCCACGTGAAGTCGACTACCTGGCTGCTGCCGCGTGAGATCTTGTCCACCCGGTCGAGGGCATCGAGGCTATAGTGGATCGTGTTCCCTGAGACGGGATAGAGCTTGGAGAGGACGTTGCCCTTCACGTCGTAGACGTAACTGATCGTGCGCCCCGCGCCGCTGGCGTAGCCGTCGAGGACCTGGACCTCGGTCTCCATCTTCCCGAGAGTATTCCATGTCCTGTCGATGCCGGTGGTGTAGGCGCCATTCTCGGACGTGTCGGCTGAGACCAGGCGCCCGAGGCCGTCGTAGCCGAACGTCAGCGAGGTCGCGCCGACGACGTTGGTCGCGAGGGTGTTCGTCCGGCTCGTGAGGCGGTCGTTCTTGTCGTAGGCGCAGACGCTGACCGTGCCGTTCGGGTCGGTCGTCGAGATGCGGTTGCCGGACTTGTCAAAGGTCTGCAGCGTCTTCTCGGCCGTCGAGGGATTGGGCGGCCACTGCGTCGTGACCACGCGGTCGAGCTTGTCATAGGTGTACAGCGTGTCCTGGTCGCCGGTGGTCGAGTTCTTGGCGCGGTAGGTCACGAGCCGCCCGTCGGAATCGTAGGTGTACTCGGTCGTCGGGTCGGTCGCCCCGCACTCCGCGATCTCCTTGGTCTTCCAGAGCTGCTCGTTGTGCTCGAAGCGCTTCTCGTCGCCGTTGCCGTCGACGACCTTGGTGAGCTGGTCGCGCAGCCCGTAGGAGTAGACCGTGTCCATGGTCGTGGACACGTCGAGGCGCTCCTTCATCGTGGTCCGGTGGTTGCGCGCGTCGTAGACGTACTCCGTGATCACGTCCTTGTCCGCCTCGATCCCCGTGTCCTGGCTCTGGTCCTTGCGCGTGACCTTGGTCACGTTGCCGTTCTTGTCGTAATCGCTGATGAGAATCGTGGGATCGGACCCGAGCGGATCCTGGCGCGTGATCTCGCGGCCCACGGCATCGTAGGTGTGCGTCCAGAGCGAGCAGCCACAGACGTCGCCGCTGTGCGAGAGCACGGCGCTGCGCTCGTCGAGGATGAGGGTGTTCGTGCGCACACCGTCGCCGAGGTTGGTGGAGAGGTCGGCCTTCTTCGCCAGCTCGTCCGTCTGGTACAGGCGATTGGCCTGATCGAAGGCGTACACCGTCTGCGCCAGGAGCGTGTTGCCGCTGTTGTAGTGCTGCCGGCTGATCACGTTGCCCGCGGCATCGTAGGTCAGGGTGACGTAGTGGCCCTCGGGGTCCGTGGTCTTCGTGAGCCGGTCGTAGCCGTCGTAGAGGTAGAGCGTGTTGTACCCGCGCGGGTTGGTCACCGTGACCCGATTGCCGTTGCTGTCGTACGTCGTGCTCGTGATCGCGTCGTCGGCGCTGCTCGCCGCCTTCCTGGTCACCGAGGCCACGAGGTCGCGCACGTCGTAGGCCGTCTGCGTCTGGTTACCCTCAGGCGAGGTCGCCAGCGTCAGGCGATCGTCCTTGTCGAAGGCATAGGTGCGCGTGATGCGCGAGGCATTCGTCAGGTCCTCACGCACGCGCGTGAGGTTGTCCTGCACGTCGAAGTCGCGGTCCACCACAAACCAGCTGTCTCCAACGGTCGTGTCATTGCTGACCTCGGTCTTCGTGACCCGATCGTTCGCGTCGAAGTGCGTCGTCTTGCTCACCGAGCCCGGCTCGACGGCGAGGATGACCTGGTCGAGCGCGTTCACGGTGTAGACCGTGGCGTTGTTGTTGGCGTCCTTGACCTGCGTGACCTGCCCGATCGAGTTGTAGTCGTAGTCGGTCGTCAGGTTCAGGCCGCCTGAGTCGCGGGTCACGACGTTCGGGAAGGCGCTCTTGCTGTTGACCGTGGTGTAACTGGTGTCGGTGTGTTTGCTCAGGGGATCGGTGTGTCGCGTCACCTGTCCGCTGCTGTTCACGAGGTAGATGTCGCGGATCGTGCCGTGCGTGCTGTTCGGCCAGGTGACCGCCGGCGCCGTCTTCGTGATCAGGTTGCCGTTGCCGTCGTAATCGTAGTCCCACGTCGAGCCATTCGGGTCGGTCAGCGTCGAGAGGCGAGCGTTCGTCGCCCACGTATAGGTCCAGACCTTCGGCGAACCGTCGCCCGCGTCCTTCTTG
This sequence comes from Planctomycetota bacterium, assembly GCA_036274635.1. GTDB lineage: Bacteria > Planctomycetota > B15-G4 > B15-G4 > B15-G4 > DASUFI01. Next base: position 15,509 of record DASUFI010000113.1, read on the forward strand.
AAGCTGACGGAGAGGACGTTTCCGCTGCCGTCGAACGTGTACAGCACGCGGTTGCCGAGCGGGAAGATCACCGACGTGACGTTGCCCGCCGCATCGTAGGCGTAGGTCGTCTCGTAGTAATTGCTCGCGTCGTAATAGACGTCGCGCTTCGTGATGAGGTTGCCCTCGTGGCCGTCGTCCCAGAAGTAGACCGTCTTGTTGCTCTCGCGGTCGACGACCGTGACCTTCTTGTTCGTGGTGTCGTAGGTCAGCGTGAGGTCGTTGCCGGCCCGCGTCTCCTTCGTGATGAAGCCGCTCGCATCGTAGGCCCACTTCCACTTGCCGGTCGCGCCGTCGCCGGGGCGCACGACCTCGGTGAGCTGGCCGCTGCCGTCGTACTTGTAGGTCGTTGTCTTGCCCGAAGTGTAGTCATCGTCCGTGCCGGTCTCGTCCACGGTGGGCGTGCGCACGGTCGTCAGGTGCCCGCCCGAGTCGTAGGCGTAGACCCACTCCCGGCTGGCGGGGTCGGTGATCTTCGTGATGCGGTCGTTGCTGTCGAAGGCGAGCGTCGTGTCCTGGTCCAGCGTATCGCGGACCTTCGTGAGCCGGCTGTTACTGTCGTAGGAGCAGCTCAGGCGGTTGCCGTTGAGGTCGGTCATGGTCTTCAGCCGAAACCACGTATTGTCCGACGAGTCCCGCTCGTAGACCTCCTTCACGCCTTCGCGGTCCGTGCGCCAGTACTCCGGAGTGGCCGTGCGCGTCAGCACGTCGTAGCGGCCGATGGGCGAGGTGTAGGTGCTGCCGCTCAGCGTGTACTCGTCGCGGCGGCCTTCTTCGTAGAAGAGCGCCTTGGTCGGCGAGCCGCTGGTGTCGTACTTGATGCGCTTGTTCCAGTTGAACTCCCACTCGCTCCCGAGGGGTCCGGCGTAGCTGGACACCGAGCCGCGGTAGATGCGCTGGAAGATGAGCGGCAGCCCCACGCCCGGCAGCATGAGGTCGTTGTCCGTCCACTCGAGCCGCCCCTTGTAGGAGATCCAGTGCGCTGCCGGCTCGGCGAGGCTCCCGTAGCCGCGGCTGTCGGGGTTGCTGAAGTCGTCTCCGCCGCTGCCCACGAGTGCCTGCGGACCCTGCGTGAACAGGAACCGGTTGCTCGCCGCCGAGCTGAACTGCGGGTTGCGCAAGGTCTCCAGCTTGCTGTCGCGGCTGAAGGTGTTGATGCGGCGGTTCGTCACGGCGAGCGCCGCCGGCATGAAGGCCGGGGGCAGCGCGAGCAGCACGGCCAGTCCGTAGACGACCGGGGCCAAGCGACGACGCGCTTCATAGGACGACCTCATGGCGACCCTCCTGGACCCGCCGCCACGGCGGGCAGGCTGGTGACTCGAACAACGGAACGGGAGGAGCTGCCGCCGACCGCGCGCCGGATGGCGCGCAGGACCGCGGACGCGGATTCCTCCCAGTCGAAGTTGGCCGACCAGGCAAGGGCTCGGCGACTCATGCGTCGTCGGAGCTCCTCGTCGGCCAACAATTTTGTGATGGCGGCGGCCAGGGCCCCCGGGCGGGCCTGCCGGACCAGCAGGCCCGTGACGCCGTCCTGGACGGTGTCCCTCAAACCGGGGACATCCGTGGCGACCACGGGGGTGCCGCAGGAGTACGCCTCGACCACGGTAAGGCCAAACCCCTCGCGGGTGCTGCACTGGACCAGCAGGGCAGCCCGCTTCAGCCAGGCCAGCTTCTTCTCCTCGGAGGCGAAGCCCGTGAAGTGGACCGACTCGGCGATCTGCAGGCGGCGGGCCAGCTTCCGCAGCCGGGCTTCCTGCTGCCCGCGGCCGATGACGACCAGCCGGGCTGCGGGGATGGCCTCCAAGACGACCGGGAAAGCCCGGAGCAACAGGTCGATCCGCTTGTAGGGCTCGAGCCTCCCGAGGGACACGACGAGCGGCTCGCGTTCGAGGAGGTCGCCCGGCTGCTGGGGCTGCAGCCCGCAGGGCACGACGTCGATGTGCGCCTCGGGCACGCCGCGGCGCACGAGATCGGATTTGCTGCTGGCGCTGATCGTGAGCATCGGCACGCGGCGGTACACGCGCGGGATCAGGGCTTCGAGCGCGACGGATGCCGCCGCGATCGGCGGCGCGACCTGGCGGAAGGCGGTCCACCCGTGCAGGTGATGGTGGATCACCAGCACGGGTGTCCCGCCGGACCACAGGGGAGACAGGAACGGCACCTTGTTGTGCGCCTCGACGATCAAGTCCACCTCGCCGGCCGCGAGGCGGCGCCGGGCCTCGCTGGTGACGCGCGCGTAGAAGGACAGGCGCGTGCCGACGCGGCTGATCGCCACGCCGCGATGCTCGTCGCGCGCGGCCGCGCCCGGGAAGCCGCAGCACAGCAGCTCCGTGCGTACCCCGCGCGCGGCGAGGCGGCCGAAGATCTCGAACAGATGCGTCTCGGCGCCGCCGGCCAGCGGGTTCCTGTGGCAGCGCTCGTTGAGGAGCAGCACGCGCAGCGGGCGGGGGGCAGGCAGCGCCGGCGCGGCGCCGCGCCGTCCGGCCGCGAGGGCGCCGGCCCTCGGCGCTGCATCCGTCGTCGTTGCGTGCTGATCCGCCACGCGCGCTCTCCTGTCTCGATGCGCGCCGGTCTAATCGGGAGGCTCGCAAGCGGGGAAGGGGGCAGAATTGTCGCGCGGCGACAATTCGAGGGTGCGCCGAAACGTGCGCGTTGGGCGTGTCCGCGCTCGCCGACGGCCTCGGATCGCCAGTTCCAGATTTTGCGCCGACGCCATCACTTTTCCTGTCCGGTCGGCTCGGCGGCGCGCGCTTTGGGATTGGACCCACCGCCGGAGTTGTTTGACGTGCGGAGTCGTCGAGGTCTTCGGGGAAGCAAGCCGGAAGCGGGGCCGCGGCGTGACCTGCGCGTGCCGCCGACCCCCGGGGAGATCCTCTGGGCGTTCTTCCTCGAGCCCTCGGGCGCGAGCGCCGCCGACTTCGCCCGCCGCGCGAACATGCAGCCGGCCGACCTCAGCCGCATCCGCCGTGGGCGACGGCCACTCACCACCGTCACGGCGGAGAAGATCGCGACCGCAACGCGCACGCGCCCGGTCACCTGGCGCGAGCTGCAGGATGTCCGAAGCGAGTGGGAGGCCGGTAGACCCGTCGACTACGACGTGGACGTTGCGCCGCTGCTGCGGGCTCTGCGCCTACCGCCATCGACCGCTTTCAAGCCGGCCCTTCCCTGGCAAGCGCCCAGCAACGCGACGACTGGACCTCACCGGGGAGCAGTCGGCCCCTTGGGTCCAGCCGCCGAGAAGCCGGGATCAGGCAGTTCACCAGCCACGCGGCTTGGCGGACGGGGCGGCAGCAGGGGCTCGGGCCAGCTCCCCTGAGCATCGATCGGGGGGCCAAACGTGGCCGCGGTGATCTGATCGGCGAGGTCCACGGGCCAGTCGCCATTGACGAGTTGCTGCAGGTCTTCCGCCACGCGCGCGTCCCCCGGCACCAGCCGCAGCACCTCGCGGAAGGCTTGCTCAGCCTTGGCCCGATCCCCGCGCCGGGCCAGCAGCTCGGCCGCCTCGCGCCACGGCGCGGGGTCGTTCTCGTCGGCCGCGGCCAGCGCCTCGTACTGCGCCAGCGCTTCGAGCGGCCGATCCGCCTCGTCGAGCAGACGCGCGAGCTCCAGGCGGCCGTCGCGCTGGTCCGGATCCACTTCGACCAGGCGCTGCAACAGCTCGATCGCGCGCGCCTTGTCCCCGAGGTTGCGCAGGACCAGCGCCTCGTTGCGCAGCGCGAGCACGTAGCGGCTGTCCTCGTCCCGCGCTCGGTCAAAGAAGGGCACCGCATCCGCCAGCCGTCCGCTCTCGGCCAGCGCCGAGCCGATGTTGTTGAGCGCCTGCTTGAGCGGCGCGAGATCGCCCGTGATCTCCGTCCAGCACGAGAGCGCGTCGTCGAGCCGGCCGGCACGCAGCAGCGCGTAGCCGCGCATGTAGCGCATGTCGCCCTCGACCATCTGCACCGTGAAGTCGAGGCGCTCACGCGCGTCGCGCCCGATGAGCGACAGGCAGCGGTCCCAGGCGGCCAGGCCCGGCGGCTCGTGACCGTCGGCGTTCACGATCCACAGCGCGTCCCCCTCGGGCGCCGTCAGGACCTTGAAGACGGGCCCCATCGGTTCGAGGCGCAGGCCCGCGAGGTCGCCGCTCTCGCGCCGGTTGGCGAAATAGACGGGCCCGGGCCACTTGTGGATGAGGACGACTTCCTCGAAGCCGCGCCGGGCGGCGCCCGAGAGGCCCTGCCACGTCTCATGCTCCTGCTCGTCGAGGAAGGGCTCCAGGACCTCTGGCTCGATGCGCCCGTATTTGTCGGCGATCACGACGTCGGGCCGGTAGCCTTCCACGCCCTGCCAGTACATGACCGAGAAGGTGCTGTGGTCGCTGGACGGGAAGTAGAGCGCGCCCGGCTCCAGGGTGTCGAGGATGGCCTTCCCGAAGTCCGCGATCGCTGTCGTGCGGCTGCGGTCGGCGACCGCGAAGTGCGTGCTCGCGGGCCAGGCCACGAGAGCGGCGCAGGCAAGTCCCGCGAGTCCCCACGCCCCCCGGCGCGCTCGCCACCGCGCCGCGGCCTGGACCAGCGCGTCGAGCCCGCCGCCGATCATCCAGGCCAGCGCGAGCCAGGCCGGGATCCAGAAGATCTGCACCGCGTAGATGTGCTCGCGCTCGAAGGGGAAGGCCGTGTACTGCGTGATGCCGACCGACGAGAGCCACCCGAGCGCAACGAGGAAGAGCCAGAGCCCCGTCTGCCTCACGAAGAGCGGCAAGCACCCGAGCACCGCGAGCAGCAGCACCCACCCCGCCCCGAACTGCCGCCCCGCCCAGTGCGCAAGGATCGAGAGCCGGCGCAGGTTCTCGCCCGCGCCCCCGCCTGAGGCCTGCTGCTCCACCTCCACCTCGGCGTACTGCTGCCGGGTGACGTGCTGCCACAGCGTTGCGGCCGACCGGGGATGGCCCCAGTCCACATACGGATAGCGAGCGGAAGCGAGGGGGAGCACGAGGTAGAGGACGAGCGGCAGAAGGCCGGCGAGTGCGGCGAGAGCCAGCGTGCCTCGCGAGCGCAGGAGCTGCGGCGCGACCAGCAGCGCGCCCACGACGACCAGCGCACCGACAGGCAGCGCCGAGGTGTGGTTGGTGCACGACAGTCCGGTGACGAAGGCCAGGACGACCAGCCGGCCCGGCGTCGGCCGCTCGGCGAGGCGCACGAGCAGCAGCAGCTGCAGCGCGATGAAGAACGTGTTGAGCCCGTAGACCTCCGGGATGACGGCCTGGGTCCAGTGCGTGAGCGAGACACCGAAGAGGGCAGCCGCCGTCACCGCGGCGAGGCGCGAACGCAGCGTCTTGAGCAAGACGGCGAGCAGGAGCGCGTTGGCGGCGGCCGAGAACACGGCCGAGACCATGGCCACGCGCCAGGCGACGGAGACGACGCTGGCAGCATGGTCAGCGGTCCAGGCAAGCAGCAGCCAGAGCGGATACCCCGGCGGGTGCGGCACGCCGAAGCCGTGCGCCGCGGCCAGAAACTCCCCTGCGTCCTCGCCGGTGACCGTGCGCGCGCAGGTCAGCGCGTACAGGACGAGGCTGGCGATGCCGAGGGCCCCGATGAGCACGGCGTCGAGCCGCGTGAGCGGCCGCGTCGAGAGCTTCGTCAGCGCGCGCCGTGCACTCCCCCACGAGAACATCTCCGGCGGGGCCGACTGCCCCCGCTCCTCGATCCGCCGCACGTCGCCCGCCGAGCGCACCGCCCCGAGCCGCTCCAGGAATCCCCGGACCGTCGCCTCGGGAAGCCCGCAACCCTGCGCCAGCGTGGCATCTCCGAGGCGCCGGTAGTGCCGCAGCAGGTAGCGCCGCTCCCAGAAGCCCAGCCGCGCGCGCGCCCGCGGCTGCCGGCCGCCCCGCGCGTCCTTTTCAGGCCCGCTGTCCATCGCGCACGTCCCTTCCGGCAGTCGCGGGCATCAGACACCCGCCGGCCGGAATCGTCAAGGTGCGCCGCGGCTGCGGCCGCGAGAATCACGACGCTCACACTTTTCGGAGAAGCCCTGGCCGGTCGGAGCGCCCGACGGCGCATGAGGGATCGATGTCGGGAAGCACGCCGGTCCGCCGTGAGCAGCCAGCCACGCTGAGCTACCGGCTGCGCCTCGGGGCGTCCGAGCCGCACGAGGTCGAGGTCCGCTTCGGTCCGGCACTGCGCGTGCTCACCGTGAAGATCGACGGGCAGCAGGTCTACCGGCACTGGGATCGCGCGCCTTGGGCCTCGCGCCGGTCAAGGGACTTCAAGCTGCCGGGACGCGAGGCGCACACCCTCGTCGTCGATCCGCCGGGCGGCCGCAACACGCGCGGCTTGGACGCCAGGAGCTACGTCGTCTGGCTCGACGGCCAGCCCGTGCTGCGTGTCGGGCGCGACGGCGCGGCGGGCGGAGCTTCGACGGACTTCACCGGCGAGCGGCCCGGACGCGGCGCGCTCTTCGCCTACGACGAGGCTCGGCATGCGGCCGCCTACCGGCTCGCGCGTCGGCTGGTCGGCGGGCGGCGCGTGCTCGACGCGGGCTGCGGAGACGGGTACGGCACGGCCAGCCTCGCGGGCCTCGCGAAGCTCGTGGTGGGCGTCGACTCCTCGGCGGCCGCGATTGCCGGCTGCCGCATGCGCTGGCGCGAGCCGGACCTGCGCTTCGAGGTCGGCGACGTCGCCCGGCCCAGCATCTCAACCGAGCGCTTCGACGTGGTGCTCGCCTTCCAGATCCTCGAGCACATGCAGGACCCGGTGGCTTTCCTGCGGGCGCTCCAGCACCGGCTGCTGCCGGGCGGCCTGCTCCTGCTGACGACGCCCAACCGGCTGACCTCGGCCACCGAGAACCCGTACCACGTCCGCGAGTACACGGCCGCCGAGCTGCGCGCGCTGCTCGGCGCGGTCTTCGACGAGGTCGCGGTCACGGGACTGTTCGGGAGCGCGCGGGTCATGGAGTTCGAGGCGCGGCGTGCGCGCGCGGCGCGGCGCATCCTGCGCCTCGATCCCTTGCGCCTGCGGCGGCTGCTGCCGGCGACGGTCGAGCGGGCGGCTTTCGCGCGGCTGGCGCTGGCCGTCCGCGGGCAGGTCGCGGCGGCGGCGCCCGAGGTTACCGGCATCGGTGAGCAGGACTTCGTCGAGGCCGCCGGCGATCTCGACGCAGCGATCGACCTCGTGGCGCAATGCTGCGGCAAGAAGGCAGTCTGATCCGCAGGGCCTTCGCCTTCGAGCGCCGGACGTCCGCGTCCGCTATCCCCTCGCCCCGCTCTCCTTCAGGACGCGCAAGATCGCGTCATACCTCCCGAACGGCGGGAAGATGTAAGCCCCCTTCACGCGCGGGCTCTCCAGCGCCGCCGCCAGGCTCTCGGTCGCCACGCGAATCCCCACCTCGCGCTGCTCGTCGCGGGACTTCGCATCACGCAGCCGCTTCATCACCGACTCCGGCACCGCCATGCCCGGCACCTCGCGCGTGAGGAACTCCGCGTTCTTGAGGCTGGCGAGCGGCAGGATGCCCACGAAGAACGGCACCGGCGGCGCCGACTCCGTGGCCGCGAGGAACTTCTCCAGCAGCCGCGGGTCGTAGACCGGCTGGCTGAACACGAACTCCGCGCCCGCCGCGATCTTGCGCGCGTGCTTGGCGGCCTCGTGCTCGAGGTCCACCGCGCCCGGGTTGCAGCCGGTGCCGATGACGAAGGACGTCTGCTCGCCGAGCGGCTTGCCCGAGAGGTCGAGGCCGTGGTTCAGGCCGTTGGCGAAGCCGATGAGCCCCACGCTGTCCACGTCGAAGACCGCCGTGGCATCGGGGAAGTTGCCCATCTTGGGCGGGTCGCCGGTGATGAGCATGAGGTTGTTGAGGCCGAGGCTGTTGGCGCCGATGAGGTCCATCTGCATCGCGAGGATGTTCCGGTCGCGGCAGCAGTAGTGGACGATGGTCTCCATCCCCACCTGCTGCTTGACCTGGATGGCGAGGGCGGCGGGGCCCATGCGGGCGATGGCGCGGGGGCCGTCGGCGATGTTGACGGCGTCGATGCCGTTGTCGCGCAGGAAGCGCGCGGCCTCCACGGACTTGGTGGCGTCGAGGCCGGGCGGCGGGTCGAGCTCGACCGAGACTGCGAAGCGCTTGCCGAGCAGCGCCCCCCACGCCGAGCGCAGCTCGAGGGCCTTGGGCTCCATGCGCTCGGGAGGCGCCGCGGGCGCGGCCTCGCGCACCGCGATGCGCGCCGCGCGCGGCTGGATGGAGAGCAGGAAGCTGGACACCTCGCGGATCTCGCGCGGCGTCACGCCGCAGCAGCCGCCGATGAGGCGCGCGCCCTTCTGCACGAAGCGCCGGCTGTACTCGGCGATGTACTCGGGGCTGGAGAGGTAGACCGAGCGTCCCTCGATGAGCGCCGGGCCACCCACGTTCGGCATGGCCGAGACGGGCAGGGCCGTCGCGCCGCGCAGCAGCTCGACCACGTCCAGCGTGGTGTGCGGGCCGTCGCCGCAGTTGATGCCCACCACGCTGGCCCCGCCGCGCATGGCAGTTGCGACCAGGTCCTCCGGCTGCACGAGGAAGTCGTTGTGCCCCATGATGAAGCCGCGGTGGAAGGAGAAGCTGGCCACCACGGGCAGATCGGTGGCCTTGCGGCAGGCCTCGATGGCGCGGTAGAGGTCGGGCAGGCTGGTGAAGGTGTCGAGATAGAGCACGTCGCAGCCCGCGTCGGCCAGCACGCTGGCCACGTCGGCGTAGGCGGCCTGCGCCTCGGCCTCGCCCAGGCCCGCCTCCTTGGCGCCGGGGCCGAGCGGGCCCATGCTGCCCGCCACGTACACCTCGTCGCCCGCTTCCTCGCGCGCCAGCGCCGTGCCGGCGCGCAGGATGTCGTGCAGCCGCGACTCGAGCCCGTGCGCCGCGAGCTTGATGCGGTTGGCGCCGTAGGTGTTGGTCTCGAGCAGCTCGCTGCCCGCCGCCACGTAGTCGCGGTGGATGGCGCGCACGAGGCTGGCGTTGACCAGGTTCAGCTCGTCGTAGCAGCGGTTGATGAACACGCCGCGGTCGTAGATCTCGCTGCCCATGCCGCCGTCGCCGAGGATGACCCGCTCGGAGAGGGCCACGAGGAAGGGCGAGCGGGCGGGCATGCGGGGGTCCGGTGGGCGGCAACCCGCGGGTGGCTGCCCGCGGCGCGTCCGTTCGGGACGCTGGGACGGTATCGGCAGCGGAGCCTAGCGGGCTGTCCGGGCAGCGGCAAGCCGAACACGAGTGTTCGCTTGCCCGCCCGCGGAATCCCGCTATCGTGCGCATCCGGCGCGGCGCACGCCCGCCCGCCTCCCCGCGCCCAGCCTCCCGGGAGCCCCCCATGCCCGACGCCCCCGACGCCACGCGCGACCTGCCGCGCGAGCTGCGCGACCCGATCATGGCCGCCCTCGGCACCGTCTACGACCCCGAGGTGCCCGTCGACATCGTGCAGTTCGGCCTCGTCTACGGCCTCGACGTCAACAAGGACGGCGACGTGACCCTCACCATGAGCCTCACCTCGCCCAGCTGCCCGTCGGCCGCGACGATCCCGAAGGAGTGCGAGACCAAGATCCGCAACGTGCCCGGCGTGAAGGCCGTCACCGTGAACGTGGTGTGGGATCCGCCATGGGGCCCCGAGATGATCTCGCCCGAGGGGCGCAAGAAGCTCGGCATGGACATGGACGAGTAGGCGCGCGCCGCTCGTGACGCGCAGCCGCGTCGCGACCGCCTGCGCCGCGGTGCTGCTGGCCGTTCAGCTGGTCGCGGCGTGGCCTGCGCTGGAAGCCGGCCTGGTGCGCGCGCGCGGCGTGCACCACGACCTCGAGCACCCCGACCCGCAGGGACTCGCGGGTCAGCCGACCTTCGCGGCCCTGCTCGACATGCCGCCGCTGCTGGCGGGCGTCCCCGACGACGCGCGCGTGCTGCTCGTCGCCGGACCGGTGCTGCCCTTCGCGTGGGACTTCTACGTCATGCCGCGGCCGCTCGACGTGCTCGTGAGCGCGCCGGACGTGCTGGTGGCGCGCGCCCTGCGCAAGCTCGAGGTTCCCGAAGTGCTCGAACGCTGGCTGGCCTACCTCGACACGCAGGGATTGCTGCTGACGCCCGACAGGCTGGCCGACGCCCTCGCACGCGACGACGTGCTCATCGCCTTCGCCATCGATGCAGACGACCTCGGCCTGCCGCCGGGCGTGACCGCGCGCCTGCAGCGGGTGGACAGCCACGGCCTCGCGACGCTCTACCGGATCGCGCCGCGATGAGCGCGCTCCTCGTGCTGCTCGTGCACCTCACGCAGCTCCTCGCGGGCTGGCTGCTGCTGGGCGCGCTGGCGCCCGAGCACGCGCGACGCTGGACGGCCGCCGTGCCGCGCGCGCTGCTGCTGGGGCCGCTGGCCATCGCGCTGGAGATGCTGCTGGCCTCGGCGCTGCACGTGCCGTTCGGGCTGGCGGTGCTGCTGCTGCCGTGGTGGCTGGCGGCGGCGGTCGTCGCGCGGCGGCGGCGCGCGGCAGCCGCGATGGAGCCGGCGGTCACCGGGCGCGAGCACCTCGCGGCGCTCACGCTGGTGGTCGCCCTCGCCACCATGGCGCTGACGAGCGGCCTCGCGCAGCCCCTCGTGGCGGGCGACGGCATGTCGAACTCCGGGCTGGTGGCTCGGGTCTACGAGGTGCAGCGCAGCCTCGACCTCCATGCCGTGGCGCGGCTGCGGGCGGAGTCCTACACCAGCTATCCGCCCCTCGTCCCGCTGAACGAGGCGCTGGTCTTCCTGGCCGCGGGCGACGCGCGCTCCTGGCTCGTGAAGCCCTTCTTCGCGCTGGCGCTGCTGGCGCTCATGCTGTTGCTGGTGGAGGCCTGCTTCGCGCGCCTGCCACCGCGCCGGGCGCTGCTGGCCGCGCTGCTGCTGCTGCTCACGCCGGTGCTCGCCTCGGGCGGCACCAGCGGCTACCTCGACGAGCTCTTCACCGCCTGGGTGCTGCTGGCGGCGCTCACGGCGGACGAGCTGCGCGGCGCACCGACGCCCGGCCGGGCGCTGCTGCTCGCGGCGGCCGGCGCGGGCGCTCTGCTGACCAAGCCGCAGGGCGTGCTCGTGGGGCTCTTGTGCGTCGGCTGGCTGGTCGTGCTGCTCGCGCGACGCCGGCTCGAGCCGCGCGCGGGGGCGCCGGCGCTGCTTGGGCTGCTCGCCATCGGAGCGCTCTGGCCGCTGCTCGTGGCGGCCTATGGGCTGTCGGCGCCCATGTCGCTCGCGCCCGAGCTCTCGGACACCCTGGCGCTCGTCGGGCGCACCGCCCGCGCGCTGGGGATGGCGCTGGCCAGCGTGCTGCCCCTCGACACCTTCCGCTTCCAGACGTGGGGCCTCACGTGGCTGGCTGGCCTGCTTCTCGCGGCTCTCGCGCTCGTGCGCCGCGCGAGCCGCGCGCGGACGTCCGCCTGGCTGCTGGCGGGCGCGGTGCAGCTCGGCGGCTGCGCCTTCACCGTCGCCGCCATCCCCGTCGACTTCGAGTGGGCGTTCCAGACCGGGCTGTCGCGGTGGATGTTGCACCTGCTGCCCTGGCTCGCGCTGGCCGCGCTGCCGGCGCTGGAGGAGCGCGACGTGGAGCGGGCCGCCCCGTGAGGGCGCGGATGGCTCCGCGGATCGCGCACGCCGCGTCGCTACACTGCGCGGGCCTGGCTCGGTCCTGACCCTGACCGGAGAGGGAATCCCGTGGCGCCACCGCTCCCCAAGTCCGCGTCCTTCGGTCTGCTGCTCATCCGCATCATGGTCGGGGTGGTCTTCATCTTCCACGGCTGCCAGTTGCTCTTCGGCGCGTGGGGCGGGCCGGGCCTCGACGGCTTCGCCGGCTACCTCGAGACCATCGGCGTGCCGTACTCGCACACGAGCGCGCTGCTGTCGGCGCTGGCGGAGTTCGTGGGCGGGATCTCGCTGGTCACGGGCGCCTTCATGCGGTTGATGGCAGTTCCGCTCGTGTTCAACATGCTGGTCGCGATTGGCACCGCGCACGCCGGCAAGGGCTTCGACTCGCAGAAGGGCGGGTTCGAGTACCCGCTCACGCTGGCGGTCGTGGTCGTGGGGCTCGCGATCGCGGGGCCCGGGGCGTACTCGATCATGCGCCGGCGCGAGCGCTGCGGGGCGCGGGCCGTGCCCCTCGGCGACCGCCCCACCTCGCTGCGGCCAGATTGCTGGCCGGCGCGCGCTGGATTCCGCGCATGAAGCAGCAAGCTCCCTCAGGACTGCCGCCGTGACCCTCCGCCTGATCCTTGCCCGCACGCGCATCGTGCTCCTGGGCGCCGTCGTGCCGCTGCTCTTCGGCGGCGCCTGCGCTCGAGGTTGTGCGACGTTCGACGGGCAGACCCTCGTCGCGCGTCACGACCCGGCGCGCGACACGCTGGACGTGCTGCTGGTCTACCGCGGCCTGCGCGCGGACGGGCCCTTGGACGACGCCGTCGCCCAGGTGGAGAAGGCTCGTGGCCGGCGCGTGATCGCGATGGGGGGTCCGGTGTTCACGCTCGACCTCGACGGCGCGCTCGGCGATCCGGCGACCGGATGCTTGCCGCAGGCCCTCGCGGGCTGCGAGGTGCACGACCTCGGCCTGTGGCTCGACACCGAGGGCCGCCGCTGCGGCGCGCAGCATGTGCACGTCGACCACGTCGCCGAAGCGCTGCGCCAGCTGAACGACGGCTCGCGAAGTGAACTGCTCACCGAGGATCACGAGCGATGAGCTTTCGCTGCAGGCCGGCGCGCAGGTGCACGTGGCGCCGCGGCACGTGAAGTTCTTCCCCGAGCCGCGCGCGGAGCCGCGCGCGCCGCGCTGAGCTGCCTTCGTCCGCGGCGTTCCCGCGCGCCGCACGCGGGCGGAACGGCCCCGCGTGCAGCGCGCACACGCCTCAGAACAGGATCACGAGCAACAGGACGACACAGGCGGCGATGAGCGCCACGTAGATGTCGTGGTCCGAGATCGTGTGTGTGTCCGAGCCCTGCTTCAGGGGGTCCCCGGTGAGCACGGGCGCGGCCTCTTCGGCCGGAGATCCGTCGTCCACGAGGGCCAGGCCCGTGGGCTCCGCGACGTCGGCGGCCGGACCACATCCCAGCGGCTGCCCGGTCGGGCCGGCGCGCGCCGAAGACAATGGGAGCAGGGCCAGCGCCGCCGATGCAACGAACACAGTGAGACGCTTCATGGGTCATCCTCCACAGAGACTGTGCAGCGATAACCCCGCCCTGTACGCCGGGTTGCTGACAGTTCAGCCCTGTGGAAGGGGGTTGCCGTCGATGTCAAGGTCGACGATCGGGTAGCCCAGCGAGGCGAGACCTTCGCGCACCTTGCTGGCGTCGCCCACCACGAGCACGTGCAGCGTGTCCGGGTGCACGTAGCGCTGAGCGAGGCCTTCGAGCTGCGCCTTGTCCACCACGGACAGGTACTGCAGGCGCTTGCTGGGGTAGTCGTCGGGCCAGCCGTAGCGCGAGACGTTGTCCAGCAGGCCGCCCAGCGCGTTGATCGACTCGTACTGGCGGTTGGTGGCCTGTACCAGCGAGTCGCGCGCGAAGCTCACCTCCTCGTCCTTGATGCCCTCGCGGATGGCCTTGAGCTCCTTGATGATCTCCGCCACCGATTCCTTGGTGACTTCGGTCTTCACCGCGGACGAGACCTCGAAGGGCCCCGGCGTGCTGCCGCCCGAGAAGTTGCTGCGCGCGCCGTAGGTGTAGCCCTTGTCCTCGCGCAGGTTCATGTTGATGCGGCTGCTGAAGGCGCCGCCCAGCACGTAGTTCATCACGGTCGCGGGATACCAGTCGGCGTCCTTGCTGGACAGCGACGGGTAGCCGGCGCGCACCTCGGACTGCGGGGCACCCGGCTTGTCCACCAGGTACACCTTCACGCCCACCGGCGCGGCCGGCGTCTCCTGGGCCAGCGGCGGCAGGGCCTGGCCCTTCCAGTCCTGGGCCAGCTCGCCCAGCAGGTCGCGCACGGCCTTGGCGTCGAGGTCGCCCACGACGGTGAGCCGCGCGCCGGCCGGGACGACGTGGGCCTTGTGGAAGGCGCGCGCGTCGTCGGCGGTGAGCGCGGTGACGCTCTCCACCGTGCCCGAGTTGGGCCAGCCGAGCAGCGAGCCCTTGCCGTAGAGCAGGCGCGCCCAGACGTTGCCCGCCACGGTGCGGATGCTGTCGCCGCGCGACTCCAGGGCCGCGAGGCGCTGCTTCTTGAGGCGCTCGAAGTCCGCGTCCGCGAGCCGCGGCCGCAGCACGACGTCGCGGAACAGCGCCGTCGCCTCCGGCAGGTGCTTCTTGAGCGTGCGCAGCGAGATGGTCAGCTCGTCGTCGCCCGCGCCGGCGCCCAGCGTGATGCCGAGGGCGTCGAGCTGGTCGGCGAAGGCCAGCGTGTCCAGCGACTGCGTGCCCTCGTTCATGAGCTGGCCGGTGAGCGAGGCCAGGCCGGCCTGCTGCACCGACTCGCGCCGGTGCCCGCCGGGCACCGAGAGCGAGATCGTGACGATGGGCAGCTCGGTGTAGCGCGTGCCGATGACGGACACGCCGTTGGGCCAGCTGTCATGCCAGACCACCGGCGCCTTGAAGCTCGGCGTGGGCTGCGGGGCCGGGCGCTGACTGCGGTCGAGGGCCGCCTCGGCCGTGGTCTGCGCGGCGGTGCGCCCGGTGCAGGCCAGCTCGCGCTTGCCCGCCGGCACCACGGACAGCACCAGCGACGGTCGGCCGAGCATGTACTTGCGCAGCACGTTGTGCACCTGCTCGGGCGTCGTGGCCAGCACCTGCTTGAGCAGGCGCGTGACGTTGACGGGGTCGCCCGTGTACATGTTGGCCTCGCACAGCGCCGAGGTGCGCGGGGCCACCGTCTCGAGGCGGTTCACGAAGTCGGCCTCGTAGCGGTTCTGCTGGCGCTTCAGCGCCTCGGCGTCGATGCCGTCCTTGTCCAGCTGGGCCAGCAGCGCGTGCACCTTGTCGTTCAGGCTGTCCAGCGTGACACCCGGCGCCGCGCGCACGGTGATGTCGATCTCCGAGGCCTGCTCGCCGCGGCTCCAGTCGGCCGAGACGCGCGTGGCCAGCACCTCGTCGATGGTGAGCGCGCGGTCCAGCACGGAGGACTTGTTGGCCGAGAGGATGGCCATGAGCATGGTGAGCGCGCCGTCCTCGGCGGTGTCGCGCGGCGGCGCCGGCCAGATGAGGCTGAGCTGCGGGTTCTGGACCTTGTCCTCCACCACCACCGTGGTGTCGTGGTCGAGCAGCGGCACGCGCACGGCCGGCTTGCCCACCTCGGGGCCGCGCGGCAGCGGGCCGAACCACTTCTTCACCAGATCCAGCGTCTTGGCCGGGTCCACGTCGCCGCCGATGGCCAGGGTGCAGTTGTTGGGCGCGTACCAGCGGCGGAAGAAGTCCTTCACGTCGTCCAGCGACGCGGCCGTGAGGTCCTCGTGGCTGCCGATGGTGAGCCAGCTGTAGGGGTGGTCCTTGGGGTACAGCGTCTTCATGACCGCGCCCTCGGCCTGCGCGTAGGGCACGTTCTCGTAGTTCTGGCGGCGCTCGTTCTTGACCACGTCGCGCTGGTTGTCCAGCTTCTCCTGCGTCACCGCGTCGAGCAGGTAGCCCATGCGGTCGGCCTCCAGCCACAGGGCCGTCTCGAGCTGGTTGCTCGGGAGCGTCTCGAAGTAGTTGGTGCGGTCGCGGTTGGTCGTGCCGTTGAGCGTGCCGCCGGACTCGCTCACCGTCTTGAAGTGCTGGTCGTCGCCGACGTGCTTGCTGCCCTGGAACATGAGGTGCTCGAACAGGTGCGCGAAGCCGCTGCGCCCGAGCTCCTCGCGCCCGCTGCCCACGTGGTAGTCGAGGTACACGGCGACGACGGGGTCGCTGTGGTCCTCGTGGATGACGACCTGCAGGCCGTTGTCCAGGACGAACTTCTGGAAGGGGACTTGCACGTCCTGGGCGGCGGCGAAGCTGGTCATGAGCGTGAGTGTGGCGGAGACGAGGGTTGCGCGGTGCATCGGAGACTCCGGAGAAGCGGCCCGTCGCTTGGAGCCCGCGAACGACGGCGCCGGGCGGGCAGGGTATCAAAGACGGCGCACACGGGTCGCCCCGGCTGATACCCTCGGCGCCATGAGCGACGCGCTGCGTCACGTCGAGGCCCGGCCCGTGACGGAGCCGCCGGCCGTGCCGCAGGACGTGCGCCCCTGCGAGCAGCCCTGCCTGCTCGTGGTGTTCGGCGCCAGCGGCGACCTCATGCAGCGCAAGATCGCGCCGGCGCTCTTCGCGCTGCAGCGCGCGCGGCTGCTGCCGGAACGCTTCGCGATCGTGGGCGTCTCGCGCCGGCCCGGCTTTCGCGACACCTTCCTCGACGGCGTGCGCCGGGCCCTGGTCGACGGCGGCCGCGCGCCGGGCGAGGCGGAGTGGCGCGACTTCCATCGCCGCGTGCGCGTGGTCACGGCAGACCTCGCCACGCCGGGCGGCTTCGCGGCCCTGCGCGACGAGCTGGAGCGGCTGGACGCGGCGCTGGGCACCTGCGGCAACCGGCTCTTCTACTTCGCGACGCCGCCCTCGGCCTACGCCGGCCTGCTCACGGGCCTCAAGGCGGGCGGCCTCATCGTCGAGCCCGAGCGCGCGCCCTGGACGCGCGTGGTCATCGAGAAGCCCTTCGGCCACGACCTCGCGAGCGCCCGCGAGCTGAACGCGCTCGTGGCTCGCGTGCTGCACGAGAGCCAGGTCTTCCGCATCGACCACTTCCTCGGCAAGGAGACGGTGCAGAACATCCTCGTGTTCCGCTTCGGCAACGCGCTGTTCGAGCCGCTGTGGAACCGCAAGTACGTGAGCCACGTCGAGATCACCGCGGCCGAGACCGTGGGCGTCGACGGACGCGCGGCCTTCTACGACCAGGTCGGCGTGGTGCGCGACATGGTGCAGAACCACCTGCTGCAGGTGCTGGCGCTGTGCGCCATGGAGCTGCCGGTCTCGTTCCGCGCCGACGACGTGCGCGACGAGCGCGTGCAGCTGTTCCGCTCGCTGCGCCCGATCCTGTCGCACGACCTGCGCGAGGTCGCGGTCTTCGGCCAGCACGCAGGCTACCCCGACCTGCCCGACGTGGCGCGCGGCAGCCGTACCCCCACCTACGTGGCGCTCGAGCTGGGCATCGAGAACTGGCGCTGGCAGGGCGTGCCCTTCTACCTGCGCACCGGCAAGCGCCTCGCGGCGCGCACGACGGAGGTCACGATCACCTTCCAGGGCATCCCGCTGTGCCTGTTCGGCGACGACGACGTGTGCCGCCGCGTGAACCCCAACGTGCTGACGCTGCGCATCCAGCCCGACGAGGGCATCGACCTGCGCTTCGCCGCCAAGCGGCCGGGCGAGTCGCTGGACGTGACGGACGTGAAGATGGACTTCTCCTACGCCCGCGACTTCGCCGCCGGCTCCGCCGAGGCCTACGAGCGCCTGCTCCTCGACGCGCTGCGCGGCGACGCCACGCTCTTCACGCGCCGCGACGAGGTGGAGCGCTGCTGGGCCTTCGTGCAGCCCCTGCTGGACGGCTTCGAGGCCGACGCCGGCCTGCCGCTGCACTCCTACGCGCCCGGCAGCCAGGGCCCCCTCGAGGCCGACGCCCTGCCCGCGCGGCACCACCATCTGTGGACGCCCATCGCATGAGCGCGCACGCCGCGCATCCCCCGGAGCTGATCGTCGCGCGCGACGCCGGCGCGCTCGCGGCGCTGGCGGCCGACCGCATCGCGCGCGAGCTGGCCACGCTGGCCCGTGCGCGCGCCGAGCAGCCGGGCGCCACGATCGAGATCGCCTTCGCCGGCGGGCGCACGCCGCGCGCCACCTACGCGCTGCTGGCCACCGACAGCCGCGTGCCCTGGCCCATGCTGGCCGTCTGGCTGGGCGACGAGCGCGCCGTCGCGCCCGACGACCCCGCCAGCAACGCCCGCCTGCTGCACGAGACGCTGGTCGAGCCGGGCGCGCTGCGCGCCGACCAGCTGCACGCGCCCTTCACCGCCGCGCCGCGCACGCACGCCGACGTCGAGGACGCCGCCTCCAGCTACGCCCGCCGCATGCCCGAACGCTTCGACCTCGTGCTGCTGGGCCTCGGCGCCGACGGTCACGTGGCCTCGCTCTTCCCGCGCAGCCCGGCGCTGCAGGAGATGGAGCGCCGCTGCGTCCCGGTGCGCGCGCCGGTGGAGCCGGTGGAGCGCATCACGCTGACGCCGCCGCTGGTGGCGTCCGCTGGGGCGCTGCTGGTGCTCGTGTCGGGCACGGAGAAGGCCGAGGCTGTGGCGCGCGCGCTGGAGGGCGAGTGGGATCCGCGGCAGACGCCGGGGCAGCTCGCGCGGCATGGGACGTGGATCGTGGACCGCGAGGCGGCCGGGGCGTTGAGGCGGACGGGCGGGAGCGCGGCGGCGCCGTAGGACACCGATGCGGACTGCGGCCACCACCACACCGGCTCGCAGCCCGGGTGTCGCGAGCAGGATGGCGAGCCACGTTCCTCATGAGGGCTTCTGCATTCGGCGCGCCTCGCTCGACGCGGCCGCCCGCCGCCGTATCCTGACGCCATGACCAAGGCCGACCTGGGCGTCTGGGGTCTCGGCACGATGGGCGGCAACCTCGCGCTCAACGCCGCCGAGCACGGCATCACCGTGGCGATGGCCAATCGCAAGCCGGAGCGCGGCCGCGAGATCGCCGCCGCGAACGCGCGCGAGCCGTGGGGCGCGCGGCTGCTGCCCTGCGATGACGCGGCCGCCTTCGTCGGCGCCCTCGAGCCGCCGCGGCGCGTGCTGCTCATGGTGCCGGCCGGCGCGCCGGTGGACGACTCCATCGCGCAGCTGGCGCCCCTGCTGCATGGCGGCGACATCCTCGTCGACGGCGGCAACAGCCTGTGGAGCGACACGCGCGCCCGCCAGGCCGCGCTGCGCGACAAGCACATCGCCTTCGTCGGCATGGGCGTCTCGGGCGGCGAGGAGGGCGCGCGCCACGGGCCCTCGATGATGGCGGGCGGCGACGCGCCGGCCTTCGCGCGGCTGCGGCCGGTGCTCGAGGCCATGGCCGCCGTCACGGACACCGGTCCGTGCGTCGCGCTCGTGGGCCCGGACGGCGCGGGCCACTTCGCCAAGATGGTGCACAACGGCGTCGAGTACGCCGACATGCAGCTGCTCGCGGAGACCTGGGACGTGCTGCACCGCGGCGCGGGCCTCCCGGCAGCCGAGGTCGCGCGCCTCTTCGCCGAGTGGAACCGCGGGCCGCTCGAGTCCTTCCTGCTGGAGCTGGCCGCGCGCGTCCTGTCCAAGCGCGACGAGCGCACGGGCCGGCCGCTGGTGGAGCTGGTCTCGGACGCGGCGGCGCAGAAGGGCACCGGCCGGTGGACCGTGCAGGCCGCCCTCGAGCTGGGCGTGCCGGTTCCCACCATCGCCGCGGCGGTGGACGCGCGCACGCTCTCCGCGGACCGCGAGGGACGGCACGACGCCTCGGCCCGGCTCACGGGGCCGGGCGGCCCGTCGCCCTTCATGGAGTCGCGCGACGGCTGGATCGACGGCACGCGGCGCGCGCTGCACGCCGCGCGCGTCGTGGCCTGGGCGCAGGGCCTGCACCTGCTCTCCGCCGCCTCGCGCGCGCACGACTGGAGCGTGGACACCTCCGAGCTGCTGCGCATCTGGACCGGCGGCTGCATCCTGCGCGCGCGCATGCTGACGCCCATGCGCGCCGCCTTCCGCGAGCAACCGGCCCTGCCCAACCTCGCGCTCGCGCCGGAGTTCGCGCGGCTGCTGGCCGAGGCGCAGCCCGCCTGGCGCGCGGTGGTCGCCGCCGGCGTCGGCGCCGGGCTGCCGCTGCCGGCCCTCTCGGCCAGCCTCGCCTGGTACGACACGGTGCGCGCGGCCGAGCTGCCCACGAACCTCACGCAGGCGCAGCGCGATGCCTTCGGCCACCACGGCTTCGTGCGCAGGGACGACCCCGAGGCCCGGCCCACGCACGCGGTCTGGTAGGCCTCGCCCCTTGCGCGCTGCGGCGCGCGGCGCTGCAATGGGGGCGTCGACCGGGGGATCGTCATGGTGTTCGTCGTCGCACTTCTGCTGGGCGTGCTCGTCGCGAGCTTCGTCGAGTACGGCGTGCACAGGCTCATGCACGCGGGTCTGGTCGCCGGCAAGAAGCACGCCGAGCACCACCGCGACGGCTGGGGCCAGGGCTTCTGGCCCGAGCTGGGCGACTACCTCCTGCCCGGCGCGCCGCTGCTGCTGCCGCCGTGGTTCATCAGCCTGGAGGCCGGCGCGGGCTGGACGGTGGGCAGCCTCGGCTACGCGGCCTGGTCGGCCTGGGCCCACCAGCTGCAGCACGAGCACCCGGCCGCCTGCCGCTGGATGTGGCGGCGCCTCCCGGTGCACTACGTGCACCACCGCGACCACATGTGGGAGCACAACTTCGGCCTCGGCGTGGACTGGTGGGACCACGTCTTCGGCACATGGCGACACGTGCCCTTCGGCACGGTGCTGGACCTCGAGCGGGAGCAGGCCAGCCCCTTCGACATCCACTGGCGGCGCACCGGGGGCGAGGGGCAGCCGCTGGCACGCGTGACGGAACGTCCGCCCGCAGCAGGCTGAGCAGCCGGCTCAGCTGGCCGCGGGCCGTATCATCTGGCACGGGCCACGGTCGTTCCGCGGCCGCAGGCCCGGATGCAGGACCGGGACGCCGCGGGAGTCGATGCACGCGTGGAATCCGTGAATCCCCCACCGGCACCGACACGG
This sequence comes from Planctomycetota bacterium, assembly GCA_036274635.1. Lineage (GTDB taxonomy): Bacteria > Planctomycetota > B15-G4 > B15-G4 > B15-G4 > DASUFI01. The sequence continues at coordinate 36,221 of DASUFI010000113.1, forward strand.
GGACCGCGCCTGCACACCAAGCTCGCCTGGTGCGTGCTGGCTCCGCTGATCGCGATGGCCGGCCTCGAATTCGTCGTCGTCGCCCTCGACATCGCGCCTCCTCGCGCCCGGCCGCTCTCGGTGTGGAACGCGGACCATGACGAGGAGCTCGACTCCGGCGAGGGCGACTACCGCTTCCACGACGGCTGGCTGTGGGAGCCGCGCCCCGGCGCCACGCTCTACGGCGACGTCGTCAACGCCGACGGCCTGCGCGGGGAGCCGGTGCCGCGCGAGCCGCGCCCCGGGCTGCGCATCGCGGCCCTCGGCGAGTCGGTGACCTTCGGCATGCGCGTGCGCGCCGCCGACGCCTGGCCCGCCGTCCTGGAGCGGCTGCTCCGGGAGCGCGGCCTGGATGCGCAGGTGCTCGACTTCGGAGTGACCGGCCACACGATCGCGCAGGGTCGCGAGCTGTACCTGCAGCGCGTCTCCGCCTGGCGGCCCGACGTGCTCATCGCCTGCTTCCCGGGCGTCAACGAGTCCGCGCCCAAGTCCGACGGGCTGGACGACCTGGACAAGATCCAGCTCGTCCAGCGCCCCGCCTTCCGACTCCGCATCTACCTGGATCGCTTCGCGAGCGTGCGCTGGCTGGCATCCCTCCTCGGAGGGCACGCGGCGCCGAGTGCCCTTTCGCAGGCGCCGGCCAGCGCGACCGTGACGCGCCTGGGCACGGCCGACTTCACCAAGGTCATCGGGCAGCTGCGCGAGGACACGCGGGACCGGGGCTGCTCGCTGCTGCTGGTGTCGGCGGCCCGCAGCCGGCGCGGCGAGACGGCGCAGCCCGAGCTGCTCGAGTACACGACGGCGCTCGAGGGCATCGCCGCAGAGCTCGCGATCCCGGTCGCCGACGTGCGCGGCGCGTTCGCGAGTGCGCCCGTCCCCGAGAGCCTGCTCTACCTCGACACGTGGCACCCCACGCCGCAGGGGCACTGGCTGTACGCGCTCACGATCCTGGACGCGCTGGAACGCGGCGGCGCATTGGGCTCGGCGGGCAGCCGGTAGCAGGTCCCCCGGTTCGCGGCGCTTGTGCTGCTGACGCGGGCTCAGGCCGCGCCGCGCGCTGCGCTCTTGGGCGGACCCGCCCTGCCGAAGCCCGCGCCGTGACCGCCGTCCTGGATCCCGTCGAATTGCACCATGTAGCTGCCGGAGACACGCTCGGTGCCCAGGAGCCCGGACTCGGAATGCACGTTGCACGTGAAGCCCCGCGCCCGGAGGCACAGCGCGAAGTCGACGATGGACTTGTGGCACGCAACAAGGCACCGGTCGGGGAAGACTGGCGCGGCCGGAAGCCCTGACTCTTATTCCAGCTTCACGAACTTCCCAGCACTGGGTACGCGCACGCCGCCGTCATTGCCGACCACGAAGAGCACGTAGTAGCCAGGAGGACCGAAGGACGGACCCGGCGCCGTGGCCCGCACAGTGCCGATGACTGTGCTGCCCTGGGTCGAGATGACCTGGATGCTGTAGGCGAGCTCGATGTAGATCTGCGAACTGTCCTGGTGGTGAGTGATCGAGCCCGTCCGGATGAAGACGACGCGATCCGGAACTGCCGCTGCCGATGCGCCGGTGATCTTGAAGCTCACGTCGATCGGACGACGAAAGAGGGCGGTGGACGGCGCCTGGGTGATTTCCACGCTCCAGCCTTGGTGCATGTAGGCCGGTTCGTACACCTCCCCCGAGTACGACGACGTCCCGAACTGGCCACACTGTGGCGAGGCGGGATCAAGCGGCACCTCGTCGCCACCGGCCACGAGTACCCGACCGCTGGGCAGGAGCAGACTGATGTGATGGTAGATGCGCGGCGGCCGCTTGTTGTAGACGGCCGCCGGGCACCAGTTCGCGAAGCTGTCGGGGACTGCAGCCGTGTATGAGCTCGAGCCACTGCCCGCCGTCTTCGTCGGACCGGGCCGATAGACCTCCGCCCACGCATGCGGTTCGTATGTGATGAGCGGCTGCACGGTGTCGTTTTGTGGATCGGTCGCCGAGCCGCGGCTGATGAAGATGTCGCCGGTGGGCAGGATGGTTGCACTGCTGAAGACCCGCGGACAGAGGAGCGGCGCCTTGGCGACCAGCGTGCTGCTGCCCCCTGGCGTCGCTCCCGGCACGCAGTTGAGCTCCTTGACGTCGGAACGCACCATGATGGATCCGTTGCAGCAGCTAGGGTCACCGCTGTCGCAGCCGTCCGAGCCGCAGAAGACCAGCACGCGATCGGTGCCGCCGTTCTCGGGACGCTGATGCAGTAGGACCGAAGTTCCGTAGTACCGGTTGCGCGGCACGCCGCCGAGGGTGTCGGAGGGCCCACTGCCGAGCACTCCCGTGCTTGATCCCGTCAGCGGAGGCTGCAGGAACCAGGTCTCACCCACCGCATTGCCGCTGCCTGCGCAAAGCTCCACCAAGGCCGGCTGAGTATCACCCGAGATAAAAAACTCGCCCGTCGGCCCGGAGAGCTGGTGAACGCGCGGGTAGTACTCGAACTGGGTCGTGTCGCTGGCCATGAGCGTCTCCGCGATCCAGTCGACCGGCGTCGCCACGCACGGATTCGTGCCGCTGGGCTGCAACGGCACGAGCCGCTCCCACTCGCGGATGGCCGACGTGGGCGGCCCCTGGTTGGTATAGACGGTGCCGCCCATGATGAAGGGGTAGCCGTCAAATGCCTTCAGCATCGACACCGCAGTCGGATAATAGCGGTGCGTTGACATGTCGGGCCCGGGCTCCCACGGGTCGACGCTGCCATCGGTGATCGTTGGATCGAAGAACACCGTCCCAGGCGCACCGAGCACCGAGGTGAAAATTCCACCGCCGGCGATGACGAGGCGGCCATCGCTGTGCGCCGTATGGCCCGAGCAGAAAATGTCATAGGTGCAAGTGCCCCATTGCGCAGTGCTGCTGGGCCCAGGATACGGGCTGCAGAAGATGCTGGCATCGATCCATGTCGGGTTGGACTCGTTCCAGCGAGTCGTGCGTCCAGCCTCGTCCATCAAGAGGACGTCACCGGCGTGATCGCCGGTGGGAAGCAACATTGCGTGGGCGATCACCTTGCCCCCGCCGCCCGCACTGCAAGGATCGATACCGATGCAGACATCCGAGTTGGGGATGCACTGCTGGGTCTGAAGGTCGTAGTCGGTAGAGTGGAATACCCACGGGCCGAGCCAGCGGCCGTGCACTGACCAGACCTCCGACCCGGGCGCTGGCGCCCCGGCTGCGCAACCGGTCTGCGCCCAGATGGAAGGTGCACTCGCGAAGAGGGCCGAAATCCCGAACATGATGGCCGGAAACAGAACACGAACCCGAGGCTGGCAACGCATCGATTCCCCCTTTCCGTGAAAGACTCCTGCGAGGATTGCTAGGGCACGTCGATCCTCAGTCCATTGCTGGCCGCATAGCCAGAGACTCCGTCGCCGTCGACGATCCAGGCTTGTACGTGGACGACGGTTCCAAACGGGATGCTCGCGGGCCAGTGCGCGGCGAGCTCCAATCCACCCGAAGCGTTCGTCGCGAATCCGATCAGGAGGTCTGGCGCCGGAACGAGCAGGCCGCCCTTGAAGGGCAGCAGCGCGGCCGAAAGGCCGATAACGATGGCGGCCGGTGCGCTGGCAATTGCGTCGGCGATGTTGACTTCCACGACCGCGCCCGGCGCGAGCGAGCCGGCGCCTAGCAGGCACGGCTCACCGTTGCCGCCCAGCAGCGCCGCGTCGATAAACGTCCACGGCTCCTCCGCGAAGGCGTATACCGTGACCGCGCCAAATACGCTGGCCGCGTCCGTGACCTCGGATCCGCGCTCGCCGGCAAAGGCCTGATCTCCCGCCAGCAGCACCGCAGTGCCGAACTGCTGGCTGCCAGCGAGCACCGGCGGACCCGCTTCGGTCATCAGCTGCCACGTCGTGCCAGCACCCGCCAGGCTCGACGGAAGCTCGCGGTACATGTAGACCGCGCCTTCAGCGAGCGCGCCGTGGTGCGGCGCTCCGATCATCGCAGTCGCCCCCCGCAGCCCGACAGCCGCTCCGAACCCGTCGGACGGGATCGTGTCCGTTGCCGCGAAGGTGAATTGGTGCACCCAGACGTCGTCCCACGGATCCGAGGGCGAGCCATTGTCGTCGAGCACGTAGAGATAGGCTCGATCCACGGCGCCGATCAGCACGCGCTGCCCATCGAAGTCGAGAGACCGCCCGAAGAGCGGGGCAGCGTCGCCGGGTGGTGGCTCAATCTTTGCAATCTGTGACCAGGTCCGGCCGGCGGCTGACGCAGTGATGCCGGCGTCGGAGGCGTGGAAGTGGTAGACCGCACCCGATGGAGCGCTGTTGTACGCTCCGACCAGCAGATCGCTGCCGGAGAGATCGACACGCTCGCCGAAGTGCTGGTTGAACTGTGGATCGCCGGCCTCGAGGATCGCCTCCTCGATCCACGTATCATCGACGGGATCGGCGGGCGTGCCGGCGTCATCGTGGCGGAAGACATGCACGAGGCCGTGCGGCAGCTCTCCGGGAGCCACTGCCCCCGTAGGTGCACCGACGGCCACGAGATCGCCGTCAAGCGACGCCGCCGTTCCGAAATTCGCGTTGAGCCCGATGCCCTGGAGACCGGTCAGCGTGGCTTCCAAGATCCAGTCATCGTCGGCTGGGTTCCCCAGCCGTCCCTCGTCAACCCTCCGGAACACATACGCGGCGCCCGGTCCACTGAATCCGCCCGTGGCGGGCGCCCCCACGACGAGATGGTCCCCTGAGATTCCGACAGCCCAGCCGAACTTGTCGCCGATCTGCGGCTGGAAGAGCTCGGCCTGCAGCACCCAGCCGTCATCGAGAGCATCGAGCGGCGAGTCGGTCCCCGTGCGGACGAAGACGGCGGCCTCGTACTGGCCACCCACCACGAGTTCGGTTCCGTCGAGGGCCAGCGCGATGCCGAAGGCATTGCCCGGAACCTGGATGGGCGGCGTGAGCTGGCCGGTGACGCATTGCGCGTGGACGGCCGTGCACGTGGCGAGCAGCGGCAAGAGCACGAACGGCCACCGGGCGAAGCCTTCCGGCTGGATCGGATGAGCCAAGCCCATGCGCTTGCTCCCCCTAGACGACCAAGACATGTTGCAGGCTACGCCGGGTCGCCAAGTCTGTCGAGGCGCCGAACGAGCGGGCGACGGACGCGCCTGGTGCGGCGATCAGGCCTCATCGAGTTCGATTCTGCGGTAGTCGCGCCTCGCTTGACACCGCCGCCGCGTGCCGCGGCCGCGCCCTAAGCCAGGATCTCCGTGATCAGGTCCACCTCCTGCGGCCCGGTGAGCCGGCGGTCCAGCCCGCCGTAGCGGTAGGTGAGCTTGTGATAGTCCAGGCCCATGAGGTGCAGGATCGTGGCGTGCAGCTCGCGCACGTGGTGGCGGCCCTCGACGGCCTCGGCGCCGATCTCGTCGGTGGCGCCGTAGCTGCCCGGCTTGACGCCCGCGCCGGCCAGCCACATGGTGAAGCCCTTGGGGTTGTGGTCGCGGCCGTCGGGGCAGGCGGTCTGGCCGGCGCCCTCCATCTGGGCCACGGGCATGCGCCCGAACTCGCCGCCCCAGATGACCAGCGTCTCGTCGAGCAGGCCCGTGCGCGCGAGGTCGGTGAGCAGCGCGGAGACGGGCTTGTCGATCTCGGGGCAGTGGATCCCGAGGTTCTCCTCGACGCCGTTGTGCGCGTCCCACGACTGCTGCTGCGCGCCGCCGCCCTGGTAGATCTGCACGAAGCGCACGCCGCGCTCGACCAGCCGGCGCGCGAGCAGGCACTGGCGCCCGAAGGCCGCGGGCCCGATGCTCAAGGAGTGACGGCCCGCGGGCTCGTTCAGCGCGTACATCTCGCGCGTGGCCTCGGTCTCCTGGCTCAGGTCCAGCGCCTCGGGCGCCGTCTCCTGCATCTGGTAGGCCAGCTCGTAGCTGCCGATGCGCGCGGCCAGCTCCGAGTAGTTCGGCCGCGCTTCGGCGTGCAGGCGGTTCAGGGCCGCCAGCGCCTCGATCTGCTCGCGCTGCATCTCGCGCGTGAGGCCGGCGCGCACCGAGGACGGCGAGGGCGACAGGTCCAGCAGCGGATCCCCCAACGAGCGGAAGAGCGTGCCCTGGTAGGCCGCGGGCATGTAGCCGCTGGCCCAGTTGACCGCGCCCGAGATGGGGCCGCCGCGCGGGTCGTGCATGACCACGAATCCCGGCAGCTTGTTGTTCTGGGTGCCCAGCCCGTAGGCCAGCCATGAGCCTAGGGCCGGGTGGCCCTGCAGGATCTGGCCGCTGTTCATCTGCAGCACCGCCGAGCCGTGCGCGAACGAGTCCGTGTACAGGCTCTTGAGCAGGCACAGCTTGTCCATGTGCTGCGACATCAGCGGCAGTGCGTCCGAGCACCACTGCCCCGTCTCGCCGTGCCGCGCGAAGACGCGCTTGCTGCCCAGGATCTTGCTGGGCTGCGGCTTGTGGCGCCGGCGCTCCAGCTCGATGGTCTGGCCGTCGCGCTTCTGCAGCTCGGGCTTGTAGTCGAACAGGTCCATCTGCGACGGGCCGCCGAACATGAACAGGAAGATGCAGTGCTTGGCCTTGACCGGGAAGTGCGGCGGCTTCGGGGCCAGCGGGTCGAGGTAGCCGGGCGCGCCGTCGCCGGCCTCCGCGTCCGGCGCGAACAGGCCGGCCGCGCCCAGCAGCGACAGCAGCGAGAGGCCGGCCGCGCTGCCGCCGGCGCACTGCAGGAACTTGCGGCGTGAGAGCTGGTCGGCGCGCGCGTCGGTGGGGTCGGTCATGGTGCAGGCTCGCGGGTCAGTCGACGTAGAGGAACTCGTCCAGGTTGAAGAGCAGCAGGCAGAGCGAGCGCAGCGCGCGCTGCTCGGGGGTGCCGGGGTCGTCGGGCTGCAGCGCGACGATCTGGCCGTCGGCGTCCAGCTGCAGGCCGGAGAGCTGCAGCTCGTCGCCCCAGGCGCGCACGCCGAACTGGCCGGCCGCGACCTCGCCGGGCAGCGAGGCCTCCAGCCGCGGCGCGCCGCGGCCCGCCTCCCCGTCCGCGCCGTCCAGCCAGACGGCGAGCCGCGGGCCGCGCGCCTCGATGCGCAGCGTGTGCCAGGTGCCGGGCGCGAGGTCGGCGTCCGTCTCGGCCAGCACGGTCTCGGTGTCACCGGCGTGCGCGACCAGGCGCAGCTTGCCGGCGCGCGGGTCCAGCACGGCCTCCACGCCGTCGTAGCCGTCGCCGGCGGCTGTGGCGCGCAGCAGGAAGGCGCACATCTCGCAGCCGCCGCTCAGCAGCACGCGCGCCGACGCACTGCCGTCGCGGAAGACGGGCGCGTCCAGCAGCGCCGCCGGCCCGGCCGCGGGGTCCATCTCGAGCGTGCTGTTGTAGCCGTTGCCCCAGCGTCCCTTGAGGTAGGTCCAGCCCGCTCGGGGTCCGAAGAGCACGTCCGTGCCGTCGAGCTTCGGCAGGAAGCCCGCGTCCGCGCGCGACGCGATGCGCGCCTTGAACACCAGGTCGTGCGGCGCCGCGGCGAACTCGGCGAGCTCGCGGTCGTAGAGCCCGCGCGCGACGGTGCGCTCGGCCTCGCTCGGCGGGCGCGCCAGGGCCAGCTCGAAGGCCTGCGTGATCTGCGCGGCCACGTCGTCGCCCGCCTCCGCCCGCACCCGCGTGGCGAAGGCCGCCGCCTGCTCGCCCATGAACTCGCTGTTGAGCAGGATGAGCGCCTGCGAGGCCATGGTCGTGACCTGGCGCGAGCCCACCGGCAGCGAGGTGTTGTTGTAGTCGAACACCTCCAGGAAGGGCGGCAGGAGCGAGCGCTTGACGTAGCAGTAGATCGAGCGCGGCTCTCTGCCGTCGGGCAGCTCCCAGCCCTGGCCCGGCCGCGAGCCGCCGGCCAGCGCCTCGCGCGAGAGGCGCGGGAAGAAGCCGCGCCCGCCGCGCTCGTCCGACAGCGTGCCCGCCACCGAGAGCACCGTGTCGCGCACGGCCTCGGCCTCGAGGCGCCGCAGGTCCTGCCGCCAGAGCAGCGTGTTGTCCGGGTCGCGCTCGAGGGCCGCTGCGTCGGCCGCGCTCGAGCTCGAGCAGTAGGTGTTCGAGGTCATGATCAGCCGGTGCATGTCCTTGATGCCCCAGCCCCCGTCGGTGAACTCGCTCGCCAGCCAGTCCAGCAGCTCGGGGTGCGTGGGCGGCGTGCCCTGGTGCCCGAAGTCGTTGGGGGTGGCGACGAGGCCGCGCCCGAAGTGGTGCTGCCAGATGCGGTTCACCATGACGCGCGCCGTCGTGGGCTGCTGCGGGCTCGCGATCCAGCGCGCGAGGGCCAGCCGGCGGCCCGTGCTGCGGCTGGCCTCCGAGGGCTCGGGCAGCCGGGGCGCGGCATCCCCGTCGCTGGCGCACAGGACCTGCACGAAGCGCGGCTCGACCAGCTCCGCCGGCGCCGACGCGCGGCCGCGGACGAGCACGTGCGTCTCGGGCGCCGGGCCGCGCGACTCGCGCACCATCAGCCCCCAGTGCAGGTCGCCCTCGAAGGACTTGGGGATGTCCTCGACCTCGAGCTCCAGCTTCGCGAGGCTCCTCCGCTCGTCCACCGTGAGCGCGGCCTGGTTCTCCTCGGGGGTGGGCGCGCCGACGCTGATCTGCGCGACGAGCGCCGCCTGCTCCGGGCTGCGCTGGTCGGCCGGAATCTCCAGCGCCGCGCTCTGCTCGGCGGTCAGCGCGGCCCGCCGCGCCTCGGCCGCCCGCAGCCGCCCAAGCCCGCGCAGGCGCCTGATCTCCTGGTTGTCCGCGTCGATGCGCGCCTGCCTGGCCAGCCCCCAGCGGTGCAGGTCGTCCCGCTGCGCGCCCAGCGGCCGCAGGGTCTCCGAGTCCAGCGCGAAGTGCGGCGCCGTGTAGGGCCGGATGTTCCGCAGGAAGGCCAGTGTGGAGTAGTAGTCCGTCTGCGCGAAGGGATCGAACTTGTGGTCGTGGCAGCGCGCGCAGCCGAGCGTGACGCCCATGAAGCCCTCGGCCACGGTGCGCACCGTGTCGTCGAGCTCGTCGAACTTGGCCTGCTCGGTATCGTCGGGCTCGTCGTCCCACACGCCGATCCGGTAGAAGCCCGTGGCCACGAGGGACTCGTCCGTCGCGTCCGGGAGCTCGTCGCCCGCGAGCTGTTCGAGCACGAAGCGATCGTAGGGCAGGTCGCGGTTGAAGGCGTCGATGACCCAGTCGCGGTAGCGCCAGGCGTAGGGCTTCTCGGTGTCGCGCTCGTAGCCGTTGGTCTGCGCCCAGCGCACCACGTCCAGCCAGTAGCGGCCCCAGCGCTCGCCGTACTCCGGCCGCGCGAGCAGCGTGTCGATGAGCCGCGGCCAGGCGTCGGGCGCGTCGTCGTCCACGAAGGCCTGCACGTCCGCGGCGCTGGGCGGCAGGCCCAGCAGGTCGAACCAGGCGCGCCGCGCGAGCGTGGCGCGATCCGCGCGCGGGTTGGGCTTCAGGCCCGCCGCGTCCAGCTTCGCCAGCACGAAGGCGTCGATGGGATTGGCCACGCGCGACGCGTCCACGGCCGGCGGCTCGGGGCGCACGACGGGCTTGAAGGCCCACCACGTGCGGCCGGCGGCGATGTCCGGGCCGGTGCTCTCCGCGTGCTCGGCAGCCGGCGGCGCGGACTCGTCGGCGGGCCACGGCGCGCCCATCGCCACCCAGCTCGTGAGCGTGGCGATCTGCTCGGCGGAGAGCTTGTCGTCGGGCGGCATGCTCAGGTCCGCGTCGGTCCAGCTCACGGCCTCGACGAGGCGGCTCTCCTCCGGCTGCCCGGGCACGAGGGCCGGGCCGCGCGAGCCGCCGCGCAGCAGCGCCTCGCGGCCACTCATGCGCAGTCCGCCCTTGACCTTGTCCAGCGCCGGGCCATGGCACTTGAAGCAGCTGTCGGCCAGCAGGGGGCGCACGCGCTCCTCGAAGAACTGCAGTGCGTCGTGGTCGGTGGGCGCGGGCGCGGCGTCGGGTGGCGCAGCGCTGGCGGGCTCGGCGCCCGGCGCGGCAGGCGTCGAGCCCTCGACCAGGTCGTCGGGCCACGCCGCGCCCAGCCGCACCCATTGCTCGATCGCGGCCGTGGCCTCGGGCGGCAGCGGGTCGTCCGGCGGCATCATGAAGTCCGGGTCCGTGCGCCGCACGGCCTTGACCAGCGGGCTGTTGTCCGGGTCCCCCGGCACGATCGCAGGGCCGCCGTCGCCGCCCTTCAGCAGCGAGTCCAGGCCGTTCATGCGCAGCCCGCCGCGCAGGCGCCTGGCCTGTGGCCCGTGGCACTTGAAGCAGTTCTGCTGCAGCACCGGCAGCACCTGCTGGCGGAACAGCGTCTCCGCTTCCGAACCCGAGGCCGGCCGTGCGGCGAGGCACAGCACGAACACGAGGATCGTCGCGAGAGCGACGCTCAGTGCGCGAGCGTTCGGCATGTGCGGGGGTTCGTGGGTGGAATGGAAGCCGGCGCACACACGCGTGACACCGGCAAGCTCTGTGGCGCCCAACCCGGGGGCTACGCACTCTAACACGCCCGTGCAGTGGCGGCGACGACGACGGGCCCCGGCCCTGTGCTCCGCCGCGCCGCCCGCGCCGGGGCGCCCGACAGCGGCTCGCTACGCGTCCGCGCCCCCGGGCAGGGCCCGCAGGAACACGCGCCGCGCTTCCGTCGCGCAGCTGCGACCGTCGGCCGCGCGCGTCGCGCAGCGGGCGGCGGGCGACGCCGCACGCTCGAGGAAGGCGCGCATCGCCAGCTTGTCGCCGCGGCGGCCCAGCTCCTCGATCGTCTCGCGCGACACACCGAAGCAGGCGCACAGCGGCGCGCCCTCCTGCTTGGGATAGGCCGGCTCGCGCAGCTCCGAGCGCGCGGCCCAGGCGAGGCGGCCGTCGAAGTAGGCCACGTCGCAGGCTGGATCCGGACAGAAGAAGGCCGCCTCCGCGAAGCGCGCCGCGGCCTCGGGTCGCAGGCGCGCGCGCAGCGTGGCGGCCGAGACGGGCACGCCGGTGCCGCCGCATCCGGGGGGCGACGGACAGGTCGGACCGGGAGTCTCCGGATCGCGGACGAACGCGCGGCTCATCGCGGGGATGCTATCCGCGCCCCACGACCTCCGCACTGGCAAGGTGCGGCGCGTCGGAGGTCGTTCATCGGGCGACGTACGAGGTCGCCGGATCGCCGTGGCGGGCGTGTGTGGGATCCTCGGCGCGCAGCCAGGCAAGCCCTTGAGCGGCGTCGACTCGGACGGCGACGGAGTTCCGAACCTCTTCGAGCAGGATCTCTGGTACACGACGAACGCTGAGGCGGCCGCTCAGCGCAGGTCGTCCTTGGGGAAGCGCACGCGCCCGGGCTCGGCGTTGAGTCGCTCGAGCATCTCGACGATGAGCCGGCTCTTCACGCGGCCGGCCTGACGCGGCTCGACCAGGTAGCGCACGATGGCGATCAGCCACGTGTTGTCGCTGACGCGGAAGAAGACCGACGGCCGCTCGCGCACGTCCAGCTGGTTCACGGGCGTCTGCGCGAGCAGCTGGCGATACACCGCGACCTGCTTGCGCATGTCCGCGCCGAGCGCGCTCTCCGCCACGTCCTGCATGGTGGAGGCCACGAACTCCAGGTCGCTGTTGTAGGCCACGTGGAAGCGGATCTCGTTCCAGATGTACGGGAAGAGCGGCCAGGACGAGTTGATGACCGCCGTGGTCAGCACGTTGGAATTGGGGAACTTGATGAGGCGCCCGCTGGGGTGGTCCGTGGTGAGGTAGTCGCCACCGATCTCCCAGAGCGTGGTGTCCAGGTAGCCCACGTCGATGACGTCGCCGGTCGCGTCGCCCATCCGGATGCGGTCGCCGACGCGGTACGGCGTGCGCACGAGGATGTAGAGCCAGCCGATGAAGCTGGTGATCGGCGTCTGCAGCGCGAAGCCGAGCACGAGCGAGATGAGCCCGAGCGAGACCACGGCCGTGTACCACGTGGCCGACAGCACCGACAGCGCGATGAAGAAGATGGCGATGCCGGCCACCAGCCGGATGAGCCGGTGCAGGTTGAAGCGCGTGGTGGCGTGGTGCAGCCGCCGGATCAGGAACACGTCGACCGCGCGCGCCGCGCCGAGGACGAGGACGACGCCGATGGCACCCAGGGTGCCGCGCTGCGCGAAGGGCATGTAGCGCTCGTCGACGTGCAGCACGTCGAGCCGCAGCAGATAGTAAAGGGCCACCGAGCCCATCAGGAGCAAGGCGTGGCTGGCCAGCCACGCAAGCTGCACCCTCTCGACCGGCGGCGGCGGGGCGGCGGGCGCGCCCGTCTGCTCCAGCGCCTGCTGGACATCCGGATCCTGCGCGAGTCCTGCAGGGTGCTCGGGCACCGGGTGCCGGACGGCCGCGCGGGCAGACGCCTGCGACGGCGCGCTCCTGGAGTCATCACCGGACGTCATGCCGGTTCCATAGCGCGGCGCTCACGCGGCCCACGACAGCAGCGCCGCGTGTCGGTGCCGGAGCCCTACGTGTCCGACTCGGGCAGCCCGGAGCTCACTCGATCCGCTTGATGACGTGCCACCCGAACGGCGACTTGACGTGGTGGTAAGGCGCGACGCCGATCTCCCCCACCTGCAGCCGGAAGCCGACGTCGCCGAAGTCTTCCGCGTAGGTCTCGCGGTCGTCCTGCGTGAGCGTGTACGTTCCCGGGCCGTCGTCGCCGCTGTACTGCTGCATCAGCGCGGTGAAGTCCTCGCCGGCCCGCGCGCGGGCGAGCACATCGCTGGTCAGCGCGCGCGCCTCCTCCATCGTGTGGCCGCTCTCGGAGCCGCGCTTGGCCCCCACGAAGGCCAGCAGCACGTGCTGGAGCTTGACGTGATC
>DASUFI010000114.1:0-13820 GCA_036274635.1 Planctomycetota bacterium
GTTCTTGAAGCACTCCGTCTCGCCGAGGAAGACGAGGCGGCCCGGCTTCGGCGCCGGCGCGTCGGGCGGCGGCCACTCGCGCGGCGGGCCCGGCACCATCTGGCCGTCGGGCCCCTGCACCAGCGGCGCCGCCACGATGGGCTGGGGCGGTATGGGGAAGACGCCGGTCACGTCCACGCCCAGCGGCACCTTGCCCAGCCAGCTGGCGGGCGCCGTGTCGGTGGCCAGCGGCCCCACCAGCCACTGCGGGTCGAGGAAGCCGGCCTTCCACTCGTAGCTCCAGCTGCGCTCGGAGCAGGTGAAGAGCGGGCGCGCCGTGAGGCCCGCGGCGGCCAGCGCCGCCTGGTCGAGGCGGAAGTACGTCGGGCACAGGAAGGCCTGGTCGGACAGGCCGCGCACCAGCGGGTCGTCGGCGAAGTTCGCGGCGGAAACGCGCAGCAGGAACGGCAGCGCGGACTCCTGACGCCGGGCGTCGCGGCGCGTGCCGGCGTAGACCAGCGTCTCGAGCGGCGCGCTGGTCTGCAGCTTGTCGAAGAGCACCTCGCGCACGAGCTGCACGCCGAGGTCCGGGAAGTAGGTCTTGTCCACGTCCGGCGTCTGCGGCGCGGGCCACCACACGGTGAGGTAGTCGCGCCCCGGGAACTGCCGCGGCTGCATCACGAAGGGCTGCGCCGCCAGCAGCACGTGGCCGCCGCCGTGCAGGTACATGACCGTCTGCTCGAGCATCTTGTCGATGGAGCGGCGCGGCTGCAGCCAGACCAGCGCGTCGAGGTCAGCCGGCATGGTCGGGCTGCGCGGGTTGACGCGCTCGACGCGGAAGTCCGCGGCCGCGATGGCCGCCGCCGCCAGCGCGTACACGTCCGTGCCGGCCGGCGCGAAGAGGCCCTGCTGCTGATACAGCTCGAAGGCCTCGGCCGCCGTGAGGCGCGGCGCGTCGCCCGCGAAGCCCACGGTGACCTCGCGCCCCGTCTGCAGCCGCCACAGCGCGAAGGCCAGGCGGAAGGGCAGCGCGTCGAGGTCCGAAGCGCCGCCGAAGGGCAGCACGGTGGAGTGGCCGTCGGCGGACGACAGGCGCAGCGAGGCCCACACCTTGCGGACGCTGGTCACCTCCTCGTCGCGCGTCGCGACCTCGGACGGCAGCAGGCCCTGCGCGGCCAGCGCATCCTGCTCGGCCTGCGGCAGGTCCTCCGGGTGCTTCACCTCGACCTCGACGCTCGCGCCGGCGCGCGCGAGGTCGGCCAGCGCGTCCGTCAGGCGCGCGGGCACGGGGCGCAGCGACGGCGGCAGCCGGTCGGGCGGCGAGAACCACAGCTCCGCGCGCAGCGCGTGGCTGCCCGTCGCGGCGGCGGCCAGCTCGGCCGTGCGCGGGTGCAGCTCGTGGATGCCGTCCTGCGTGAGGTCGGCGCGCAGGCCGGCGCCGCGCGCGACGCCGACGAGCGCGCCGATGACCACCACGCCGGCGAGCAGGCGCAGCGCGGTCGCCGCGCGGAAGGGTCGCACCGCCGGGCGCGCCGCGCGCGACGGCCGGTCGCCCGCCCGGAAGGCCCCGCGCGCGAAGGCCACGACCAGCAGCAGCAGCGGAAGCAATCCGATGCACAGCGCGCGCCACAGCACGCGGTCGCGGGCCGGCAGCTCCGGCAGCGGTGCGGCGCGCTGCGCCAGCAGGCGCGAGGAGAGCAGGCGCTCGTCCGTCGTGAGGTTGTCCAGCAGCACCTTCACCAGCCGCGGGTGGGCGTTGCCCTCGGCGTGGTACCAGCCGTCCTCGAAGGGCGTGCTGCTGGCGATGGCCACCAGCACGCCCTGCCACGGATCGGCCGGCCGCAGCGCCACCATGAGCGGCACGCGCGGCGCGGGCTCGCCCGCCGTGGCCGCGAGCTGGGTGAGGTCCGTCACGCCCGCCTCGGGCTGCAGCCAGGCGCCGTCGGAGGCGGTGCCCAGCACGTCGGCCACCAGCGCGCGGGCGCGCAGCTTCTCGCCGTCCAGCGCGAAGGGCGCCGCGCACTCGAAGTACAGGTGCCCGTTGGGCTGGCCCTTGAAGCTGTGGAAGTCCTGCTGCGGCGCGATGCAGCGCAGCAGCCACGGCGCGGGCACGTCCGTCTCGCCGGACTTGAGCGAGGCGGTCATCGTGTCGCCCAGCAGGCCTTCGCGCAGCGAGAGGCCGAAGCCCGAGAGCAGCGTGGCGAAGCCGCTTTCCACCGGCCGTGGCGCGGCGGCCTCGGCGCCGGCGGCGACGCCGGCCGAGAACGGCCCGAGGCGCGGGCTGCCCGCCACGATGACCGAGCGGCCGCTCTGCAGGAAGAGGTCCAGCTCGTGCACGCGCGCCGCCTCGACGGGCCCGGGCTGCAGCCACACGAGCACGTCGGCCTGCTGCGGGAAGGGCGCGCCCGCGTCGAGGTCCACGCGCAGCAGGTCCGCGCGCAGGGCGAGCTCGGCGGCCACGTCCGCGAAGCTCTCGCCGTGCGGCTGACCGGGCGCCGCGAGGGCGATGACCGGCCGGCGCGGGTGCTCGAGCTGGTCCAGCTGCGCCACCAGCAGGTCCTGCAGCAGCGGCAGTTGCTCGGGGCGCAGGCCGTTGAGCACGACGGGCGGGCGCGCGCCGCAGGTGATGCCGAGGCTGGCCCAGACGGTCTTCTCCGTCCAGCCGTCGCGCTCCACGGAGCGCACGCGCACGGGCGCCACCTTGCGGCGGCTGGCGAAGCGCTGCAGCGCGTCCTCGGCGGTGGGGTCCACGATCTGGTACTCGACCTTGCCGCCGCCCGCGGCCTTGAGCGCCTCGAGCACGTCGCGCGCGTCCTGCTCGAGGCGGCGCAGGTCCGAGGGCATCTGGTCGCGCGGGCTCACGAACAAGGTGAGCAGCACGCTGTCGGAAAGGCCGGCGAGGCGCGCGCGCGTGGCCTCGGACACCTGCGTGAGCTTGTGCCGCCCCAGCTCCAGGCGCGCGTCGCGGTCGCGGCCCGCGATGCGTGTGGCGAAGAGCACGTCCAGCACGCCGAACAGCGCCAGGACGAGCAGCAGCAACCGGTGGCCGCGGCTCACGGCGTCACGCGCGGTGGCGCTGCAGCACCAGCGCGCACAGCCACAGGAAGAGCGCCGAGAACAGCCCGAAGTACAGCACCGCCGCGAGGCTCACCACGCCGCCCACGAGCGCCTCGTAGTGCGGCATGACCGAGAAGCTCTCGTACAGCAGCGTCCCCAGCCCCGCCGCGGGCCACGCGCCGTCCAGCACCGCGACCACGCGGTCGTTGCCCGTGAGCACGAAGGCGAAGCCCAGCAGCGTGCTGGTCACGAAGGCCACGATCTGGTCCTGGCTGAGGCTGGAGAGGAACAGGCCGAAGGCCAGGAACATCGCGCCCAGCAGGAAGAGGCCCAGGTAGCCCGAGGCGATGAGCCCGGGATCGGGGTGGCCCAGCACGCACAGCATGACCACTACCGGCAGCGAGCCCGCCATGAAGAGCAGCAGCAGCGCCAGCGCCGCGACGTACTTCCCCAGCACCGCCTGCAGCGGCACGATCGGCAGCGTGAGCAGCATCTCGAGCGTGCGCTGCCGGCGCTCCTCGGCCAGCGCGCGCATCGTGACCGCCGGGAGGAAGAAGGCCAGCAGCAACGGCATGAGCTCGAAGAAGCCGCGCATCTCGGCGCGGCCGCTCAGGAAGAAGTCGTTCATGAAGATGCTGTTGGACAGCACCACGAAGGCGATCACGTACACGTAGGCCACCGCGCCGTCGAAGGCCGCTCCCAGCTCGCGCGCCGCGACGTGGCGCACGCCCGCGAGGAACTGACCGGGCGAGAGGCGGTTGGCGGCGGCGTTCATCGCGCCGCCGCCACGGCCGGCCCCGCGGCCGTGACGATGTCGAGGATGACGCGCTCGACGCCCGCGCCGCTCTGCGCCGCGCGCTCCTGCAGCTCGCCCACCGGCACGTCGGCCAGCAGCCGGCCGTAGTTCATCATGAGCACGCGGTCGCTGATCGTGACCACCTCGTTCAGGATGTGGCTGCTGAAGAGGATCGCGCGCCCGGGCCGCAGCGTGCGAATGAAGTCGCGGAAGGCCACCACCTGCAGCGGATCGAGGCCGTGCGTGGGCTCGTCCAGCAGGATGACCTTGGGGTCGTGCAGCAGCGCCGCCGCCACGCCGATGCGCTGCCGGAAGCCCTTGCTGCACTGGTTCACGCGCTTGCCCAGCACGGGCTGCAGCGAGCAGGCCTGCACCGCCCAGTCCAGCCGCTCCCCCAGCCGCGCGCCCGAGAGCCCGCGCGTCCGCCCGCAGAACTGCAGGAAGCGGTCCACGCGCATGCCGTCGTACAGGGCGTTGTGCTCGGTGAGGTACCCCAGCACGCGCCGCACGGCCAGCGGCTCCTTGACGGTGTCGTGCCCGTCGATGGCCACGCGCCCGGCCGTGGGCGCCAGCCACGTGCACATCATCTTGAGCAGCGTGCTCTTGCCGGCGCCGTTGGGCCCGAGGAAGCCCACGATCTCGCCCGCGCCGATGCGGAAGGAGACGTCGTCGACGGCGCGGACCGGGCCGTAGTCCTTGGTGGCGTGGTCGACGTCGATCATGCCGGGATCCTTCGCCGCGGCGACCGCGGGCGAAGGCCTACGGGCGCGGGGGCGAGCATGTTAGGCGGCCAGACCGAGGGGGCCAAGCGCGCTGTCACGCGATCCAGAACCAGTGCACGCCCGTGGCGTCGAGGATGGTGAACAGCACCACGATGAGGATGCTCATGACCGCCGCCGCCGCGAAGATGGCCGCGCCGGCCAGCATCATGTCGTTGCGCACGCTGGCGGCCGAGTGGACCTTCTCCTCGGCCGTGGCGCCCTTGACCATGAAGCGCGCCAGCAGCCAGTGCAGCAGGCCGCCCGCGAAGATGCCGGTGGAGTTGTCGATGGGCAGCAGCATGCCGATGCCGATGCCGAAGAGCGACGGCATCCACCCGCCCGTCCTCGGCCACACCGTCAGCCACGCGTAGACGCAGCCCACCAGCGACACGACGATGATCGCCTGGATCATCAGCTGGCTGGGATCGAAGCCGCCCGCCATGGCCTCGCCCATCGCCGCCCAGATCTGCGCGCCCGGCGCCGGCAGCTTGCTGTCCTGCCCGAGGCCGAGCTGGCGGACGAGGATGGCCAGCACGGGGATGGACACCACGGCGCCCGCGATGGCGCCCAGCACCTGCACGCTCAGCATGGGCACCGGGTCCGCGTCCAGCAGGTAGCCGGTGCGGTACTCCTGGAACATGTCCACGGCCACGGCGGCCATGGTGCCGCCGATGACCGCCATGCCCAGCAGCGTGATGGCGTGCTTGTCGGCGATCATCCACGTGAGCGTGGCCAGCAGCACCACGGCCACGAGGCGCACGGGGTTGATGTCCGTGTCGCCGTTGACGCGCCCGTTGACGATGCACATCGGCCAGGCGACCAGCATGGTGACCACGCTGGCGTAGGCCGGCAGGTTGAAGACCCATTGCGCCAGCAGCGCGATGGCCGCCGCCGCGGCCAGCGTCAGCACCATCCACAGCCGGCGCGCGCCGGCGGGCAGCGTGTAGCGCGTGCGGCCGGCGTTGAAGCCCGGCGGCACCGAGTGCGGCGTGCGGTACACGTAGGCCAGCGCGATGGTCGCGAAGGTGGGCAGCGTCAGCACCGCGATCGCCATCCAGCGCTTCCACTCGACGTAGCTCACCGGGTCCGCGGGCACGAGCCCGCCCAGCCACGGCGCCAGCACGAGCGGCCCGAGCAGGCCGCCGATGAGCATCCCGAGGCCGATGCGCGGCCCCACCACGAGGCCGATGCCGTAGAACAGCGGGTCGACGCCCAGCGAGATGTCCTTGCTGCCCTCGCCCCAGATGTGCACGGGACCCAGCAGCGCGGTGGCCTCGGTCGCGACCAGCTTGATCTTGGTGGGGATGGCCGCGAGGCTCGCGATGGCGCCCCAGATCTTGAGCAGCCGCATCGGGCGGTTGACCTCGCCCGGCGCGAACTCCTTCGTGACCGTGCGCTGGATGACCGCGCAGGCCGTGCCCGTGGGGAAGAAGTAGCGCACCATCATCGGCCGCACCGTTGCCGCCACCAGCGCGCCGAACGTCCCCATGGCCGCGAACAGCGGGATGATGAGGTACCACGGCGGATCGAACTGCGGGTCGACCAGCTTCACGCACGCATACGTGCCGACGGCGAAGCCCACCGAGCCGCCGCCGCTGGCCGTGCTCTGCCCGATGTTGATGGTGAAGATGCTGGGCTTGGCCTTCGCAAAGGCGCCCAGCACGAGCATGGACATGAGCGCCGAGATGATCGCGCCCGTGTCACTCCACCCGATGAGCAGCGTCGTGTAGATGTTCGTCGCCGCCAGCACCATGGCCAGCAGGATGAACAGCAGCCACTCACCCACCTTCAGCTGCGGAAAGATGCGCGAGGTGGCGGTGACGGAGCCTTCGGCGGCGACGGGCGCGGCGGACGCGGGCGCGGCTGGCGCGGGCGCGGAGCTTCGAGCGGACGGGCTCGCCATCGGTGGGTCTCCCGGGCTGGCAGAGCGCGGGAGGATACGAGGAGGGGCGCCTGGAGGGAAGCGCAGGGGCCGCCGGCGCCCGCGGCAGGCCGGCGCCGCGTCCGGCACATTGAAGAAATCTGTCGGAGTCGTTGCTCCGACTCGTTTCTTCAATGTGACCGCGCGCTCCCGCGCGTCCTTCAACCCCTCTCGAACGCTCGCCGCCCCCGCGCCAGGGCCTGCAGCGCCGCGGACCGTCCGCGGCGACCGCGGACCTGGAAGGTCTTGCCCTCCATGCGCGTGTACGAGACGAAGAAGTTCTCCAGCTCGTCGAGCAGGGCCGAGGGCAGCTGGCGCAGCTCGCGCAGGTGCGCGTGCACGGCGGAGGGGATGGCCACGGCCAGCAGCCGGTCGTTGCGCTTCCAGCGCCGCTCGCCCTCCTCGCGCTGGCGCGCCTCGATCACGCCGATGAGCCGGGCCTCGACGACGCAGCCGACGAAGGCCGGCTCATCGTCCAGCAGCATGACGTCGATGGGATCGCCGTCCTCGCCGCGCGTGCCGGGGACGTAGCCGAAGTCGTAGGGGAAGACGAGGCCTTCGGGCAGCACGTGGCGCAGCTTGAACAGCCCCAGGCGCTCGTCGCGCTTGTACTTGCTGCGGCTCGCGCGGGGCGAGTCCACCACGACGTGGACGCTGCGCCCGCCCGGCGCGAGGGCGGAGAGCACGTCAAAGGGGTCCTGCGGGCGCCCGGCCACGCGTGCCGCTCAGCCGTGAGCGGCGCGCCAGCGCCACAGGCTCAGCGAGAGGCCGTCGTGGGTCGTCGCCTCGAGCACGTGCTGGCCGCAGCGGTGCAGGACGCGCCACTCGGACAAGGGCAGGTAGCCGATCGGGATGCGCTGGCAGCAGGAGGGGCAGCGCAGCAGCTCATGGCGCGGATCGGGAGCGACGGCGTCGCTGACGGTAAGGCGGGGCGGGCTCATGGCGCGGTGGCCATCGCACAGGCCGTGCCAGCGCGAGATCGCGCGGACCGGTCGAGGCGAGGCGCTTCGTGCTCGCCTGCGCGCCGGTCAGGGAGGCGAATTGTAGAGCGCGGAGACGAACCGCCCGCCAACCCGCCCGCGCGCGCCCATCATCCACGATCGAATGAGGCGGGACCCTATTCGAACGCCTGTGGCAGGACGGACACGAGCCCTTGGGGACTCAGCTCGACGGCGACCAGTCGACCGTCCGCGGTCGAGACGAGCAGTACCGTGCCGTCGACTCCAGCCTTGGGCACCGACGTCGAGAGCCCATCCTCCCCCAGAAAGACGACGAGGGGCACATGCGCCTGGATCCAGAGGGCAGCAGCATCGGGCGACGCAGTCTTCGATTCGGAGCCGGGTCTTCGGAGCATCCAACCCTCGTCCGAGGCATCCTCGGCCGATATCGAGAAACCGTGCCCTAGCTGCACACTCGAAGCCGGCTCGGTCGGCCGCACGCCATGCACGGCGATGCCCAGTTGCTTCATGCTGTCTGCCCAAACCTGGAGCATGGCCTCATTCGTCGCTGTGGCGAGCATGTCGCTGTTCAGCGACTTCAACCGTTGGACGAAGGCGTTCTCATCACGGAAGACCCAGGCGCCAGGAGTCCAAAGGGCCTGCTCGACGTCGTGCTCCCCGTCAAATGCGTAAGGCAGGACGTCGACCAGGCCGGCCGGGCGCATGTCGATCAGGACGAGTCGCCCGTTACCAGGGGCCGCAACCACGATGGTGTCAGCCAGGCTGCGCGCAGGGGGCACGACATTGGCAGCTCCGTCGACGCTGACGAATGCCACGCGGGCGATGCGGTCATTCAGCGTCAGGTCGAACCGGGCATCGTGATCCCAGACTTCCCATCGGCCGATGGTCCAGCCGTCATGGCCGTAGTTTGGAGACACGACGGTCTCGTATCCGGCCGTGGGCCCAGGCCGGTCTGACCAGAGGTCGAACGGCGCTTGAAGATCGAAGCCCAGAGAGCGGCTGCAGGACATCCACGTCCGCAGCCATCCGGTGTATTCACCATGCGGTTGCTGTGCCAACTCACGCAAGTGCGCGGCGAATGCCTCGCGATCAACGAATGGCCAGTCGATCGGCGCGTGCGCCTGCTGGGCGTCTGGCCCGGCGAGGGCGGAGGACTCTTCGCCTGGCGCAGACTCCGACTGTGGTGCGGAACACGCACTCAGCAGCACAATGACGGCCAAGCCAGCTCTCATGAACAGCCTCCGAGGTCCCTCGGACTTCCAAACCGAAGACGCTGACTCGAGTTCTTCCCTGCCTCAGCCCGCGGCCCCGGGGTCATACGCCAGGTTCGGCCCCAGCCACTTCTCCATTTCCTTCGGCTCCATGCCGCTCCGCCGCGCGTACTCCGCCACCTGGTCCCGATCCACGTGCCCGACGTTGAAGTACCGCGCCTCCGGGTGGTGGAACACCAGCCCGCTCACCGACGCCGCCGGCAGCATGGCGCAGCTCTCCGTCAGCGTGATCCCCGCCGCCGGTGCGTCCAGCAGCGCGAACAGCGGCCGCTTGCCCGTGTGATCCGGGCACGCCGGATACCCGAAGGCCGGCCGGATCCCGCGGTAGCGCTCGTGGACGAGCTCGTCGTGGCTCAGCGCCGCCTTCTGCAGCCCCCATTCGCGCCGCATGCGCTGGTGCAGCCACTCCGCGCCGGCCTCCGCGAGGCGGTCGGCGAGCGCCTTGACCATGATGGCGTGATAGTCGTCCAGCGCCCGCTCGTACTTCGCGACGAGCTCGTCGGCGCCGAGGCCGGCGGTGATCGCGAACGCCCCCACGTGGTCCTTGCCCGGCGCCGGCGCCACGAAGTCCGCCAGAGAGAGCCGCGGCTTGCCCTCGGCCGCCTCCTGCTGACGCAGCATCGGGAAGCGCCCCACCGGCTGGCTATGCTCCTCGTCCCCGAACAGCGCGATGTCGTCGCCTTCCGCGGCCGCCGGCCAGAAGCCGTACACGGCCCGCGCGCGCAGCAGCCTGCGGGCGACGATCTCGCCCAGCAGCTTCTGCGCCGCCCCGTACAGGTCGCGCGCCGCGGCGCCGGAGGCCGGATCGTCGAGGAGCTGCGGGAACAGCCCCTTCATCTCCCAGGCGTGGAAGAAGAAGGTCCAGTCGATGAGCGGCACCAGCTCGGCCAGCGGCACGTCCTCGATGACCCGGCGGCCGAGGAAGGGCGGCGCGGGCAGATCGGCGTGCGAGAGCTTCGGCGCGGCCGCTCGCGCCGCGGCGAGCGTCAGCATCGGCCGCGTCGCGCGCTGGGAGTAGACGAAGCGCAGCTGCTCCTGCGCGGCGCGGTTCTCGCGGTCGAAGGTCGCGCGGCGGCCGGCGTCCAGCAGCGTGGACACGGCGCCCACGGCGCGCGAGGCGTCGAGCACGTGCGCGGTGATCCCGTCGAAGGCCGGCGCGATCTTCACCGCCGTGTGCTGTCGGCTCGTGGTGGCCCCGCCGATGAGCAGCGGCTGCTTCATCCCGCGCCGCGTCATCTCCTGGGCCACCTCGACCATGACGTCGAGTGAGGGCGTGATGAGGCCCGAGAGGCCGACGAGGTCCGCGCCCTTCTCGACGGCGGTGCGCAGGATGATGTCCGTGGGCACCATGACCCCGAGGTCGATGACCTCGTAGTTGTTGCAGCCGAGGACCACGCCCACGATGTTCTTGCCGATGTCGTGCACGTCGCCCTTGACGGTGGCCATGACCACGCGGCCCTTGGCGGCGGGCGCGGCCCCGGTGGCGGCCTTCTCGGCCTCCATGTAGGGCAGGAGCACGGCCACCGCCTGCTTCATGACGCGCGCGGACTTGACCACCTGCGGCAGGAACATCTTGCCGGCGCCGAAGAGGTCGCCCACGACCTTCATGCCGTCCATGAGCGGCCCCTCGATCACCTGCAGCGGCCGCGCGAACTTCTGCCGCGCCTCCTCCACGTCGGCCTCGATGTGCTCGACGAGGCCGTGCACCAGCGCGTGCGCGAGGCGCTTCTCCACCGGCGCGTCGCGCCACGCGAGATCCTCCTCGCGGCGGGCCCCCTTGCCCTTCACCCGCTCGGCCAGCGTGACGAGGCGCTCGGTCGCGTCCGGCCGGCGGTTGAAGAGCACGTCCTCGACGTGCTCGAGCAGCTCCTTGGGGATGTCCTCGTAGACGATGAGCTGGCCGGCGTTCACGATGCCCATGTCCATGCCGGCGCGGATGGCGTGGTAGAGGAAGGCGCTGTGCATGGCCTCGCGCACCACGTCGTTGCCGCGGAAGGCGAAGGACAGGTTGGAGACGCCGCCGCTGATCTTGGCGCCGGGGCAGCGCTGCTTGATGAGGCGCGCGGCCTCGATGTAGTTCTTCGCGTAGTCGGCGTGCTCCTCGAGGCCGGTCGCGACCGCGAGGATGTTGGGGTCGAAGACGATGTCCTCGGCCGGGAAGTCGAGGCGCTCGCGCAGCAGGCGGAAGGCGCGCGCGCAGATCTCCACCTTGCGCGCCACGGTGTCGGCCTGGCCCGTCTCGTCGAAGGCCATGACGATGACCGCCGCGCCGTAGCGCCGCACCAGCCGCGCGCGCCGCAGGAACTCGTCCTCGCCGTCCTTGAGCGAGATGGAGTTGACCACGCCCTTGCCCTGCACGCACTTGAGGCCGGCCTCGAGCACCTCCCACTTGCTGCTGTCCACCATGATCGGCAGGCGCGCGATCTCGGGCTCGGAGGCGATGAGGTTGAGGAAGCGCGTCATCGCGGCGGGGCCGTCGAGCATGCCCTCGTCCATGTTCACGTCGAGCAGGTTGGCGCCGCCGCGCACCTGGTCGAGGGCCACGGCGAGGCCTCCGGCGTAGTCGCCCGAGGCGACCAGCTTCGCGAAGCGCTTGCTGCCGGTGACGTTGGTGCGCTCGCCCACCATCACGAAGTTGCTGTCGGGCCGCAGCGTGAAGGGCTCGAGGCCGGCGAAGCGCGTGAAGCGCTCGGCGCGCACCGGGCGCGGGCGCGGCGCGACGGCCGCCACCTCGCGCACGATCTCCGCGATGTGCTCGGGCGTCGTGCCGCAGCAGCCGCCCACGATGTTGACCAGGCCCGCGAGCGCCCACTCGTGCAGGTGCGCGCCCGTCTCGTGCGGCGTCTGGTCGTAGCCGCCGAAGGCGTTGGGCAGGCCGGCGTTGGGGTAGGCCGAGATCCAGCAGTCCGCGAGGTGCGCCAGCTCGGCGACGTAGGGCCGCATCTCCTTCGCGCCGAGCGCGCAGTTGACGCCCACCGAGAACGGCCGCGCGTGCTCGACGGACGTCCAGAAGGCGTCCACCGTCTGCCCGCTCAGCGTGCGGCCGGAGGCGTCGGTGATGGTCACCGACAGCATGAGCGGCACGTCGAGGCCGCGCTCGTCGAGCAGCTCGCGGAGGGCGGCGATGGCGGCCTTGCAGTTGAGGGTGTCGAAGACCGTCTCGACCAGCAGCAGGTCCACGCCGCCGTCCAGCAGGCCACGCGCCTGCTCGTGGTAGGCCGCGCGCACCTGGTCGAAGCTCACCGCGCGGAAGCCGGGGTCCTCGACGCGCGGCGAGAGCGAGAGGGTGCGGTTCATGGGGCCGAGCGAGCCGGCCACGAAGCGCGGGCGGTCGGGCGTCCTGCCGTTCCAGGCGTCCACGGCCTCGCGCGCGAGGCGCGCCGAGGCGAGGTTCATGTCGTAGCAGTGGGCCTCGAGGCCGTACTCGGCCTGGCTCACCGCCGTGGCCGTGAAGGTGTTGGTCTCGATGATGTCCGCGCCGGCCGCGAGGTAGCGCTCGTGGATCTCGCGGATCACGTCCGGCCGCGTGAGCGAGAGCAGGTCGCTGTCGCCCTTGAGGTCCTTGCCGTGGTCGCGGAAGCGCTCGCCGCGGAAGTCGGCCTCCGTGAGCTGGTAGGCCTGGATGAGCGAGCCCATCGCGCCGTCGAGCACGAGGATGCGCTGCGCGAGCAGGCGCTCGAGCTGCGCGCGCACGGAGGGCCGCGTGGCGGGCGGCGGCGCGGCGGTCCTGGAGGAGGCTGTCATGGGTTCGGAGGGGCTCTGCTCGGCAATTTGGAGCCCCATCGTAGTCCCGGACGGGCCGCGATGCCCGTGCTCGCCGCAGCCGGGCGCATCAGCGGCTGCTGATGGGCCTCACGGCCCCGCGGCCTCCGGCGCTGGCGGGGCCGGCGCGAAGCTGCCGAGCGCCAGCTGCAGATCGATCCGCGACTCCGAAGCCGCCAGCTGCGCGTCCAGCTGCGCGAGGCGCGCCCGGACGTCGTCGCGCCGCGCCAGCGCCATCTCGGCGTACTCCGCCTGGCCGGCGCGGAAGAGGGCCTCGGTGCGCGTGCGCAGCGCGGCGCGACGCTGCGCGAGGTCGGTGGCGTGCTCGTCCAGCTGCGCCTGCGCTGCCGTGACGCGCTCGGCCGCGGCGCACACGCCGCGCGCCACGTCCTGCGCCGCGGCGCGCAGCGCGGCGGCCGCGGCCAGCAGCGCGGCCTGCTCGCCCGCCTCCTCGGCCGCCCCGGAATCGAAGAAGGGCAGCTCGACGTCCAGCCCGCCGACGGCGAGCAGCGCGTCGCCGCGGAAGCGTGGCCCGGCGCTCACCGTGGGCAGGAAGCGCACGCGGTCGGCGGCGAGCTGCAGGCGCTGCAGCTCGGCCTGGTAGCGCGCCTCCGCGCCGGCCAGCTCGGGGCGGGCCGCGGCCGCGGACGCCAGCAGGTCGCCGAGGGCGGGCTGCGGCGCGGTGGGCGTGGCCGTCAGGCCGTCGGCGAGCTGCAGCGTGACGGGGCGCTCGAAGCCCAGCGCGAAGGCCAGCTCGAGCTCCTGCGCGCGCGCCGCGCTGCGCGCCTGCGCCGCGGCGGACTGCGCCTCGGCCAGCTCGGCCTCGGCCCGCTCGAGGTCGATGCGCGGCGAGTCGCCGCTGGAGACGAAGTGCGCCACGTCCACGCGCTCGCGCTCGGCGACGTCCGCCAGCTCCTGCTGCAGCGCCACGCGCGAGCGCGCCGCCACCAGCTCGTCGTAGGCGCGGCTGACGGCCGCCGCGAGGCGCGCGGCGTCGGCGCGCAGCTCGGCCTCCTCGGCCTCCAGGTCGTGCCGCGCGGCCGCCTCGCGACCCTCGCGCGCGTAGACGTCCGACAGCGCCCACGCCAGGCTCAGCGTGGTCTGCACCGCGCCCGTCGCCGCGGAGTTGAGGCCGAAGTCCTCCCAGTCCACCGCCAGCACGGGGTTCGGCAGCAGGCTCGCCTGCTGCAGGCGCGCGCGCGCCGCGGCCCGGCGCGCTTCCCAGGCGGCGGCCGTGGGCGCGCTGCGCAGCGCGAGGTCCATGCAGCGCGCGCGCGTCAGCGGCTCGGCCGCGTCGGAGTCGGCCCACGCCGG
>DASUFI010000115.1:0-18793 GCA_036274635.1 Planctomycetota bacterium
GCACGAGGGCCTCGCCCGCGCCGGTGGTGGGCAGGCCGGCCACGGCGCCGGGGTTCAGCAGGACGGCGGTGACCAGCGCGTCGAGGGCGCCCCGGGCGTCGCCCGCCAGCGCGCGCACCTGCGCGCGGTCGCGGTGCGCGCGCCAGGCGTCGGGGCCGTAGGGGTCGAGGCGCACGGCCTCGTCGAGCAGTGCCTCGACGCGCGGGTCGGTGGGCTCGACGGCCGCATAGGCCAGCGCCAGCTGGTGCGCCAGCGCCGCGCTGCCGGGGAACAGCTCGCGCGCGCGTAGCAGCGCGGCCACGGCGCCCGCGCGGTCGCCACGGAGCGCCGCGAGGCGCGCCTGCTGGGCCGGGACGTTCGGGTCCAGCGGCGCCAGGCGCGCGGCCCACGCCAGGGCCTGCTGGGCGGGCGTCGACGCGTCGAAGCCCTGGGGCTGCGCCAGCGCGTCGACGCGCTTGAGGGCGAAGTCCTTGACGGCCGAGCCCGCCAGCCACAGCAGGCCGAGCGGCACGAGCAGCAGGCCGGCCGCGGCGGCCACGCGTCGCGCGGTCGCGGCGGGGGGCGCGCCGGGTCCGGGCTCGTCGGGGCGCGGCGCCGCCTGCCGCAGGCCCAGGAGCAGGAAGGCCAGCGAGGGGTACAGCGTCGCGTCGGCGCCGCCCATGTCGATGGCGTTGGCGGCCCACATGGCCAGCGCCGCGGCCGTCGCGGCCTGCGCCAGCGCGCCGCCCGCGCGTGGCCGGCGCACTCCGGCCACGAACAGGATCGCGATCCCCAGCAGGCCCGGCCAGCCCAGCGCCTCGCCCGCGGCCAGCAGCACGTTGTGTGGGTGGTCGTCCTTGGGCAGGCCGTCGTAGCGCGACGACCTGGCGAAGCGCCCCTGCGCGTAGGCGGTGCCCGGCCCGAAGCCGTGCCACGGCGCGCCAGCCAGCGTGTCCCGTCCCAGCTCCCACATCGAGGAGCGGAAGGACACCGCCTTGTCCACCGTGCTGCTCGACAGGCTCGTGATGCTCGCGTCGCTCCAGCCCGTGAGCGGGAAGAGCAGCAGGCCCGCGACGCAGCCGATCGCCAGCCGGTGCGCCCACTGCGCCAGCCGCGCGGGGCCACGCCCGAGCAGCAGCACGCCGAGGCCGAAGCCCGTGGCCAGCAGGCCGGTGCGCGACTGGATGGCCAGCAGCGCGCCCACGACGGGCAGCAGCGCCGCGAGCAGCAAGAGGCGCCAGCGGCCGCTGGCGGACACCAGCAGCGCGGCGCCGAGCACGAGGGTGGTGGCCAGGTGCGGCACGGCCAGGTTGGGGTGCAGGCCCAGCAGGTGCAGGCGCGTGTTCAGGACCGTGGCCAGCGGCAGCGCGAGGCCGCGCGCCAGCACGACGTAGCTGGCCAGGGCCGCGAGGCAGCCCACGCCCGTGGCCAGCACCAGCGCCGCCGCCGCGCGGAAAGCCGAGCGACCGGGGCACACGCCCGGCACCAGCAGGGCCAGGGCCGCGGGCGGCAGGACGTAGCCGAGCCACAGCACGTCGCCCTGCGGGAACTCCGTCAGCAGCAGGGCGGGGCAGGCGAGCAGCAGCGCCGCGGCCGTGGTGCCGAAGCCCGGCCGCGGGCGCAGCCAGGGGGCGGCCGCCCACAGCGTCACGCCCAGCAGCGCCAGACGCAGGCCCGGGTCGGCGGGCACGACGCGGCGACCGAGCAGCGTGGCCACCAGCAGCGCGAGCACGAGGCGCCGCGCGACGCCCAGCCTGTCGCGCGCGCGCACGATGACCGAGGCGAAGACGGCCGCGCACGCCACCCAGGCGATGGCCAGCTCGGGCGGGTTGCCGAAGGTGGACACGCCGGCGCGCGCGGGCGTCGCGAAGGCCGCGTCCACGTACAGCCACGCAGTGACGGTGGCGCCCAGCCAGCGCAGGCGCGCGATGGTGCGGGCCGAGTCGTCCGGTGGAGCGGCGACTGGCTCCGCGCTCAACGGGGGCTGTACGGCGCGCCCGCCTTGGGCTTGGGCTTGGGCTTGGTCTTGCCCTTGGGCTTGGCGCCTGGAGCCGGACTCTTGGGAACCGGCATCGTGGGGATCGGCGCGAAGGTGGGCACCTGCGGCAGCGGCTTCTTGACCTTGGGCTCCTCCGCGGTCTCGCCGTACACCACGTCGCCCGGCTGCAGCGGCACGCCGAACTCGAAGTCGGGGCGCAGCGGGCGCAGGTCGCGCGCGAAGTAGTCCAGCCGGTCGGGCAGGATGCGCGCCATCTCGGACAGGCCCACGAAGCCCAGCGCCAGGTAGCCCGCCTCGGTCTCGTCGTAGGCGGTCAGGCCGGCGAGCAGGCCCACGATCTCCCAGCGGTCCTCGCGCTTCACGTAGACGCCGGTGCCGGCGTAGTCGCGCGCCACGGTGGTCGCATCGCGCTCGGGCAGCACGACCCAGTCTCCGAAATCGCCGTCGTGCCACAGCGGCGCGGGCTGCAGCACGGGCTCGTCGTTCTCGTCGCGCAGGGCGACGTAGATCTCCTCGCCCGGCAGCGGCAGCTCCGCGGCGAAGCGGCCCTCGCGCAGGCGCGCGGTGAGCGGGCGCACGACGGCCAGGGTGTCGTTGAGGCGGTCGATGCGGCCCTTGTCGACGACCAGCGAGTTGCCGAAGGGGAACTGGATCTCGAGCAGGTCGCCCACCTTCCATTGGGGTTGCGCGAGGACCAGCACGCCGTCCTCGGTGGAGGTGCCGATGATGGGCACGCCGGTGCCGCCGTCGGGCCACAGGCGCGTGAAGTGCTGGGGGTCGGGCGTGGAGGAGCAGCCAGCCGCGCCCAGGGCGAGCAGCAGGAAGGTGAGGGCGCGCGGCCGCGACATTCCCGCGACGGTAGCGCAGTGCCGGCGGAGGGACAAGGCGCGCGAGGCGCGCGTCAGCCGCCGCCGCCCACGCTGCCGCCGCCCGCCGCGGAACCCGCGCTGGGCGGCGCGGTTGGTGCGAGCGCGGGCTGGATGAGCGCCCGGAGCTCGTCGATGAGCTTCTGCAGCGCCCAGTCGTCCTTGCCGGCCAGTGCGGCGGCCGTGTCGCACAGGCTCTGCGCCTTGGGCAGGTCCTGCAGCGGCCCGTCCAGGATCAGGATGCCGGCGGCCTCGACGTAGTTGTAGCCGTCGATGGGGTCGAGCTGGATGGCCTTCTGGATGATGGCCCAGGCCTTGGCCGTGTCGGGCGGCGCGAGGCCGCTCGTCTCGCTGGCCTCGATGGCGCCGCCCCGGCGCAGCAGCTCGGCGTACTGCCGGTAGCAGGCGGACACCTCGATGCCCAGGCTGCAGGCGCGGTCGAGGTACTCCATCGCGTCGCGCACGTGGCCGCCATCCGCGCGCGGATGGTCCAGCGCCAGGCCGGCGGCCTTGTAC
This sequence comes from Planctomycetota bacterium, assembly GCA_036274635.1. Taxonomy (GTDB): domain Bacteria; phylum Planctomycetota; class B15-G4; order B15-G4; family B15-G4; genus DASUFI01. The sequence continues at coordinate 3,361 of DASUFI010000115.1, forward strand.
CAGGCCAGGGGCGTGAGCTCGCCGTAGTTCGCGTCGATCCACGCCAGCCACTCCTGCTCGAGCGCCTCGACCGACTTGCCCAGGCGCTTCTCCAGCGCGGCCGCCACGGAGGTGAGCTCGGGCACGCGCACCGCCGTCTTGATCGCGGACAGGTGCAGGTCCTGCTTGCACTGCACGTCCTGGTTCTTCGGCAGGCTGACGAAGAAGCTGCGGAAGGGCTTGGCGTAGCGGGGCGACTGCATCAGGAAGTGCACGAAGGACCAGCCGTAGGCGTACTGCCGGTAGCCGTAGTCCTCCTGCCCGACGAGCAGCACGTCGGGGCGCAGGTGCAGGAAGGTGCCGTTGGCCCGGTCGGTGCGCAGCGAGACGATGCGCCCGTACTGCAGGTCGCCCGCGTGGAAGCGGCCCCTGGCGTCGATCTCGGCCGTGCCGTAATACTCGGCCAGGCCCTCGTTGAGCCAGGTCGGATAGCGGAAGTGCGTGTCGATCAGGTACGTGAGCAGGTGGTTGCCCTCGTGGAACAGCGTGTCGCGCGACTGCTCGGGGACCTGCATGTCGTCGTAGAGCTGCAGCTCGCCGGTCGCGAAGCTGAAGAAGCCGCCCACGCCGGGGACCTGGCGGGTCTCGCGCAGGAAGTCGTCGTAGTCGCGGTAGAGCATGAACTTCAGCTTCCCGCGCACGTCGCCGGGCGAGAGCGTGATGCCCCAGTCGTCGGTGAAGGCCTTGTAGTAGGCCTCCAGGCGCTCCTCGTACTCGCGCCGCACGGCGTCCGTGCAGTTGCTGGTCACGATGAAGTGCCGCGTCTCCTCCACCACGGCGTTCTTCCAGTCCTGGCGGCGCTGCAGCTCGGCGATGGCGGCCCTGTCCGCGTCGGCGCGCTTCCTGAGGATGTCCTCGCGCCGCGTGCGGCTCATCCAGGAGCCCTCGAACAGCACGTTGCCCTGGCGCAGCTGCTCCTCCTCCAGCTTGTCCTTGGGCACGTAGCCCGCGAGCATCTCGACCCAGGTCTTGTCGATGAGCTCGTTGCGGATGGGCACCTCGACCTGCCCGATGCGCAGCCGGGTGACGTGCGGGTCGTCGCTGGCCACGATGGTGCCGGTGATGGTGCGGCCGTCCTTGAGCAGCACCTGGTCGAAGGCCGGCAGCAGCAGCGCGGCGGCCAGCAGCGCGAGGCGCGCGCGCCGGCCCGTCCGCGGGAGGCTGGCTGGCTGCACGGCTCGCCGCGGCTCAGCCGCCCGGTGCGCCGGCTCCGCCGGCCGGCGGCGCGGAGGCCGGAGCGGCCGCCGGGGCCGCGGCCAGATCGTCCGCGAAGACCGGGCAGTCCTTGAGCTTCACCCAGCCCATGTCCCAGGCTTCCTTGCCGGGCAGCAGCTCGCCGGTCTGCTCGTCGGACTCGCGCCAGGCCTGGAAGACGCTGTCCTCCGCGCCCACCTTGCCGCTGCGCACCAGGTCGCGCAGCTCGGCGGTGGAGAGGTCGGTCAAGTTGGCCGGCGGCTCCGTGCCCTCGACGAAGTAGAAGGCCACGTGCCACTTGCGCTGGTCGTGCTCGTCGGCCTCCTTGGCCGCCTCGAGCGACTGCCGCGCGGCCTCGCGCGCCGGCTCGATGATCGCGAGCACCTCGTCGGCCAGGCTCTTGACGCTCAGGTTGCGCGGGCCGGCGATGGCCACGGCGGCCTTGGCGTAGGACGTGGCCAGGTCGAGGTTCTGCTGCGGGCCGTCCATCACCAGCACGCCGGCCGCCTCGGCGTAGTTGTAGGGGTCGACCGGCGCGACCTCGAGCGCCTTGCGGACCATCTCCCAGGCGCGCACGCCATCGGGCGGCTGGACCACGATGCTGTCCTCGTCCTCGACGATGCCGCCCTTGCGCAGCAGCTCCGCGTAGCGCCGGTAGAAGTAGGCGCTGCGGTAGTCGCCGGCCTTTGCCGCCGCCTCGAAGTTGTCCAGGCCCTCGCGCACGTGCTTGGCGGCCTCCTCCTCGGAAGGCTCCTTGCCCTTGGAGTCCTCGGCCGTGGCGGCGTCGAGGGCCGCGTCCCCGGCGAGGTAGTAGGCCTCGCCCGTCATGGGCACGTCGGCGTCGAGCGAGGCCTTCCATTCCTTCTCGAGCTCGGCAAGGTCCACGCCAAGGCGCTTCTCCAGCGCGTGCGCGCAGGCCTTGGGCTCGGTGAGGTCGATCGTGGCGCCCTTCTTGAACCAGGCGACCTCCTGGTGGATGCCGGCGTCCTTGTTGTTGGGCAGATTGCCGACGAAGGCACGGAAGCTCTTGCCGTACTTGGGAGTCTCCATCAGGAAGTGGGCCAGAGACCAGCAGGCCGCCTCGTGGACCGAGGTCCACTTCACGCTCTCGTCGTCGATGAGGTCCATCAACGTGGGGAGCTTGCCCTCGTCGCGCGCGTGCTTCAGGCGTAGCAGGCTGCCGTACTGAAGGTCGCCGAAGCTCAGCTTGCCGCCCGCGCCGCGCTGCGTGGTCGCGTAGTAGCTCGCGAGGCCTTCGCGGATGAAGTACGGATACCAGAACTTCGGGTTGACGAAGAAGTTGAGCTGGGAGAAGGCGAGCTCGTACAGGTCGCGCAGCGTGCCCTCGGGGTTCTCCTCGAAGTAGTAGAGGTTGATGTTGCCATCGCCGGGGTTGAAGGTGACGGTGAGCGTGTCGCCGCTGCCCGTGATGTGGATCAAGTCGGCGATGCTGCGGTGCAGCTCCACGGCCAACTTGCCGTTCTTGGAGGTCGGGGCGATCTTCACGCCCCACTCGTCGGTGAAGTACTTGTAGAACTCCTCGAGCCGGTCGATGTACTCGTCGACGATGGCGTCGTCGGCGTTGGACTTCACCGAGAAGTGTGTGGAGTCCTTGGTGACGGCATTCTTCCAGTTCTGGCGCTTGCGCAGGGCCTCGACGGCGGCCTTGTCGGCCGCGGCGCGCTTGGCCAGCTCACCGTCGCGGCGGTCCTTGCTGGTCCAGTGCCCCTCGAACAGCACCCAGCCCTTCTTGAGATTCTCCTCCTCCTGCTTGGTCTTGGGCTTGTAGTCCGCCAGGTTCTCGACGAACTGCTTGTCCACCAGCGCGACCGGAATGGGCACCTCGATGTCGTTGAGCTTGAGGTGCACGACCGCCGCGTCGTTGGACGGCACCAGCGTGCCCTCGATGGTGCGGCCGTCCTTGAGCAGCACGCGGTCGAAGGCCATGGCGGGCGCGGCGACGAGCGCCGCCGCCGCGAGTGCGCACGCGAACTGCCTCATGTCAGCCGTCCTCCGAAGGTCAGAGCTTCTCGACGTACTTCAGCCAGGCTGCCTGGAAGGCCGCCCAGTCGGAATCTGTCCAATCCTTGAACGTGGCGTCGTAGGCGATGTCCTGCACGTCGCCCTCGTCCAGCTTGCCGTACCAGTCCTTGATGTCCTTGGGCAGCTTGGCCGACGAGCCGGCTTCCTTCTTCTCGGCCTTCGCGATGGCCTTGTCCATCACGTCCTTGGCCACTTGGTCGCGCGCGGCGAGCAGGGCCCTGAGGTAGTCGGGCAGGATCTTCTGCCACTTCGGCTCGAGCCTGCCCAGGCGCAGGAAGTGGTTGAGCGACCAGCCCTCCGCGTAGCAGACGCCGATGTCGTAGCCCGCGCTGCCGTAGTACTCGAGGTGGTGGAAGTGCATCAGCAGCTTGGGCGGCGCGGCGGCACCTTCGGAGCCGCGCTTGCCCTCTCCGAGCAGCCGCGCGGCCTCCTTGATGAACTCCTGCCGGCGGACGCCTCCCGGCGGATCGCCGAAGGCCTGGATCTTGTTGGACTTGCTGAGCTTCGCGCCCGCGTACACGTCCCCCGTGCCCTCGTTGTACCAGGGGTGCGGGGCGAGCTCGCCGTAGAAGTAGTAGATGTACTGGTGGAAGGCCTCGTGGTTGACGATGGCCAGCGTCGTCTCGCGCGGCTGCTCGTCGTAGACGACCAGCTCGCGGGCCACGTCGTACCAGTATCCGCCGCTGCCGTAGGGCCCGCCGTAGCCATGATACTCGGCCTCGTTCGCGCACACCCGCACGATCGAGATGGCGTCGATGGGCTTGGTGGGCGGATAGTCCTTCTCGTACTGGTCGCGCATGGCCTCGATGCGCGCGGCCAGCTCCTCCACGAAGGACTTGTCCGCGTCGTACAGGAACACGTAGCGCCTGGTCTTGAGGTAGCTCCAGCCCGGCGGCAGCTTGTCGATCTGCTGCTGCAGGAAGCGGCTCTGCTCGTCCATGCTCTTGAGGTCGGCCACGTGCGCCGAGAGGTCGGCGCGCTCGATGCGCTTGAAGGACTTGGCCGCCGCCGAGAAGTCGGCGCAGGCCTTGTCGAAGCGCTGCGAGAGGCTCGAGCCCTGCATCACGAACACGCCGTCGTCCTGCTCCAGGACCAGGGCGTAGTACGAGATGGGCGAGTCGGAGGCGGTGAAGGTCAACTCCGTCGCCGTCGTGCCGGCCAGCTTGACGGTCTTCTCCTTGCCGTCGAACTTGGCGAACTTGCCGTCGCGCAGCGACTCGACCATGGCCGAGGCCGTGGGCCGCGTCGGGCCCGCCGCGTGCTCGTCCTTGGACGGGTCGCCGGTGAGCGGCGGCTTGTCCTCGTCCTCGCCGTCCGACTGCGCGAAGGTCTTGTCCTGCTTGGCCGGATAGAATTTCACGAGGAAGTCACGGTTGTAGAGGCCGCCGTTCCCGTCGCCGCTCTGGTCGGCCTGCTCCGACTGGTACTTCGCGACGGTGATGTGCTCCGTCGGGTCGATCGCGATGGCCGTGAAGTCCTTGGGCGGCTTGAACGAGAAGCCGATCTTGGTGTCCTTGTGCGTCGCCTGCGCGGCCACCGGCGTGGCGAGGGCCAGTCCCACCACGGCCACGACCAGAGTCGCCGGCCATCCCTTCGTCATGAGCGTGCTCCCGAGTCCTGCGGCGCGCGCCGGACGAGCCGGCGCCAACGAGCCGCTTCGCGAGGCGTAGTATAGCGGAACCGCGGTTCGGGCCCCCGGTCGACAGCACAGGCAGCGCGATGTCGCGCTGCGCTTCCGCAGGCCCCACGACGCGTGCAGGCGAGGGTCCTCTCGTGAGCAAGGGCATGGGCTTCGCGGTCGCGGGACTGGCCGCGGCCGCCGTCGTGGCGGGCGTCATCCTCTTGTCGGGCGAGGGCGCGGAGCAGGCGGGCGGGGCGGCTGCCACGATCTCGACATCGCACGCGGCTCCGGACCAGGCGCCGGCCTTCGCGGCCCCCGACGCGGGGCGCACCCCGGAGGCCGCGCCGCTGGCCGCCGCGCCGGCCGAGCTGCCCGCCGGCGGCGGGTCGTCGGCCGCGCTCGCGACGCCCGGCAAGACCGCCAAGCCCAAGGGCGCCCCCGTCACGCTGACCGGCCGGGTCCTCGACGAGGCTGCGCGCCCGGTGGCCGGCGCGCGCGTCTCCTTCGCCAACGATCCCATCGCCTTCGGCGTCGGGCGCGGCTTGGGCCGCGGGCGCCGCGAGGACGCCGCGGCCCTGCCGTCGGTCGAGACCGACCGCGAGGGCCGCTTCTCGCTCGCGGGCGAGATGCCGCCGCCCAGCGAGGAGGAGGGCCTGCGCTTCGGCCCGGCCGAGCCGCAGCTCATCGTGCAGCAGGACGCCTTCGCCACGCTCGTCCAGCCGCTGCCCGGCCTCGCCTCGCCGCGCCACGACGTGGGCGACGTGCAGCTCAGCGCCGGCACGTGGATCGTCGGACGCGCGGTGGACGAGGCCGGCCGCCCGCTGGCCGGCGCGCACGTCTCCGCGCGCAACGTCGACGCCGGCCGTGGCGGCTCGGCGATGGCGCTGCCCTTCCTCAGTGGCCTGAACGAGTCGCTGGACGCGGTGATCACCGGCGCCGACGGCCGCTTCAGCGTGGCCGGCCTGACGCCCGGCAAGGCCGATTGCACCGTGCGCGCCGACGGCCGGCGCCTCGCGACCACCGAGAACATCGCGCTCGAGCAGCGCCTGCCCGCCGACATCGGCGACATCGCGCTGCTGCCCGGCCAGACCATCGCCGGCGTGGTGCTGGACAAGGAGGGCCAGCCGCTGGCGGACGCGGAGGTCTCGCTCTCCAGCATGGCGCGCCTGGTCCTGAATCGCCTCGAGGACCTGCCGCGCGGCCAGATCGGCCAGGAGTTCGGCCAGCGCGTGCGCACCGGCGCCGACGGCCGCTTCGAGATCTCGGGCCTCGCCGGCGGCCACTACACCGTGCACGTGCGCGCCGACGGCTTCGAGCGCCTCTCGCAGGAGGACGTGGCCGCCGGGACGCTCGACCTGCGCCTGCTCCCCGTGCGCCTCGGCGGCCTCTTCGTCGAGATCGTCAACGACACGGACGGCTCGCCGGTGCCCGGCGCGCGCATCAAGGCCACCCCCAAGCCCGGTGACGAGCCCTTCGGCCGCTTCGGCGGCGACGAGCCGCTGCCCGTCATCACGGGCGCCGAGGCGCTCGCGGCCGCCGGCAAGCAGGGCGACCCGGCCGGCGCCTACTTCGTGCGCAACGCGCCGCGCCAGGGCACCAGCCTGGTGGTCGCGGCCGACGGCTTCGCCACGCTGCAGGCCGAGGGCCCGGCGGTGGAGTCGGGCGCCGTGGGCGCGACCTCCGTGCGCCTCGTGCCCGAGTCGGTCGTGGCCGGTCGCGTCACGCGGCCCGACGGCACGCCCATCGACGGCGCGCGCATCACGCTGGCCGTCAAGAAGCCCGACGCGGAGCAGGACGACGGGCGCTTCCCCGGCGGCCGCCGCTTCACGCGCATGCTGCGCATGGGCGACCAGGCCCCCAACGCCGAGCTGGACGCGGCGCACATGTCCAGCAAGACCCTTCCCGACGGCACCTTCGAGCTGCGCGGCGTCGCGCCTGGCGACTGGGAGCTGACGGCCACGCACCCGGACTGCGTGGACAGCGCGCCCCTCGCGCTGAAGCTCGCGTCCGGCGAATCGCAGCGCGACCTCGCCGTCACGCTGCAGCCGGCCGGCGCCGTCGTGGGCCTCGTCACCGAGTCCGACGGCACGCCCGCGCCCGACATCGAGATCACCGTCACGCCCGCCGCCGAGGCCAAGGCCGCCGCGCAGCCGGCCAGCGACGTGACCGTCGACATCGGCCGCATGCTGAGAATGGACGACGGCACCAGCCGCCGCTACGCGCGCACCGAGGCCGACGGCACCTATCGCGTCAGCGGCCTGGCCGCCGGCGAGTACGAGGTGACGCTGGGCAGCGGCGCGCGCCGCGGCCGGCGCATGGGCGGCGGCATGGTCTTCGCCTTCGCGGGCGACCGCGGCAGCTCCGAGCATGCCCAGTCCTCGTGGGCCAAGGTCGCGCCGGGCGCGGACACGCGCGCGGACTTCGTGCGCCCGCGCCGCGGCACGATCACCGGGCGCGTCATGGCCGGCGGCCGGCCCGTGCCCGACGTGGCCGTGCGCCTGGGCAGCAAGCCCGAGCCCGGCGCCTTCGCCTTCCCCGGCTTCCGCGGCGAGGAGGCGCGCAGCGACGACCGCGGCGCCTTCCGCTTCGACGAGGTCGAGGCCGGCGAGTACGAGCTCACCGCGCACGTGGCCGGCTCGGCCCTCGAGCGCACCGTGCCCGTGAAGCTGGACGCGGGCGCCGCGGCCAGCGCGGACCTCGTCTTCGGCGGCTCCACGCTCTCCGGGCGCGTGGTCGACAAGGCCAGCGGCGCCGGCGTGCCCGGCGCCACGCTCACCGTCCTGCCCGTCAAGGACGCCGAGGCCGGCGGGCCGCCGGCCAAGCCGATGGCCATCACCATGATCACCATGGACGACGGCGGCGGCCCCGGAGGCATGTCCATGGAGATCGGCGGCGGCCCCGCGCAGCTCGTGCGCTCGGGCGACGACGGCCAGTTCGAGCTGCTCTACGTCGAGCCCGGCACGTACAGCATCGCGGCCAGTGGCGGCGGCTACATCCGCAACGAGATCGGCCCGATCGAGGTCTCCGACGGCCAGGACAAGGACGACCTGCACATCGACGTCGCGCGCGGCGCCATCGTGCGTGGCAGCGTCACGTCCGACCAGAGCGGCCAGAAGCTGGACGCCGTCCCCGTGCGCATCGAGGGCGGCGACACGCGCCAGATGACCGTCACCGAGAATGGCACCTTCCGCTTCGAGGGCCTCGAGCCCGGCAAGTACACGGTCACCGTGCTCGGCAGCGGCTTCGGCGGCGACTTCGGCATGGGCGGCTCGGCGCTCGCGACCGAGGACATCGAGCTGGAGCTGGGGCAGGTGCGGGATCTGGATCTGCACACGAAGAGCTAGGCGAGCAGCCGGCGCGCCCGACGGACGGCGCGGGCGCGTGCGGGCTGCGATGGCGAGATGCCGGCAGCGCGTCGAGCGGCGCGGGATGCAGCGGCATCAGGGGCTCGAACGGCCGCGTGCAGCGCCTGAGCGGGCGCAGGGCCCTTGCGTCGGAACCGGCACGTTAAAAAAACGACCCGCAGTCGCGACTGCGAGTCGTTTTTTTAACGTGCCCACGATCGCTCGAGACGGTCGCTCGTCGCGAAGGCGCGCGCGACCTCGCGCGGCGTCCGCATCGCCCGGCGCCCTCCACGCGACGATCAGCGGCCCAAGAGCCATGCATCCCCGCAGCGCCCAGCGGGATACCCGCCCGCCGCTCAGCGCGCCTTGTTCCTCGGAAAGTGCGCCGGGCCCGTGAGCACGACGCAGTCGGCGCAGACCTTCGGGTAGTCGCCGGCGAACATGCGCCGGCGGAACTCCTGGTAGGCCGGGCCGTTCCAGATGGCCTCGAAGGGCTGCTTCAGCACGTTGCCCATCTCCAGCTCCGCCGGCCCGCGGCAGCAGGGGTACACGGCGCCGTCGGGCGTCACCTTGAGGTAGTTCATGGCCATGGGGCAGAAGGCCGGGTGCATGCGCGCGAGGCTGTCCATGTGCAGCTCGCGGATCTCGGCCAGCGGGGCCTTGCTGGCGCACTTGGGCGGGCCGCAGGTGATCGCGCCGCCCCAGGGCTGGTGCAGGTGCAGGGTGATGGAGACGCCGCGCTCGCGGGCGCGCAGGTGCACCAGCTCGACCATGGCGCCGAACTGCTGCTCGTCGACGCGGCCGTCGATGCGCAGGGCGTCGTAGCCGGTGGAGTTGGGCAGCAGCTCCTGCATGGACATCTCGCGACCGCCGAGGTCGGCGACGAAGTCCACCAGCTCGGGCATCTGCTTCCAGTTGGGCTCCATGACCACGGCGTTGAAGCCCACCTCGATGCGCGCGGCGGCGGCCAGCGGCATGACGGCGCGGATGTTGGCCACGACCTCGTCCAGCTTGGCGCCCACGCGCAGGGCCTCGAAGGTGGCGCGGTCGGCGCTGTCGATGGAGAACCAGATGCGGTGCGTGACGGGCGCGATCTTGCGGAAGGTCTCCTCGTCCAGCAGCGTGGCGTTGCAGTAGAGCAGCATCTGCACGTCGTGCTTGCGGCACAGGGCCACGACCTCGTCCAGGTCGTTCATGAGCGGCTCGCTGGCGTCGCTGGGCGTCAGGTGCAGCGCGTGCGGCAGGATCTGGTCGAGGACGGCGCGCGCGGCGGGCGCGGCCATGACCTTGGGCGGGATGCCGTCCGCCTGGTGGCACATCACGCACAGCAGGTTGCAGCGGTTGTTGAAGCCGAACTCGATCTCGGTCGGGCGGCTCTGCCACACGGTGCGCGCCGCGGCGAGGTCCTCCGCGAGGCGCAGGACGTTCTCGCTCTCGCGCGGGATCTTGGGCTGGGGGGCAGACGACATGGTGCGGGCCCAATCTAGCCCGCACTTCTCACGACGATCTACTGCGGACGCGGCAAGTCGGCCCGGGCGGCGTTGTTGCGCCGCGCTCGGTCCTCAGCGGCCTCATGAGGCCGCCTCTGGCCGATCGCGACGCAACGCCTTGCGCGGGCTCGACTTGACGCGTCCTCGCGACGATCGTCGTGAGAAGTGCGGGCTGTCCGTACGGGGGCGCTTGGCGAACGGCCTCATCGGCCGGAGGCTCAGCCGGACTGTCCGTCCTTCGGCGCGGGCCCCTTGGGGGCGTCGCTGCCGGCGCCCTTCGGACCCGGCGTCGCGGCTGGCTTCCCGCCGGGAGCTGTCGAGCCGGGCGCATCGGGCTTGCCAGGCTCCTTGCCGGCCTTGGCTGGCCCGTCGGCCTTGTCCTTCGCGCCGCTCTTCGGTGTCGCGGCCTCGGGTGCCTTGCCTTCACCCGGCGGCGCGGCCTTCTTGTAGTCGGTCTGGTAGAAGCCGCTGCCCTTGAACAGGATGCCCGCGCCCGAGCCGATGAGCCGCTCGAGCCGATCCTTGCCGCACTGCGGGCAGCGCTTCAGCAGCGGCTCGCTGAAGGACTGGAAGTGCTCGAAGCGGTGGCCGCAGGCGGCGCACGCATAGTCGTAGGTGGGCACGGCCTCAGTCTTCCGGCGCTTCGCGGCGCGCGACGACCACCTGCGCGGGGCGCAGCAGGCGGTCGTGCAGGCGGTAGCCCGGCAGGAGCACGCGCACGATGGCGCCCGGCGCCACGTCCGGCGCGTCCTCCTCGTGCAGCGCCTGGTGCACGCGCGGGTCGAGCGGCTGGCCGGGCTCGGGCGTCAGGCGCGAGACGCCGTGCTCTTCGAGCACCGCGAGGAACTGCTGCTCGATGAAGCGCAGGCCCTGCAGGAAGTCGGCCGGCACGGCGGCGGGGGGCGCGGCCAGCGCGCGCTGGAAGTTGTCCAGGACGGCCAGCAGTGACGTGATGGCCGGCGCGGCGCCGTAGCGGCGCGCGGCGTCGACGTCCTGGCGCGCGGCGCGGCGCACGTTCTCGAGCTCGGCTCGCGCGCGCAGCCACTTGTCGGTGAGCTCCGCGACCTGCGCGTCGGGCGCGGGCTCGCCGTCGGCCTGCTCGTCGGGGTCGGTGAAGGCGTCGGGATCAGTCATGGCTCTACTCGAAGACCTTGCGGACCTTGTCCAGGAACGACGAGCGCCGCGGCGTGGCGCCCTCCGAGTCGTGGCGCCCGAACTCGGCCAGCAGCTCCTTCTGGCGCGCGCTGAGCTTCTTGGGGATCTCCACCGCGACGCGGATGAGCAGCTGGCCCTTGCCGCGGCCATGGACCGACGGCATGCCGCGGCCGCGCAGGCGGAAGACCTCGCCGCCCTGCGTGCCGGCGGGAATGTCCAGCTCGGCCGCGCCCTCCAGCGTGGGCACGTCGATGCGCGCGCCCAGCGCGGCCTGCGTGAAGCTGATGGGCACCTCGCACAGCAGGTCATCGCCGTCGCGCTCGAAGAGCGGGTGGTCCTCCACGTCCACGACCACGAAGAGGTCGCCGCGCGGGCCGCCGGCGGCGCCGGGCTCGCCCTCGCCGGCGAGGCGCAGCTGGCCGCCCGCAGGGATGCCCGCCGGGATGTGCACGCGCAGCTCCACCTTCTGCTCCTTCACGCCCGCGCCGCGGCAGCGCTTGCAGGGGTCCTTGATGACCTGGCCCGCGCCGCGGCAGGCGGGGCAGACCGTCTGCATCATGAAGAAGCCCTGGCTGCGCTGCACGCGGCCGCGGCCGGCGCAGGTGCCGCAGCGCTCGGGCGAGGTGCCCTTGCGCGCGCCGCTGCCGCCGCAGTCGTCGCAGGGCTCGTGGCGGCGCAGCTGGAGCGTGCGCTCGGTGCCGGTGAAGGCCTCCTTGAGGCTCACGTGCAGCCCTACGCGCAGGTGGCTGCCCTGCCGCGGCCCGGCGCGCGTGCCGCCGAACATGCCCCCGAACAGGTCCGACAGGCCGGACTGCCCGAAGATCTGCTCGAAGATGTCGCGCGGGTCCATGCCCGCGCCGCCGAAGCCCGCGCCGCGCAGGCCCTCGGGACCGTACTGGTCGTAGAGCCGGCGCTTGTCCGGGTCCGAGAGCACCTGGTAGGCCTCGGTGGCCTCCTTGAAGCGCCCGGCGGCGGAGGGGTCGTCCGGGTTCCGGTCGGGGTGGAACTTGAGCGCGAGCTTCCTGTAGGCCTTCTTCAGGTCCTCGTCGGACGCGCCGCGCTCGACCCCGAGCACCTCGTAGAAGTCGCGCGCGGCGGGCATTGCTGTCCCCGGCGGCGGGCGGGTCAGGAGACCGCGCCCTCGACCTTGTCCTTGTCCTCCTTGCGCTCCGTCACCACCGTCTCCGTGGTCAGCATGAGGCCCACGATCGAGGCCGCGTTCTGCAGCGCCGAGCGTGTGACCTTGGTCGGGTCGATGATGCCGGTCTTCACCAGGTCGCCCCACTCGCCGGTCAGCACGTTGAGGCCGTGGGAGCCCTTCTGCTCGAGGGTCTCCTCCAGCACGACGTTGCCGTCCAGGCCGGCGTTGTCGGCGATCTGGCGCAGCGGGGAGGTGATCGCGCGGCGCACGACGTCACGGCCGAACTTCTGCTCGGTCGGGAGCTTGAGCGCGTCCAGCGCCGCGAGCGCGCGCACCAGCGCCACGCCGCCGCCCGGGACGATGCCCTCCTCGACCGCCGCGCGCGTGGCGTGCAGCGCGTCCTCGACGCGATCCTTCTTCTCCTTGAGCGCCGTCTCGGTCTCCGCGCCGACGTGCACGATGGCCACGCCGCCGGTGAGCTTGGCGAGGCGCTCCTGGAGCTTCTCGCGGTCGTAGTCGGACGTCACCGTCTCGATCTGGTGCCGGATCTGCGCGATGCGCTCCTGCACCGCGGCCTTCTTGCCGCCGCCCTCGACGAGCGTGGTGTTGTCCTTGTCGACCACGATCTTCTTGGCCGTGCCGAGCTGGCCCAGCGTGACGTTCTCGAGGCTGATGCCCGACTCCTCGGAGATGAAGGTGCCGCCGGTGAGCACGGCGATGTCGCCCAGGTACTGCTTGCGGCGGTCGCCGAAGCCCGGCGCCTTGACCGCGCACACCTTGAGCCGGCCGCGCAGGCGGTTGACCACCAGCGCCGCGAGGGCCTCGTTCTCGACCTCCTCGGCGATGATCAGCAGCCCGCGGTCGTTGGCCAGGATCTGCTCCAGGATGGGGAGCAGGCTGCGCACGTTGGAGACCTTCTTCTCGTGGATGAGGATGAAGGCGTCCTCGAGCACGCACTCCATCTCGTGCGGGTCGGTGATGAAGTAGGGCGAGATGTAGCCCTTGTCGAACTGCAGGCCGTCCACGGACTCCAGCCAGGTCTCGGCCGTCTTGCTCTCCTCGACCGTGACCACGCCGTCCTTGCCGGTCTTGTCCAGCGCGTCGGCCAGCAGCTGGCCGATCTCGCGGTCGTTGTTGGCGGAGATGGTGCCCACCTGCACGACCTCGGTGCTGCCCTTGACGGGTCGGCTCTGCTCCTTGAGGTTCTCGACCACGGCCTCGACGGACGCGTCGATGCCGCGCTTGAGGTCCATCGGGTTCACGCCCGCGGCCACGAACTTGAGGCCCTCGGCGAAGAGCGCCTCGGCCAGCACGATGGCCGTCGTGGTGCCGTCGCCGGCGATGTCGTTGGTCTTGGCGGCCACCTCGTTCACGAGCTTGGCGCCCATGTTCTCGAAGGGGTCCTCGAGCTCGATCTCCTTGGAGACGGTGACGCCGTCCTTGGTGATGACCGGGCCGCCGAAGCTCTTCTTGAGCACGACGACGCGGCCGGAGGGCCCGAGCGTGACCTTGACGGTGCGCGCGAGCTTCTGGACGCCGGCGAGGATCTTGCGCTTGGCGTTGTCCTCGTAAAGGATCTGCTTGGACATGGGGGAGTCGTCTCTCTCGTGGAGTGCGTGCGGACGCGGATCAGCCGACCTTGGCCAGGATCTCGCTCTCGCGCAGGATCTTGAACTCGACCTCGTTCACGGTGACCTCGGTGCCGGCGTACTTGCCGAAGAGCACCTGGTCGCCGACGCGCAGGCCGAGCGTGGCGCGCGAGCCGTTCTTGAGCAGCCGGCCCGGGCCCACCGCGGTGACCTTGCCGCGCTGCGGCTTCTCCTTGGCGGTGTCGGGCAGGACGATGCCGCCGGCCGTCTTCTCCTCGGCCTCGAGCACCTCGATCACGACGCGGTCGTCCAGCGGGTTCAGCTTGGGCATGGGTGTTCCTCGGAAGTGCGGGTGAAGGGGATCAGAAGTCCATGCCGCCCATCGGGCCGCCACCGTGCTGGTGGCCCGCGTGGTCGTCGTCCTTCTTCTCCGGGATGTCGGCGATGAGGCAGTCGGTGGAGAGCAGCAGGGCCGCCACGCTCGAGGCGTTCTGCAGCGCGCAGCGCACGACCTTGGCCGGGTCGATGATGCCGGCCTCGACCATGTCCACGTACTCGCCGCGCAGGGCGTCGAAGCCCTCGTTGCCGCGGGTGGACAGCACCTTGCGCACCACCAGGCCCGGCTCGTAGCCGGCGTTGCGCGCGATGATGCGCAGCGGCAGCTCGAGCGCGCGCGAGACGACCTCCGCGCCCAGCTGCTCGTCGCCCTCGAGCGACTTCTCGAGCGTCTCCACGGCCGGCCGCGCGCGCAGCAGCGCGACGCCGCCGCCCGGCAGCACGCCCTCGGCCAGCGCCGCGCGCGTGGCGTGGTGGCTGTCCTCGAAGCGCGCCTTGCGCTCCTTGAGCTCCGTCTCCGTGGCCGCGCCGACGCGGATCTCCGCGATGCCGCCGGCCAGCTTGGCCAGTCGCTCCTGCAGCTTCTCGCGGTCGTAGTCGCTGGTGGTGGCCTCGATCTCGTGGCGGATGTTCTTGATGCGCGCCGAGACGTCCGCGGGCTTGCCGCCGCCCTGCACGATGGTGCAGTTCTCCGCGGTCACGATGACCTTGCGCGCCGTGCCGAGCTGGCCCGGCTTGATCTTCTCCAGGTCGAGGTCGAGGTCCGGCGCGATGACCGTGCCGCCCGTGAGCGCCGCGATGTCGCCCAGCATGGCCTTGCGGCGGTCGCCGTAGCCCGGCGCCTTGACCGCGCACACGTTGACGATGCCGCGCAGCTTGTTGACCACCAGCGTGGCCAGCGCCTCGCCCTCGATGTCCTCGGCGACGATGAGCAGCGGCCGCCCGGCCTTGCTCACCATCTCGAGCAGCGGGATGAGCGTCTTGACCGCCGAGATCTTCTCCTGGTGGATCAGGATGAGCGGCTTCTCGAAGACACATTCCAGGCGGTCGATGTTGGTCACGAAGTGCGCGGAGAGGAAGCCGCGGTCGAACTGCATGCCCTCGACCACGTTGACCTCGGTGTCGAGGCCCTTGCCCTCCTCGATGGTGATCACGCCGTCGGCGCCCACCTTGGCCAGCGCGTCGGCCAGCGTCTTGCCGATGGTCGTGTCGCCGTTGGCGGAGATGGTGGCGATCTGCTCGAGCTGCTTCCGGTCGCCGGCGTTGATCTTCTTGCTGCGCTTGACGATCTCGGCCACGGCCGCCTCCACCGCCTTGCGGATGCCGCGCAGCAGGCCGTCGCCGTGCGCGCCGGCGGCCAGCAGCTTGAGGCCCTCGTCCGTGAGCGCCTTGGCCAGCACCGTGGCCGTGGTCGTGCCGTCGCCCGCGTCCTTGTTGGTGCGCGTCGCGGCCTCGCGCACGAGCTGCGCGGCCATGTTCTC
>DASUFI010000116.1:0-5500 GCA_036274635.1 Planctomycetota bacterium
AGCGCGCCGACGAGGTGCGCGTGCGCTGGCCCGACGGCAGCACGTCGGTCCGGCGCGACGTGCCAGCGCGGCAGGTGCTCGTGATCCGGCGCGGCTCCTGAGCCTCGGCGCGCCGCGGCCGAGGCGCGGCGGCGGTGAGCGGCGGGCGGGCTGGGTCAGGCCGTGGGACGCGCCGTGTCGGATGCGCGGTGCGCGGCCTGCGCGCCGTCGACGGCGGGCTCGTCCGGCGCGGCTTCCTCCGGCACGCCGTCGCAGGCCGGCAGACGTACCTCGAGCTCGCTGCCGCGGTCGGTGCCCTCGCTGTGGGCGTGCACGCTGCCGCCGTGCAGCTGCACCAGGCTGCGCACGAGCGAGAGGCCCACGCCCAGGCCGCCCTGCGAGCGGTGCAGGCTCTGGTCGGCCTGGATGAAGGGCTCGAAGATGCGCGACAGGATCTCGGGCGGCATGCCGATGCCGCGGTCGCGCACGCGGATGACGACCTCGGCGCCCTCGCGGGCCGCCGAGACGTGGATGCGGCCGCCGTCCTGCTGGTACTTGGCGGCGTTGTTCAGGAGGTTGGCGACGACCTGAGTCAGGCGCACGGAGTCGCCGTGGACGCGCAGCGGCCCGCGCGGGAGCTGCACCTCGAGCTGGTGCTGGTGGCCCTCGATGCCGGGACGACTGGTCTCCGCGGCGGCGGCGATCACGGCGTGCAGATCCAGCGTCTCGAGGCGCAGCTTGATCTTGCCGCGGGTGATGCGCGAGACGTCGAGCAGGTCGTCGACGAGGCGCGTCAGGTGCGAGACCTGGCGCGCGATGACGTCGCGGCACCAGGCCATGCGCTCCTCGTCGACGTCCGGGAACTGCATGATCTCGACGGCGCTGCTGACGGGCGCCAGCGGGTTGCGCAGCTCGTGCGCCAGCACCGCCAGGAACTCGTCCTTGCGGCGATCGGTGTCGCGCAGCGCGTCCATCGCGGCGCGCAGGCTCTCCTCGTTGGCGCGCAGGCGCGTCGCGGTGGCCTCCAGCTCCGCGGTGCGCTCGGACACGCGCTGCTCCAGCTCCTGGTTCCAGCGCTCGAGCTTGCGGGTCTTGCGCCACAGGTCGGCGAAGACGGCCACCTTGGCGCGCAGGATCTCCGGCACGATCGGCACCGGCACGTAGTCGACGGCGCCGCGCTGGTAGCCCTTGAGCAGGTCGACCTCGCTCATGAGGATGGCCGAGACCAGGATGATGGCCGTCTTCTGGAAGCGCGGGTGCTCGCGGATCATCGTGGCCAGCTCGAAGCCGTCCAGCTCGGGCATGCACACGTCGACGAGCATGACGGCCACGTCCGTCCTGAGCAGCGTGTCCAGCGCCTCGCGCGCCGAGCCGGCGCGGATGAGCGTCTCCCCCATGTCGCCCAGGATGGCCTCGTAGGTCAGCAGCTTCCCCGGCTGGTCGTCGACCAGGAGGATGTTGACCTTCTCGTGCTCGTCCATGTCGCGCGATCTCCTAGCGGTGCAGCCACATCCGCAGGGCGGACAGGAGCTGTTCCGTGTTCACCGGCTTGGCCAGGTAGTCGGACGCGCCGGCGTCGAGGCAGCGCTCGCGGTCGCCCTTCATGGCCTTGGCCGTCAGGGCGATGATCGGCAGCCGCTGGAAGGCGGCGTCCCGGCGGATCACGCGCATGGTCTCGAAGCCGTCCATCTCCGGCATCATGATATCCATCAGCACGATGGCCACCTCCGGCGTGGCCTGCAGGCGCTCGACGGCCTCGCGGCCCGTGCTGGCGGTGATGACCTTCATCCCGCGGCGCTCCAGCACGCTGCTCAGCGCGAAGATGTTGCGCACGTCGTCGTCGACGACCAGCACCGAGCGGCCGGCCAGGTGCTCGTCCGAGCTGTGCAGGTGGTCGAGCATGCGGCGCTTGGGCTCGGGCAGGTTGCCCACCACGCGGTGCAGGAACAGGGCCGTCTCGTCCAGCAGGCGCTCGGGCGACTCGACGCCCTTGACGACCACGCTGCGGGCCAGCATGTGCAGGCGCGCGTCCTCCTCGGGTGACAGCTCCTTGCCCGTGAACACGACCACGGGCAGCTCGCTGTGCGGGCCGGAGCCGATGCGCTCGAGCACCTCGAAGCCCGTCATGTCGGGCAGCCGCAGGTCCAGCACCATGCAGTCCCAGGCCTCGCGGTCCAGCGCGCCCAGGGCCTCCTCGCCCGAGCTGGCGGTCGCGATGTCGATGTCGTCGTCCGCCAGCAGCTGGGTGATGCCGATCCGCTCGGCCGCGTCGTCCTCGACCACGAGCAGGCGCCGGCGGCGCGAGGCGGCGAAGTCGCGGATGCGCGTGAGCGACTCGTCCACGTCGCTCAGGCTGGCGGACTTGGTCACGAAGGCGAAGGCGCCGCGCGCGAGGCCGTGCTGCCGGCCCTCGTCCAGGGTCACGATCTGCACGGGGATGTGGCGCGTGGCGGGGTCGTGCTTGAGCTGGCTGAGCACCGTCCAGCCCAGCATGTCGGGCAGGAAGACGTCGAGCGAGACGGCCGTGGGCCGGTACTGGCGCACGAGGGCCAGCGCGTCGGTGCCGCGCGCGGCGTGCAGGACGCGGAAGCCCTTGTCCCGCGCCAGGTCCAGCAGCAGGCGCGCGTAGTGCGGGTCGTCCTCGACGACGAGCATCGTGGCGTCGTCGGGCTGCAGGCTCTCGCGGTCGTCCGGGATCGTCTGCAGCACCCGGTCGGGGACCGGGATCGCGAGCTGGACGCGCGACGCGGGGGAGCGGCCGTCCTCCAGCGGCGAGCGGGCCGGCGTGAGCAGCTCGGCGAAGCGCGTGGCGAGGAACAGGGTGAAGGTGCTGCCGGCGCCCGGCGTGCTGCGCAGCTGGATCTCGCCGCCCAGCAGGTGCGCCAGCTCGCGGCTGATGGCCAGGCCGAGGCCCGTGCCGCCGTACTTGCGGCTGGTGCTGGCGTCCGCCTGCTGGAAGGCCTCGAAGATGATCTTCTGCTTCTCGAGCGGGATGCCGATGCCGGTGTCCGACACCTCGAAGGCCACGACCTGCGGCGCGGCGTCGAGCACCGGGTGGTTGGCGCTCCAGCCGGACGTGGCCGGGCGCACCGAGAGGCGCACGCTGCCGCGCTCGGTGAACTTGAAGGCGTTGGACAGCAGGTTCTTGAGCACCTGCTGCAGGCGCTTGGGGTCGGTGACCAGGCTGCGCCCCACCTGCGGGTCCACGTGCACGCCGAACTCCAGCTTGCGGTTGTCGGCCTCGTGGCGGAAGGTGCGCTCGACGAGGTCGAGGACGTTGCTGAAGAAGACGTCCTGGGCCTCGACCGTGACCGTGCCCGACTCGATCTTCGACAGGTCGAGGATGTCGGTGATGAGGTTCAGCAGGTCGGTGCCCGCGCCGTGGATGGTGCGGGCGTACTCCACCTGCTTCACCGTGAGGTTCGCGTCCATGTTGTCGGCCAGCTGCTGGCCCAGCATCATGATGCTGTTGAGCGGCGTGCGCAGCTCGTGCGACATGTTCGCCAGGAACTCGGACTTGTACTTGGAGGTGAGCGCCAGCTCCGCGGCCTTCTCCTCCAGCGCGCGCCGGGCCTGCTCGATCTCCTGGTTCTTGCGCTCCACCTCGACGTTGCGCTCGGCCAGCTGCTGGGCCTTCTGGCCCAGCTGCTCGTTGGACGACTGCAGCTCCTTCTGGCGCGCCTGCAGCTCGCCGGCCAGCTGCTGGCTCTGGGTGAGCAGCGCCTCGGTGCGCATCGTGGCCTCGATGCTGTTGAGCACGATGCCGATGGAGGCCGTGAGCTGCTCGAGCAGGGCCACGTGCGCCGGCGCGAAGTCGCTCAGCGAGGCCAGCGCGAGCACGGCCTTGATCTCGCTCTCGAACACGATGGGGAAGACCACCACGTTGCGCGGCAGGGCGTTCACCAGCACCGAGCCGATGGGCACCGTGTCCTGCGGGATGTGCGTGAGCAGCACGCGCCGCTTGTCCAGCGCGCACTGGCCGATGAGGCCCTCGCCGATCTCCAGCCGCGGCGGGTAGCCGTTCTCGTGCGAGTTGGCCCAGCTGGCCAGCAGGTTGAGGTGATCGCGCGCCGGGTCCATCTGGTAGAGCAGGCCCTGGTGCGCGTTGACCAGCGGCACCAGCTCGGACAGCAGCATCTTGCCCACCGAGACCAGGTCGCGCTGGCCCTGCAGCATGCCGTTGAAGCGCGCCAGGTTGGTCTTGAGCCAGTCCTGCTCCGTGTTGCGGTCGGTGGTCAGGCGCAGGTTCGTGATCATCGTGTTGATGTTGTCCTTCAGCTCGGCCACCTCGCCGCGCGCGCCCACCTGGATGGAGCGCGTGAGGTCGCCCTGCGTGACCGCCGTGGCCACCTCGGCGATGGCGCGCACCTGCGTGGTGAGGTTGGCCGCCAGCAGGTTCACGTTGCCGGTGAGGTCCTTCCACGTGCCCGCGGTGCCCGGCACGTTGGCCTGGCCGCCGAGGCGCCCTTCCACGCCCACCTCGCGCGCCACCGTCGTCACCTGGTCGGCGAAGATGGCCAGCGTCTGGCACATGTTGTTGATGGTGTCGGCCAGCGCGGCGACCTCGCCCTTGGCCTTGACCGTGAGGCTGCGCTTGAGGTCGCCGTTGGCGACGGCGGTGACCACCCACACGATGCCGCGCACCTGCTCGGTGAGGTTGGAGGCCATGACGTTGACGTTGTCGGTGAGGTCCTTCCACGTGCCGGCCACGCCCGACACCTGCGCCTGGCCGCCCAGCTTGCCCTCCGTGCCCACCTCGCGCGCCACGCGCGTCACCTCGGCCGCGAAGGCGTTGAGCTGGTCCACCATCGTGTTGATGGTGTCCTTGAGCTCCAGGATCTCGCCCTTCGCGTCCACCGTGATCTTGCGCGACAGGTCGCCGCGCGCCACGGCCGTGGTCACCTCGGCGATGTTGCGCACCTGCGTGGTCAGGTTGGCGGCCAGCAGGTTGACGTTGTCCGTGAGGTCCTTCCACGTGCCGGCCGAGCCGGGCACCACGGCCTGACCGCCGAGGCGGCCGTCCGTGCCCACCTCGCGCGCCACGCGCGTCACCTCGCCGGCGAAGGCGTTGAGCTGGTCCACCATCGTGTTGATGGTCTCCTTCAGCTGCAGGATCTCGCCGCGCACGTCGACGGTGATCTTCTTGGAGAGGTCGCCGCTGGCCACCGCGATGGTCACGTCGGCGATGTTGCGCACCTGGTCGGTCAGGTTGCCGGCCATGGAGTTCACGTTGTCGGTGAGGTCCTTCCAGGTGCCCGCCACGCCGGGCACCTGGGCCTGGCCGCCCAGCTTGCCCTCGGTGCCCACCTCGCGCGCCACGCGCGTCACCTCGGAGGCGAAGGCGTTGAGCTGGTCCACCATCGTGTTGATGGTGTCCTTGAGCTCGAGGATCTCGCCCTTCACGTCCACCGTGATCTTGCGCGACAGGTCGCCGCGCGCCACGGCCGTCGTCACCTCGGCGATGTTGCGCACCTGGTCGGTGAGGTTGCCGCACATGGCGTTCACCGAGTCGGTGAGGTCC
>DASUFI010000117.1:0-6925 GCA_036274635.1 Planctomycetota bacterium
GATGCGGCGCCGAAGGCGCCCCATCCCCCGATCCCCGAGGAACTCGGGAGCCGGACGAACGCTCGCGCTGCAGAGCCGGAGCGCGACCTTGTGTCCGCGCCGGGCGTGCGCGACGCTGGCCACGTGCCCAACGAGCCGTCCGGCAGCCCTCGCCGCGAGCTGTACGCCTTCCTCGCGCTGCTGACCGCCCTCGGCGTCGCGCAGTGCGCCGGGGCCTGGCGCGGCTGGCACCTGCTGGGCGCCAATGACTGGAACTACTACCTCGGCCAGACCGAGGCCGAGATCCAGAGCGTGCTGCACTGGCACCAGTTCCCGCTGTGGGCGCCCTGGAAGCGCGGCGGGCAGCCCCTCTTCGCGCAGCCCGAGGCGATGCTGCTCTCGCCCTTCACGCTGCTGGCGCTGCTGACGGGCACGCTCTCGGCCTACAAGTTGCTGCTGCTGCCGATCTTCCTGCTGGGCGGCGCGGGGATGTGGGCGCTGGCCGGGCACCTCGGGCTGCGCGGCGTGGCGCGCGCCGTGCCGGCGCTGCTGCTGTACGGCAGCAGCGTGTTCCCGCTCTACCTCGCGGCCGGGCTGCCCAACTGGCTGTGTGGCGTGGCGCTGCTGCCGTGGATCGTGCTGGCCGCGCTGCGCGCCATCGACGACCTGCGCCAGACGCTGCGCCTCGCCGCGCTGCTGGCGCTGGTGCTCTTCTGCGGCGGGCTGTACCCGTTCGCCTTCCTGCCCGTGTTCCTGGGCCTGGTCATGCTCGCGCAGGCGATCGCGCGACGCAGCCCGCGCCCGCTGCTGGTGCTGGGCGCGGCGGGCGTGGTGGCCTTCGCGCTGGCCTCGCCGCGCCTCGTGCCGCTGCTCTCGGTCTACGAGATGTATCCGCGCTGGCACTACGGCGAGGACGGCTTCATGACGCCCGAGCTGGTGTGGCGCGCGTGGAGCAGCGGCGAGCTGCCGGACCTCTCGCGTCCGCGCGGCCCGCTCGTGATCACGGCCGACACGGGCGTGTACTGGAGCTACGTCGGCGCCTACGTCGGGCCGCTCGGTCTGGCGCTGGCAGCGGCGGGTGCGCTGGCCTGGCGGCGCAGCTGGCGCTGGCTGCTGCCGCTGGCGGGCGCGACCTGGCTGGCGCTCGGGCCCTGGCCGCGCTGGAGCGCGTGGTCCGCGCTGCACGAGCTGCCCTTCGTCGGCTCGATGCGCGCGAGCGAGCGGCTCATGGTCTTCGCCACCTTCTGCCTCGCGCTGCTGGGCGGGCTGGGCTGGGACGCGCTGGCGGTGCGCGCGCGGGCGCTGTGGCCGGGCGTCGCGGCCGGCGCGCGGCGGGCGACGGCGGGCGTCGCGCTGGCCGCGCTGCTGGTGCCCATGGTGCTGGTCAACGCTCCCATCGCGCGCCACGCCTTCAGCGTGGAGCCGCTGCCCGCCGTGGAGCCCGGCCCCTTCCACCAGGCGCCGCCCGTGCTGCGTCCCGAGCAATGGGGCGGAGAGTGCTACGACAGCGTGCGCGCGAACGTCGGCAACCCGCTGGCCATGTCCGACATCCCCACGCCCGGCGCGGTCTCGGCGCTCGGCCAGCCCGACTACAAGGGCGAGGTGTGGCTGCTCTCGGGCGCGGGCGCCGTGCAGGCCGAGATCACGCCCAACGTGATCGACGTGCTGGTGGACGTGCCCGCGGCCGACACGCTGGTCGTGAACCAGAACTGGTTCCCCGGCTGGCGCGCCGAGGGCGCGGTGCAGCGGCCGCTGCAGGCGCTCTCCACCAGGCGCAACCTGCTGGCGCTGCCGGTGCCGGCGGGCCGGCACGAGATCACGCTGCGCTACGCGCCGCCCGAGGTGCCGCACGCGCTGGTGCTCGGCGGCCTCGCGCTGCTGGTCGCCGCGGCCTACGCCTTCACGCGCAAGCAAGGTCCCGTGAGCCTGCCGGGGCCGCCGGAGCTGCTGGCGCTGGCGGCCTTCGCGCTGCTGGCGGTGGAGGCCGGTCTGCCGCGCGCGCCGCCCGCCCCGCCGCGGGCGCCCGACGCCGACCAGCGCTGGCTGGCGCATGCGGCCATCGTGCAGGCCACCTCACCCGACAGCCCGCGCGGGGCGCAGGAGGCGCTCGACGCGGCGCCGCCGGGAGGGCTCGTGGTGCTGCGGCCCGGGCACCATGCGGGCCTGCACGTCACGCGCGACGTGGTCATCATGGCCGATCCCGCGGGCGAGGTGGTCCTCGAGGGACCGCTGCTCGTGGATGACCTGCCCGCCGGCGCGCGCGTCGTGCTGGCGGGCGGCGCCGAGCGCTCGCTGCGCCTCGCGGGCGGCGTGAAGCTGCGCGGCGGCGGCACGCTGCTGCTGCAGTCCGCGCTGGTCGAATCCGGCGGCGGCGAGGCGCTGTCCGCCAGCGGGCCCGCCGTGCTGCAGCTGCTCGACGTGGTCGTCTCCGGCGCGCTCGAGCTGCGCCGCGCGTCGGCGCAGGCGCTCGACAGCCAGCTGGACACCGTGCGCCTGCGCGACGGCGCGACGCTGCTGCTCACGCGCACGTCCACCGCGTCGGTGGACGCCGACGCCAGCAGCCGCGCCGCGCCCGAGGCGCCGGGTGCGCCCACCGTGACCGTGCTCGAGAGCCGGTTCATGCGCGGCTCGGCAACGGTCGAGGTGCGCGGCCCGCCGGGCCTGCGTGGCAAGCTCGCGCTGGCCACGCGGCCGTCGCTGCTCGCGGACCCCTCTCTGGACGGCTGGATGCTGCTGGACATCGCCATGCCCGTGGCCGCCGTGGACGTCACGCTCGACGACGCCGGCCAGGCGCGCGTCCGCATGCGCGTGCCCGAGGCCGTGCAGAAGCCGGGCGCGGGGCTGTTCGCGCAGCTCGTCTGGGGCGGGCCCGACGGTCGTCTGGTCGCCTCGCGCAGCGACGGCCGGCTCTTCACGCTGCGCAGCGGCGTGGACGAGCATTGAGGCCGCCCTGAACCTCCTCAGAATGCCCTGTCCGCGACACGTCGCCGTGCCGCCGTCGCCGGGCCGACACTTGCACTCTCGCGGCGCGACCCGCAGGATCGCGGGGGCCAGGGCGCCCCGCGGCGCCTCCCCCAGGGAGACCTGACATGAAGCTGCTGCCCCTCCTGATCCTCACCGCCGCGTTCGTCCCCGCCTGCGCCAGCGCCACGGGCGAGAGCTTCACCAAGGTCGGCTTCGACCCGCTCACCGTGCAGCGCCTCGCAGTCGTCGACGGCAACAACCCCACCTTCAAGGTGGACCTCCGCCAGCAGCTGGTCGACGCGATCATGTACGAGTTCTTCAAGAAGGGCTGGGACGTGGTGGAGCGCTCCAACATCCAGAAGGCCCTGGACGAGGTGAAGTTCCAGAACGGCGATGTGACCCAAGCCAACC
This sequence comes from Planctomycetota bacterium, assembly GCA_036274635.1. Taxonomy (GTDB): domain Bacteria; phylum Planctomycetota; class B15-G4; order B15-G4; family B15-G4; genus DASUFI01. Next base: position 3,355 of record DASUFI010000117.1, read on the forward strand.
CCGACCAGCGCCAGAAGCTGGGCCAGATCCTGAACGTGCAGGCGCTGGCCTTCGTGAACATCGGCGGCACCGCGGACGAGATGTCCATCACCATCAAGATGGTGGAGCCCCAGTCGGGTGACTTGCTGTGGATGGGCACCGGCGACTCGGACCTGAACAAGGGCATGGCCGCGATCACCGGCGCAATCCTCGGCGCCGGCGTGGGCGCGGTGGCGGGCAACCAGCTGGGCAGCTCCGGCGCGGGCGCGGTCATCGGCGGCGTCGCAGGCGGCGCGGTCGGCGCGGGCCTCACCCCCTCGGCGATGGAGAACGCCAAGGACCTCGTGAAGGCCATCTGCGTCAACATCCCCAAGCGCGGCTGAGCGCGGGGCGCGCCGGTCTCCTAGACGTGCCCGAGAGCGACCGCCTGGCCCAGCTGCTCGGCCAGCACCTTCTCCAGCGCGTCGATCAGCCCGATGCCGCGCTTGTCGCAGATCCAGCGCCCGTCCCGCAGGTCGAAGTGCCAGCCGCCCTCCGGCTCGGCCAGCCAGATCTGCCCCGTCGCCGCCTGGCGCGAGAGCACGAGGCGCACGCCGTTGCCGCAGTCGATGGTGAGCTTGCCCGGCATGAGCTCCACGTCCAGCTCGTCGTGCTGCAGGGCCTCCACCGCCTCGCCGATCTGCTCCAGCATGCGATCGATGGCGCGTTCGAGCGTGCGGTCCATGGCAGGGCTCCGAGGGAAGAGAGTCCGATCCTAGCCTGCTCGTCGCCACGCGGCGGATGAAACCTGAGGGGCCGGGTGGGCCGCGCGCTGGGCGCACTGACGCACATGTCATTGCTCCCAGAGGTCGTCCCACCCGGCCCCTCAGGTTTCCCCGCCGCTGTCCAACCCCACGGGTCGGTGGCCCGCGGTCGGTGATGACGGTCGCAATGGATTCCGGTCCGGAGGCGCGGCTGGGTGATCGCGACCTGCCGGCGCGGGTGATCAGTGCCCGGCGGACCGGCACGGTGCCGGCCACGCCCGCTCACTGATCAGCCGTGTCGGCAGGTCGTTCTCACGGGCCGCGCCTCTCGACCGGGTCGCGGCGGTCGATCATCGTCGACCGCGGAGCACCGAGGCGTGGGGTTGCACAGCGGCGGGGAAACCCGACGTGTCCCCTCCACCGACCTCTGGGCGACCGGACATGTGCGTCCGGTCGCCTGGCGCGAGGTCGAGGGGACACTTCGGGTTTCATCCGCCGCGCCGAGAGGACTATCCTTCGCGCTCCCCACCGGACGTCGCCATGCCGGGACCCTTCCACGACGCGCGCGCCGCGGCCGCGTTCAAGCCGGACAAGCTGGGCAAGGTCAGCCTGTTCGAGTCGGCGCGCATGTTCTGCGACGTGTACGCGCTCGGGCCGGGGCAGAGCCAGGCGGGGCACGTCCACGCGGACAACGACAAGCTCTACGTGCTCCTCGAGGGCCGCTGCCGCGTGACGGTGGGCGGCGAGTCGCGCACGCTGGCCGCGGGCGAGCTGGCGGTGGCCGCCGCGGGCGTGGAGCACGGCCTGCACAACGACGGACCCGAGCCGGTGAAGCTGCTGGCCATCATGGCCCCGCACCCCTCCTTCAAGGGCTGAACATGCTGGTCCTCTCGAACCTCGACCTGCTGTACGACGGCCGCTCGGCGACGAAGCGCTCGCTGCACAAGGGCGTGGACGTGCACGTGGTCGACGGGCGCATCCACGCCGTGCGCCCGCACGACGCCAAGCTCACGCAGACCGAGGGCCGCAGCGTGGCCGACTGCGCGGGCCTGGTCGCGACGCCGGGCCTCGTGGACTGTCACGGCCACCTCACCGTGCTCGGGCTGCGCGCCCCCGACATGGACCGCATGAACGGCCCCGGCTGGCTGGTGCTGGTGGAGAAGGTGCTGCACGCGACGCTCGTCGAGGGCGGCGTCACCACGATGCGCGACATCGGCGGGGCCACGCAGCTCATGAAGCGCTTCGTGGACGAGGGCCTCATGCTGGGCCCGCGGCTCAAGATCGCCATCTGCATGCTCTCCACCACCGGCGGCCACGCGGACTTCCGCTCGCCCGACCGCTGCCACGGCGAGCTCTCGCGCCTGTGGCCGCCCGCGCCCGGCCGGCCCGCGTCCATCGTCGACGGGCCCTGGGAGTGCCGCAAGCGCGTGCGCGAGATCGCCGCCTGCGGCGCGGACCTGATCAAGATCTGCGCCAGCCCCGGCATCGCCTCGCCCTCCGACGCGCTCGAGCACCGCGACTTCACCGGCGAGGAGATCGCCGCCATCTGCGACGAGGCCGAGGGCCGCGGCCTGCGCGTGGCGGCCCACGCCCACAGCCAGAGCGGCATCGCGCTGGCCATCGAGCACGGCGTGCACGACATCCAGCACATCTCCTTCATGGACGAGAAGCTGGCCGAGAAGGCGCACAAGAAGGGCTGCACCGTGACGCCCACCTCGTGGGTCATGGAGGAGCTGCCCAAGGCCCACGGCCTCTCGCCCTTCGTCATGGAGAAGGTGCGCCAGGCCGGCGAGACGCATCGCAAGGCCGTGCAGGCGGCGGGCAAGTCGGGCCTCAAGATCCTGGCCGGCACCGACCCGGTGCTGCCCGGCATGCACGGCCGCAACTACCTGGAGATCGCGGCCCTCGCGCGCGACGGCCTGTCGCCGCTGGCCGCCTGGCACGCGATGACCGGCCTCGCCGCGGCGGAGATCGGCCAGACGGACGCGGGCACGCTCGAGCCGGGCCAGCGCGCGGACATCCTGCTGTGCAAGGGCGACGTGCTCGAGAAGCCGCAGCTGCTCGACCAGGGCGCCCTCGTGGAGGTGCTCAAGGACGGCGTCGGCCACCGCGGTCGCGCGGGCATCCCGCAGCGCGGCTTCAAGGCGACGGTCGACGCGGTGCTGGCGCTGGCCCGGGACGCGGGGCACTGAGCGCATGGCCGAGGTCCTGCGCGGCGGCCAAGACATCGACCACGCGTGCGCGGCGCGCCGCCCGCATGCTCGGACTGGAGGAGTGATGCGCATCGCGCTCGTGACGCTGGCCGGCCTGTCCCTCGCGGCCGTGGCCGCCTGCCTCGCACCCGGCGCGGCCTCCGGCGGCGCCGCCGCGGCGCCGGCCCCGCGCACGCCCGCCCTGCTCGAGGAGTACGCCGCCGACGAGTCCGGCGTGGAGCGCTACTGGTCGCTGCCCTCCGAGGCGCGCCGCGAGCACGAGGAGGCCGTCTCGCTCGAGTGGCGCGCCACGCTCGATGCCCTCGACTTCGCCGCGCTCCCGCGCGACGAGCAGGTGGACTGGCTGGTGCTGGACAACCACCTGCGCGCCGGCATCACCCGCCGCGCCGCCGAGGCCGCGCGCCGCGCGGAGATCGCGGAGCTCGTGCCCTTCGCCGACACGATCACGGCGCTGGAGGAGGACCGCTGGGCCGAGAAGCCCCTGGACCCGCAGGACGCCGCCGCGCGCCTCGACGAGCTGGGCAAGCAGGTCAAGGACCTGCGCGAGCGGGTGAAGAAGAAGGAGGACAAGCCGGCCGAGAGCAAGCCGGAAGCCGCACCGCCCGCCGACACGAAGCCCGAGGCCGCGCCGCCGGC
>DASUFI010000118.1:0-7961 GCA_036274635.1 Planctomycetota bacterium
CGGCGTGACGGAGGGCACCGAGGCCGCCGTGCTCGAGGGCATGCGCTGGCTCATCCGCCACCAGAACGATGACGGCAGCTGGGGCGCGGACACGCTGCTCGAGCACTGCTCGGTCAAGGCGCAGTGCGTGAGCGACAACCAGGACTTCTCGCCGCAGTACAACCCGGGCCTCACGGGCCTGGCGCTGCTGGCCTTCCTCGGCGCCGGCTACGAGCACGACAGCAAGCAGAAGATCGTCGACACCGCGATGGGCAAGCGCTACGTCGTCGGCGACGTGGTGGGCAAGGGCCTCAAGTGGCTCATCTCGGAGCAGGGCCCCGACGGCTCCTTCGCCAACTACGCGGGCAGCATGTACAACGAGGCCATCGGCGCGCTGGCGCTGTCCGAGGCCTACGGGCTCTCGCAGAACCCGGCGCTCAAGGAGCCGGCCGAGAAGCTCATCAACTACCTGGTGTCGGCGCAGAAGTCGAACCCCACCAGCACCGGTCGCTGGGGCTGGCGCTACACGCCGGGCGGCGACTCGGTGGCCGACACCTCGGTCACGGGCTGGGTGGTCATGGCCTTCAAGTCCGCGCAGATCGCGGGCCTCAAGGTGCCGCAGCAGAGCTTCGAGGGGGCCATGGACTTCGCCACCTGGGTCACGGGCGAGAACGGCCTGGTCGGCTACCTCGACCCGGCGGGCGCGGGCCAGGCGGTCACGGGCCACAACGACCGCTTCGACTACCACGTCGCCACGATGAGCTCGCTGGGCATGATCGTCCGCACCTTCATCAAGCACGACATCAGCGACCCGTTCCTCGAGCTTGCGGCCGGCCAGATCATCAAGGACCTGCCCAAGGTGAGCGAGGACCACCTCTCGGTGGACTACTACTACTGGTACTACGGCACGCTCGCGCTGAACCAGTTCGACGGCCCGGACAGCCCGCACAAGAGCGGCAAGTACTGGGAGCCGTGGAACAAGGCGATGCAGGACGCCGTGCTCTCGCTGCAGGACAAGAACCAGGAGCCGGACGTCTGCACGCGCGGTGGCTGGCTGGTGGGCGACCGCTGGTGCTATGCCGGCGGCCCGATCTACGCCACCGCCGTCAACGTGCTCACGCTCGAGGTGTACTACCGGTACGCCAACGCCTTCGGCTCCAAGCACTGACCGGCCGGCCGGTACCTGACATGGGCCCCATCCTCCTGCTCATCGGCCTCGCCCTGGCGCCTGCGGACGGCCATCCCGCCGCCATCCTCGGCCGCGACGACGTCGCCTTCGCGCGCAAGCTCAACGACGCCGGCTTCCACGACCTCGCGCGCCAGGTGTGCGACGCCATCGTGGCCGACGGCTCGCGCAGCGCGGACGAGATCGTGGACGCCAAGATCCTGGCCTTCGACGCCGAGGCGGCCGAGGCGGGCGACTTGCCCGACCTCTCGGCGCGCAAGGATCGCCTGCAGGACATCCTCGACCGCGCCGCCGCGCTGGCCGAGACGCTGCCGCCCGGCCCCAAGGCCGACCGGCTCAACGAGGCGCTGGCCGGCGCGCAGCAGGCCTTCGCCGAGACGCTGCTGGGCATGCTGCAGAAGCAGAGCGACCCGGCGCTGGCCGCGTCCATCCGCAAGGACGCGGACAAGATCTTCGTGACGGCGGAGGACAACCTCACCAAGCGCATCGAGGCCACGCAGGAGGCTGCCAGCAACGCGCAGACGGATGCCCAGGCCGAGGCGCTCGACCGCAAGCTCATCGTCGACATGTACAGCCAGGCGCGCCTGTACTTCCTGCACTCGCTGCTGCTGGCCGCCGACGACGTCAAGCGCCGCCTCGTGCTGCGCCAGGCGCTCGACGCCTTCAACGACTTCCAGTTCTCCTATGGCCGCGAGCTCCTGGCCTTCGACGGCGCCACGTACCAGGGGCTGTGCCTCAAGGAGCTGGGCGAGGACGACAAGGCCGTCGAGAAGTTCGACTACGCCATCTCGCTGCGCGAAGGCTTCGACAAGGACGCGGACGGCAAGTACGCGGTGCCGCAGGACGCGGCCGACGTCATCTCCTCGGCCGTGCTGCAGAAGGTCCTGTTCCTCGAGAGCAAGAAGGACTTCGCCGGCGCGAGCGCCGCCGCGGACGACTACGTCGCGACCATCCCGAATTGGGAAAGGGCCAGCCAGGGCCTGGCCGTGCTGGATGCGCAGATGCACGCGCTCGTCGACGGTGGCGATGCCGCCAGCGGCTTCAAGGTGGCGCAGCAGCTCATCGAGCTCGACCCGCAGGGGCCATGGGGTGCGGACGCCAAGCAGGTGCTCACCTCCGTGCCTGCTGGCGGCGCGTCCGGCGTCGCGAGGGGCGGCCCGGACATCCAGCTGCAGATCGCCGGGACGCTCATCGCCAAGGGCGAGAACGCGAGGGCGCACGCCGCCTGCGCGCTGGCGCGCAAGCAGTCGCGGAACACGCCGCAGGCGGCCGACATCGGCGCCGCGTCCTTCCTGCTCGACGGCCAGGCCTACGCGCGCGAAGGCCGCGACATGGAGGCCTGCGTCGCCTACGACGCCGCCGCCAACCTCTACCCCACCGGCGCCAAGGCGCCCGACGCGCTGTGGCGCTCGATCAACGCCTACAGCGACCTGTACGAGACCGAGAAGCGGCCGTACTTCAAGAAGGCGGCGCAGGACCGGCTGGCGCAGTTCGCCAAGGCCTATCCCAAGAACCCCAACGCGGTGAGCGTCTCGCTCTTCGAGGGCCAGTGGGACGAGGCGGACCGCAACTGGGATCACGCCGCGCAGGTGTACGCCCGCGTCCCGGCCAGCTCGGAGGCCTACGGCGAGGCGCAGTACCGCGCGGGCTCCAGCCTCATCAAGAAGGCCGCCGCGCTGGACGACGACAAGAAGACCGCCGACGCCGAGGCCTGCCGCAAGCAGGCGCGCCCGATGCTCGAGGCGGGGCGCGTCGCGCTCGAGAAGCAGATGGACGTGGCGCTGGACCCGGACGTGCGCGCGCGGTACATGGCCCTGGCGTTCGCGGCGCGCGTCAAGCTCGCGGGCCTCATGCTGATGGGCGGGGCGGCCAGCGCCGGCGACGTGACCAAGCTGCTCGAGGACGTCGAGCAGCGCTACCCGGGCGACGAGGACAAGATCGCGGAGGCCTGGCGCCTGCGCATCAAGGCGCTCGAGCTGCAGGGCAAGCTGGACGAGGCCGTCGAAAAGCTGGACGGGCTGGTGGCGAAGTCGCCCGATGCCGCCGCCATCGGGCCGGCCGCCGGCTCGCTGGCGCGGGCGCTCGACCGCGCCGCCAACGACCTGCAGAGCAAGGATCCCAAGTCGTCCAAGGCCCACGACATGCGGCTGGAGGCCGCGCGGCTGTACGCGCTGTCGGTGCGGCCGCAGGTCACGGGCAAGGCGCCGCCCAATGCCACCGAGCTCAACGACGTGGGCAAGCGGCTCTTCGCGCTGGCGCTCACCTTCGAGGGCGCGCCCGACGAGGTGGAGAGCGTCATCGACTGGGCCCCCACGCGGCTCGGCCAGCCCGAGCTGTGGGACCAGATCGGCAGCATCTTCCAGGCGCTGGTGGCGGCCGGCTCCGGCTACCAGTCCGACATCTACCTCGCCCGCGTGCAGGCCTTCGAGGGCAAGTGGCGCGACTCGGCCACCACCTACGCGCGCCTCTTCGACCGCGAGCCGCTCATCACGGACGTGGGTGCGGGCAAGCGCTTCGACGCCCAGCGCCTGAAGTCCAAGCCCGACCTCGTGGCCGCCTTCGTGGAATGGGCCATGTCCGAGAACATGGCCGGCAAGGCGGCCGACGACAAGCAGAGCCTCTCGCGCGCGAGCGACCTGCTCGACAAGGCGCTCTTCAACCTCGACAAGAACGGCAAGCTCTGGTGGCGCGCCAAGGCGCTGCAGATCCAGACCATGCTCGACCGCGGGATGTACGACGTGGCCGACATCACGCTGCGCGACGTGGAGCGCAACACGCAGGACTTCGACGGCGGCAAGTACGGCGCGAAGGCCAGGATGCTCGCGCTCAAGGACGAGCTCGCCAAGCACGTGCTGCCCGCGAACAAAGCCCCACCAAAGTGACCGCCCTGAAGGACGGGAGACGACGATTCATGATGGTTGAAACACGACGAGCGGCCCGGAAGTGGCTGGCCCTGCCGGTCGCGAGCCTGGCGCTGGTCGCGCTCGCTGCCCCGCTGCGCGCGCAGGAGACAGCGAAGGACACCGTGACGCTCATGGATGGCACGACGGCCTCGGGCCTGATCCAGTCCGAGGACTTCGCTGGCCTGTCGCTCAAGGAAGGCGCCAAGGTGCGCGTGATCCCGTGGAAGGACGTGCGCGACACCAACTACCGCGGGCAGGACGCCTACAACTCCGCGCGCGAGGCCTTCGTGGCCGGCCGCTACCAGGACGCGGAGGCCGACTTCGCCAAGCTCGCCGCCGAGTCCAAGCAGAAGCCGCTCATCCGGCAGCAGGTGCTCTATCACCAGGCGGTGCTGGGCGAGATGCTGGGCAAGCCGGCCGACGCCAGCGCGGCCTGGCACGACCTCATGACGGAGTTCCCGCAGGGTCGCTACCTGGGCGTGGCGGCCGAGAGCCTGATCGTCGAGAAGCTCGGCGCCAAGGACTTCGCCGGCGCCGCGGCCGAGCTGGCCAAGATCGAGACGGCCACCAAGGACTTCGCGGACTTCCGCCCGAGCCTGGGCGTGCTCAAGGGCATGGTGCTCGAGGGCCAGAACAAGACCGCCGACGCCAAGGCCGCCTACGATGCGGCGGCGATGGCGGCGGGCGCGTCCACGGAGGTGAAGGCCGCGGCGGCGCTGGGCAAGGCGCGCTGCCTCATGCTGGACAAGAAGCCCGAGGAGGCCGAGCCCATCCTGCGCGGCATCGTGACCCAGGACGCGCCCGTGCGCGTGCTGGCCGCCGCGTGGAACGGCCTGGGCGACATCAACATGGACGCCGGCAACAAGGCCAAGGACGCGGACAAGCTGCTGGACGCGCTCTTCGCCTACCTGCGCAGCTCGGTCCAGTACCTGCCGCTGCCCGGCGAGTCCTCGCGCGAGTACGAGCGCGCCCTGGCCGGCTCGGCGCGCTGCTTCGCCTACCTCGCCGTGCTCGAGCAGAAGCCCGAGCGCAAGGACCAGTACAACAACCGCTCCAAGCAGCGCATCGAGCAGCTGCGGCGCGAGTATCCAGATTCGGAGTTCCTGACCGGCCTGTAGCCGGCCGCCGCCACGGCGCCCTTCCCCCCTTCCACCTGTCCCGGGTTCACCCATGATCCTCCGCAAGCGCATCAACGTCCTGGCCCTGATGTCCCTCGTGCTGCTGCTCTCCGGCACCGCCTTCGCGGCCGAGGAGCCGGCGGTCCACAAGAAGTCGATGATGGAGCTGTTCGAGGCCACCGGCATGGTGGGCTACCTCATGGTGGCCTGCTCCATCGTGGGCACGACGCTGGTCATCGAGCACATCATCAACCTGCGCCGCTACAAGCTCGCGCCCGACGACCTGGGCGAGGAGCTGCAGGCCCTCATCGAGGAGGAGGCCTACGACGACGCCATGGAGCTGTGCGAGGAGCGGCCCACCTACCTGACCAACCTGGTCGGCGCCGCCCTCACCATGCGCCACGCGGGCTATGAGGAGATGATCGGCGGCCTCGAGTCGGCCGCCGCCGAGGAGGCCCTCAAGCTGAACACGCACATCTCCTACCTGTCGCTGATCGGCAACGTGGCGCCGCTGCTGGGCCTGCTGGGCACGGTCACGGGCATGATCACGGCGTTCCAGCGCATCGAGACGCTGAAGGCGCCCACTCCGGGCGACCTGGCGGTGGGCGTGTACGAGTCGCTGGTGAACACGACCATGGGCCTGTTCATCGCGCTGGTCTTCCTCACGGCCTACTTCGTGTTCAAGAACAACGTGAGCAAGATGGCCCTGTCCATCAACCTGCAGGCGGTCGAGATGCTCAAGCACCTGGCTGGCCGGAAGCACTCGGTGGCGGCCTGACGCCGGAAGGATCGAGCGATGTCGCGACGCAAGGCGCCCACGGTCAAGGAGGATGTGACCTGCAACCTCATCCCCATGATCGACATCATGTTCCTGCTGCTGCTGTTCTTCATGCTCAGCGCGGACATGACCCAGCGCGAGTTCGAGGACGTGGTGCTGCCCTCGGCTGACCAGGTGCAGGAGGTGCCGAAGGACAAGACCGCGGGCGAAGAGACCACCACGATCAACATCTACCATCGCCCCGACAGCGCCACGTTCACGTGCCCGCTGTACGCGCATGGCAGCCTGTGCCGCGACCCGTCGCACTGGATCATCAGCGTGCGCAGCGCGGAGTACACGCCCGACACGATCCGCGACCAGATCCGCAACGAGGCCGAGGCCTCGCTCGAGGCCGAGGTCGATCCGGAGGCGGGCAAGCGCATGTCGGCGCGCAAGGTCATCATCCGCGCCGACCACATGGCCCCCTACGGCGACATCCAGAAGATCCTGCAGTACTGCGGCGAGTTCGGCATCTACAAGATCGAGGTCGCCGCCGCGGCGCCGACCAAGGCCTGAGGGGACCGAGGAGAGTCACATGGCTGGCGCAAGCATCGGCGACAACGAGGAGAACCCCGTCGCGATCAACGTCACCGCGATGGTCGACGTCATCTTCTGCCTGTGCGTGTTCTTCATGTGCTCGCTGCACTTCCGGCAGCTCGAGGGCAAGTTCGACACGTGGCTGCCCAAGGGCAAGGGCTCGGCCGGCGTGGGCGACAGCGTGATCCAGGAGATCCGCGTGGCCGTCTACTGGGACGAGCCGAACGGGCGCGTCGTGCGGCAGCTCGGCAACCGCATGATCGCCAACGACGAGGAGCTTCAGGCGCTCATCGCGGAGGCGCACGCCGACTTCGTCAAGCTCAACAAGCCTGACACGCCCGTCACCATCGACGCCGACGCGCGCGTGCCGTGGTCCGAGGTCATCAACATCGTCAACATCTGCAAGCGCGACCAGATCGACAAGATCGAGTTCGCGATGGGCGCGGGACCTCCGCAGTAGGTTCCAGGACGAGGATGGCTTCGCACTCCCTCTCCGCGCTGGGCCTGCTGCTGGTGGTCGGAGGCGCCGTCTGCGCGCAGGGCGCCCCGCAGCCGCCGGCCGCCGCTCCGCCCGTCGCCCCTGCGGCGCAGCCGGCGCCGCCGCCGCAACTCTCCACGCTGTGGGACGGCGCGCTGGTCGACACGCAGAACGGCGATACGTTCGAAGAGACGGCCGGCTACCGCAAGCTGCTGCAGAACCTGCGCGCGATGAGTGCCGAGGAGGCCGCGTCGAAGGCCGGCACGCCGCTCAACTACCCGCTCGTGATGAAGGACCCCGAGAGCCAGCGCGGCGCGTGGGTCAAGGTGCGGGGCCTGCTCGGGCAGGTGGACGCCGAGCGGCTCGATCGTCCCCTCGACGGCGCCGAGGACGTGTGGCGCGGCTGGATGTCCGACACGGACGGCGAGTCCGACCCGGTAGCCTTCGACATCCTGCAGCGCCCCGCCGGCCTCGAGGTGAAGAAGGACCTCGTGGACGTCGAAGGCATCTTCTACCGCACGGTGAAGTACGAGACGAAGCAGGACAAGGTGAAAGAGGTCCCGTACATCCTCGCCTGGCGCGTCGCGCGCGTCGACGAATCGACCCTCCAGCGCCACGGCGTGGCCGACGGCTGGGCGCTGGTGCTCATCATCCTGGCGCTGGGCTTCATCGGCATGCGCGCCGTGATGATCATGCGCAACCAGAAGCGCGGCAACCGGAAGCACCTGCAGGATCACGGTGACGCGATCCGCAAGGCCGCCCGAGTCTCCCACCACCCGCCGGACAGCTCCGGCGCGAAGCCGACCACCCCCACCCCCACCCCACCCGACTCTCCATGACGACCTGCGAGAAATGCGGCAAGGCGTTCAACCTCCCGGAAGGCCCTCAGGAGGTGACGTCCACACGAATCCTGTGTTCGACGTGCAGGGCCGAGCGCGAGGCC
>DASUFI010000119.1:0-22292 GCA_036274635.1 Planctomycetota bacterium
GTGGCTCTCGGCGAACGCCGACATGCCGCCGCAGTCGTGGTCATCGATTCCGTCGCCGTCCCAATCCTTGCCATCGAAGGCCAGGTTGAGGTTGGCCACGAGCTCGTTGAGGTCGGCCGCCGAGGTCAGCGCGTAGGGCAGCGCGACGGCGCCGTTCCCGCCGAGGTACGCGTTGGCGGCCGCCAGCACGTCGCTCACGGTCTGCCCGTTGAGCGCGTCGGCCGTCGCCTGGGAGATGGGCGCGCCGTCATTCTTGAACGTGTCGCCTTCCGCGAAGTCGCACAGCAGGGCGTCCCCGTAGTAGACGCCGACCTCGAGGTCGAGCGGCGGGAAGCCCGAGCAGGCCGAGCCGCTCAGGGCGACGTTCAGCGTCAGCGCGGCCGTCTGGCTCGCGAGGCCGCCGCCCGTGCCCATGCCCGTCGCGTTGGTTCCGTTGCCCGTGAAGTAGCCCGCCGTGCCGCCGCCGCCGATCGAGCTTCTCATGTTGATGAGGCCGTCATCGACCCATTGGAAGGCGGGTCCAGACTGCACGTCCGTGTAGGTCTGGGTCAGGTGCCACTCGTAGGTGTAGGTTCCGCCGCCGATCGCCAGGAGTGAACCGGAGTTCGCCGTCACTGGCAGGATGCCTGTGCCACCATCACCACCGAAGCAGCCAAGCTCGAGGTCGAGACTGTCCGCGCCGCTGCCGTAGAAGCCCTGGCTCCTGGTGCAGAAGTCGCCGTCCTCGTAACTCGTGGGCTCGCACGCACCCGTGGTGCACTGCAGGTTCGCCGAGAGATCGCTCTTGTTGTACTTGCTCGTCGCGTGCGCGAAGGCATGGAACACGTAACAGGTGTCGCACTCGAGCGGCTCGTTGCAGTTGAACGAGACGCCCGCGTCGGCATCGTTCAGCCCGCCGATGACGATGTTCACGCACGCTCCCGGACCGAGGTTCCAGTTCGTTCCGTTCGCGTTGCCGGAGAACGAGGCCTTGCACAGGCGCGGGTCGTCGGACGAGTACCACTGGCCATCGTCGGCCGTCCCGAGCGTGCCATCCGGTCCGGCGGCGAGGTCGTCGCAGCTCTCCCACTGGAGGGAGAAGCCCGCCGGAGCGCCTCCGTTGGAGGTACCGGCGCAAACCGTCAGCTCCATGGTGTTGTCGTCAGCGACGAGCGGGCACGAAAGGGTGGGCGCGGCGAACTTGCCCTGCTTGCCTTTGGCCGCCTGGGCTGACACCGGAACCGCGGTCAGGAGCAGCGCGCCGACGCCCAGACACGCCAGCGAGACGCTCGTCCGTGAAATGCTTCCATGATTCATTGCGTGTGGATCCTCCCGGGTGAATGCCCCGGTCTGCTTGGTCGTCCCGCCCGAAGGTGTCTCTCTCCACGCCCGGCAGGACACCGGCGCGGGAAGTGGGCCCGAGGTAGGCCGTGCCTCGTGGTCGCTTTGCAATCCGTGTGCCAGCGCGTCCCCGCGAGCGCGACGGTCCTGAATCGTGCCCGGCTGCTTCGAAACGGGGCCGCGCAGGCAGGTTCGGGTCAGGCGGTGGATCGGTCGTGCCCCTGGCTGCCATGGAAAGAAACTTTCCGGAGCGGCAATCGACCATCCACCGGCCGTGCCGCGGCGGTGGGCGGCTTCAGACTTCGATCTCGGAGACCGGCGCTACGGAGCGCGACTTCTCGCCGGCAGGCTCTTGGCCGCGCAGTCGATCCAACCCGTAGCGAAGCACCTTCGCACGCAAGGTTGGCCGGCTCAGTCCCAGAAGCCTCGAAGCCTGGGACAGGTTGCCCCGAGTGCGCCGCAGCGCCTCCGCGATGACGAGGCGCTCGGCCGCCTGCATGAGCCGGTCGTAGGCAGACCCGGGCGCGTCGACCAGAACCTGCCGCGACATGCTTCGCAGCGCCTGCTGCGCCTTGTCGTGGACCCGTGCTTCCCCTTCAGGTGGCGCGCCCCCGAGCCCCAGATGCTGGGGCAGGATGACGCCGTTGCCGCACACGACCACCGACTGCTCGACGCAGCACTCCAGCTCGCGCACGTTGCCCGGCCAGTCGTGGAGCATGAGGCGCTGCAGCGCCGCGGAGGAAAGGCTCGGCACGTGGTCGCCCGGGCGTGGTCGCGCGAGGAAGGCGGCCGCGAAGTCCGGAATGTCCTCCTTGCGCTCGCGCAGCGGCGGCAGGTGGATGCTGAGCACCTTGAGGCGGTAGTACAGGTCCTCGCGGAAGCTGCCGCGGGCCACGAGCTGCTCGAGGTTGCGGTTCGTGGCGCAGAGGACGCGCACGTCGAGGCGCAGCGTCTCGTTGCCGCCGAGGCGCTCGCAGCTGCGGTCCTGCAGGATGCGCAGGACCTTGGCCTGCGTGCCCGGCGACATGTCGCCGACCTCGTCGAGGAAGATCGTGCCCCCGTCCGCCTGCTCGAAGCGGCCCTTGCGCCGCGCGGTGGCCCCGGTGAAGGCGCCCTTCTCGTACCCGAACAGCTCGCTTTCCAGCAGGGTTTCCGGGATCGCGGCGCAGTTGACCGTGACGAACGGCCGCCGGGCCCGGGCGCTGAAGTTGTGCAGGGCGCGCGCCACCAGCTCCTTGCCCGTGCCGCTCTCGCCGCGGATGAGCACCGTGACGTCGGAGCGCGCCGCCTGGCCGACCGTCTTGCACACCTCGATCATCTGCGGCGAGCGCCCGACCATGCCGGCCAGCGGCGGCCCGTCCGGCGCGACGGCCCGCGCATCCCGCGGCTTCGCGATGCCGATCGTGGACCCGGCCCTGGCGATCAGAGCCAGCAGCTCGGTCTCATCCAGCGGCTTCACCAAATACTCGAAGGCGCCGCGGCGCATGGCCTCGATGGCCGAGTCCGCCGAGCCGTGTCCCGTCATCAGGATGACGGGCGCGAGCGGCAAGGCGTGCTGCAGGCGCGGAAGGACATCGAGGCCCGAGCCGCCCTCCATCTGCATGTCCATGAGCACGATGTCAGGTTGGCGTGTGCACCCCGTGCGCACGGCATCCACGCCGCTGCGGGCGATCAGGACGACGTGGCCGGCCTGTGCCAGGACCCGGACCGCCTGGCCCAGGACCTCTGGCTCGTCGTCGACGACCAGGACGGTGCTCATGGCGCAGAGCCTGAGCGGACAGCAAGCAGCCCCTTCCTTCGCACTTCGCACCCCCTCAACGTCTCGGTGTTCACGACGAGAACGTCCGCACCCGCCATCTCGCGGCTGCGCCTCGCACGGCGCAGGCCCCTCCCCCCAAGGCGGCGCATCCTACCCGGAAGTCCGAAATCCGGCCAGCACGGCGGGCGGGGGGCTCGCTAGCCGGCTCGAGCCAGCTCCTCCTTGAGCTCGAAGGGCGTGCGCGCCACGCCGCCGAGCTCGCCCAGGAAGAAGTCGAAGTAGGCCCTGAACCGGTCGAGAAAGGTGTCCAGCTCCGCCTCGCTCCTCACGTAGGGCGTGTGCCCGGGCTCGAGGCTGGGCGTGTGGAAGCTCCACACGAAGGCGCGCACACCCAGCTGCAGCAGGTGCTCCGTCAGCCGCCGGTGGTGGCGCGGCGCGAAGCCCTCGGGCGACAGCCGCAGCCGGTCCACGGCCGCCAGCCGCGCCAGCACGCCCGGCGCCCGCAGCGCCCGGCCGGCGGGCGATGTCGCCGCACGGTACAGCGCGTGCGCGCCGCCCTGCACCCAGCCGACGTACGCCCCCGTGAGCGGAATGCCCAGCATCCGCCTCCGCTCCCCGAACCAGTAGGTGTCGCAGCCGAAGCCCGAGAAGTCCGGCCCGCCCTCGGCGGTGTAATCGAAGGGCGGGCAGATGGAGAAGTCCACCTCGAAGCCCTGCTCCTCCAGCAGCGACGCGGTGTTGGGGCCGACGCCGAAGCGGCCGGCCTGGTAGCAGAGCGGCGGCTGTCCGAAGGCGGCGGTGATGGCGCGCACGGTCTCTCGCAGCTTGCCCGCCTCCAGCTCGCGCGGCAGGTTGCCGGGGAAGGAGTTGCGGGGCGTGACCTCCTCGTCGAAGGGCGGGCAGACCCACGGGTGCAGGTGCGCGCCGATGCTGCAGCGGCCGTCGCGGGCGATCTCGCGCAGCGGACCGGCGCCGGCGGGCTGCGTGGCGACGGGGTAGTCGACCACGTAGGTGGGGCGGATGCCGAAGCGGTCGAAGATCTCCTGCACGCGGGGTACGCCGCGCATGCTGGTCACGGAGGTGTTGCGCCGGTCGAAGGGCTGGCCCCAGTCGAACTCCTCCTCGGCGTCGATGGTCACCAGGAGCACCGGCGGGTGGCCGGCCGGCAGGAGCGCCGCCTTGCGCGGCCGCAGTTCGCTCGCGCTCAACGCGCCGCCCCGGTGAGGGGCAGGTCCGTCGGGAGCGGCGGCGCGGAGGCGCGGATCGCGTGGTCGAGAGGGCGAAGGGCGGGCACGGACGGGGCCTCGGGGACGGACGCGGAGTGTAGCGCGACGATGCGGACGGCAGGCCGTGCCGAGCCCTACTCCGCCGCGACCGCCTGCTCCAGCCCCGCTCTCCACTCCGCGACCTTGCGGCGGTAGCCCTCCGGATCCACGAAGGCCGCGGCGCCCTCGCCGGCCGCCCGCGCCCGCTTGGCCTCGAGCCCGCACTGCGAGGCGTGCGGCGCGACCCAGATGTCGGGTTGCAGCGACTCGAGCAGCGCGAGCGAGCGGCGGTAGTCCTCGAGGATGCCGGGATACGACGGCTCGTGCGTCAGCCGCGTCCCGGGGTTGACCGAGCAGCTGCCGGCCAGCACCACGCGCCACGTGCGTCCGTCCTGCTCCACGTCGGTGATCCACGTCGTGTTGCCCGGCGTGTGGCCGGGCGTCAGGCGCGCCGTGAGCGTGACCCCGCCGAGCGAGACCTGGTCGCCGTCCGCCAGCACGCGGTCCACGTGCACGGGCGGGAAGTGCAGCGAGGGCACGTCCGCGAAGAGGTAGTCCGTCGTGCCGCCGGACTCCAGCAGCGCGCGGTCGCCTTCCGACGCCGCCACGAGCGCGCCCGTGAGCTGCTGGAAGGCGGCCAGCGTCCCGGCGTGGTCGGCGTGCGCGTGCGTGTCGAGCAGGATGCGGATGTCCGCGGGGTCGAAGCCCGCCTCGCGGATGGCGGCCTGGATCAGCGCCTCGCTCCCCGGCATCGCGCCGCCGATCAGGATGTGGCCGGCCGGCGTGGTCAGCAGGTACACCGCGAGGTCGCGGGTGCCGACGGAGTACAGCGGCCCGACGACGCGCGCCGGCGGCGCGGGCTCGTACCACTCGGCGGGGAAGCCGTCGGCGTGCGGGCCGGCCGCGTGGTGCTCCCCGCACGCGGCCAGCGCGGCGAGGAGCAGCGCGGAGCAGGCTGCGCGACCAAGCCTCACGGCCGACGTCCCGAGCACCTGCGGGAGCTGCCGCCGTCGACCAGGATGCGCAGCGCTGCCGGATCCATGCCGCAGATCGTCGCAGGCGGGGGAGCCCGGCGCCACGCCTTCGCAAGGGATCGCGCGCGGGCGTTCCGCCTCAGTGCTGGTTCAGCAGCAGCGTCACGTCGTTCGAATAGGCGTTCGCGATGGCGAGGTCCGGCAGGCCGTCCGCGTCCAGGTCCCCGATCGCCACCGAGGCCGGCACGAAGCCCGCGCTGAAGAAGTGGACGTCAAACGTGCCGTCGCCGTGTCCCAGCAGCACCGAGGTGTTCGCGGTCGACTCGTTGGCGACGGCGAGGTCCGGCAGGCCATCCTGGTCCAGGTCCCCGATCGCGATCGAGTTGGGATCGCTTCCCACCGCGAACTCACGAGCCGCGGCGAAGCTGCCTGCGATGTGCGTGGAGTGCTCGGGCACGCCATTGATCCCTGCCGGAACTCGCGTAGGATCCGAACTGGATGATCTATGGCATCGAGTGTCCGTCTGGTCCGAGTGCTGGCCATGCCTGTCGCGATCTACGTCTGCGCGCCTGGCGTGGCTGCGCAAAACTGGGGGCCCCTGCAAGGCCACGTTGTCCCGACGACCGCCGACACGCACATGGCAATTGTCGACCTCTGCAACGCCGGCTTGAATGCTGGGATGAACTCGCCGGCGGTTGGGGGCAGTGCCGGCAGTACGACGGTCGGTGGCGTCTCGACGCTCCAGTTTGACCACTCCAAACTGGACCCTGGCCAAAACTATGCCGGATACACCGTTTGCACATCGAGCGGATGCCAGATCGCTTTCGACGTTGCCGACTGGACGAGTGCGGCGCTCACGCCTCCGATCGACGCCGACGTCTTGGTTGGGTTCATCGCAACCGCCTATCACGAATTGGCGCACGTCGAGTACACATCGTATTTTTCGAGCTGGTGCGATAACCATGCCACGGCGTGTCAAAGCTTCTCGGACTGCATCGCCACCCTGACGGACATCGAGGGAAACAACCTCGGCTACGATGCGGATACCAATAATCCTTGCTCCGAGGCTTATGCCAACGGCAACACCGCGAACAAGCTTTGCCAAGACAAGCTTGATGTGTGCGCAAATGGGGATTTGACCCAATCAGTCAAGGACGCATTGATCGCGCAACTCGATGCCGAAATTCAGGATGCGGTGAACAAGTGCAACAGTCAGTCTACCGATTGCGCGATATGCGGCGGGCCGCCAATGCCTCAAACCTTCCTGGGGTGCGGCAGCGCGTGCCCGTGTCCATAGGTCGAGGAGTGAATCTCCGAATGAATGCCCCACTGTACTTCGCCGTCCTGCTCCTCTGCGCCACACCGGTTCTCACGGCGCAGAGCCACCCCTTGCCCTCCGAGATGGTGGCGGCCTTCGGCCCCGAGCACACATGGGCGGAAGAGATGTACCTGCCCGTCGCCAATCCGGGCGCATTCATCCGTGCCCGACTCACGTTCGAGAATTCGTCATCGACGGTCAAGCGCGTCGAGATCGACTGGTGGTTTCAGGCCGCCGGCGCGCTGCCCCGCAGCTCGCACGAGTCCTTCGACGTGTCCTACAAGCCAACGGCGATCGCTCGGCGAGCTGGGACGTCGTCCACCTTCTATGTCGTGGGGTGGGCAGAGCGCACGGGACAGGTCATCGTCGAAAGCTGGACGATGCCTGCGGCCTACCTGCTCGGATCGGCCACGCCGCAGGGCGGACTTCAGGCACTCTCCACATTCAGTCATTCCCCTTTTATCCGTGAGGTCGAGTGGACGTCACCTTCTGGGACAATGGAGCCCGTATGGGACGCAGCCTGTCAGCCATTCTCCAATGAACTCTTGCTGCTACCACGCGGAACGCCGACGCGCATCGTGGCGCTCAACTTGAGCACCCGGACGCTGACCGAGTTGTACAACTCGACGAATCTCCCCGTGCTGGCGGGCCACCGGACGCTCGCCATCGGCCGGAACGTGCTGGCCGGGATGGTCGCCATTTCCTCCCGGCGCAAGCAGTGGGAACACGGCATGAAACTGGGCCCGACGGACATTGAGTTTCTGATGTACGACTCGAACAGCGATGGGGTGTTCGAGTCGACCGGTGTCGCGCAAGTCGATTCGCTCTACGTCGTGCTACCGGGGGATTGGGACAACCGTTACCAGGAATAGGTCGCCGGTACCCGGTCGGCTGCCCGCTCTCAGCGCGCGGCCTCGGTGATCTCGACCATGCGCTGCAGCGCGCTACGGGCGTGGCACGCGACCTCGGCGCGCTCGGTCGCGTCGAGGCGCTCGCGGATGCCGGAGATCTCGTCCACGACGTCGCCCACCTGCACGCGGTTGATGTCGGGCGCGCGGCCCTTGCGGATGAGGTCCACCATGGCCACCAGGTGCGGCGGGTCGTTGCGCGACATCGTGGCGCAGCCGCAGCCGATGCTCTGGAAGGACGGGTCCGGGATGTCGGCCATGTGCATCACCGTCACGCCGCGGCGCGCGCCCTGCTCCCGGGCGTTGCGCACGAAGTGGCCCTCGGTGGCGATGGCCAGCTTGCTGCCACGCGGCGCGTCCATGACAGCCGACCACAGATACTTGGTGGAGCCGAAGCCGTCGGCGGCCTTGACCACCTCGATGGGGCACTCGGGGTGCACCAGCACGCGGAAGCCCTGGCGCTTCCAGTACGCGACCATGCCCGGCTTGAACACCGTGTGCACGCCGCACGAGCTGCCCCACAGCACGACGCGCGCGCGGTCGAGGCGGCCGGCCTCGAGCGCATCGAGCGACGAGACCTTCTTGAGCATGCCCTCGGTGCCGGCCGGCCACAGATACTGCTCCTCGGGCGGCACGCCGGCCTGCCAGCACGCGACCTCGCCGAGGTGGCGGTCGGGCACCCACAGGATGCGCTTGCCCTGCTGCAGCGCCCAGCGCATGACCTTCGCCGCGTTGCTGCTGGTGCACACCGCGCCGCCGCTCGCGCCCGCCAGCGCCTTGATGCGGCCGGAGGTGTTCATGTAGGCGACCACGAGCAGCTCGTCGCCCCAGCGCTCGCGCAGCTGCTCGTAGAAGGGCGCGACGTGGAACTCCTTGGCGTACAGCTCCATGGTGCAGCCGGCGCGCGGGTTGGTGATCCACACCTTCTGGTGCGGGTGCGCCAGCGTGGCGATGGACTCGGCCATGAAGTGCACGGCCGACTCGACGATGTGCTCGGCCTCCTGGTGCGCCTGCGCCTGCAGCGCCAGCTCGTAGCTGTCGGCGATGCGCCCGCCGTAGTGCTCGACCAGCTTCACGATCTCGCCGCCCATGTAGTAATGCGCGAGCAGCAGCATGCGCGGCCCGAACTCCGCCAGCGCCGGCTTCAGGTAGTGGTCCATCCACGGCAGCACGGACTCGGGCGTGCGGTCCGGCAGCGCGAGGTATTCCTCGGCGTACGGCCGGAACTCCTCCTGGTAGCGGTCCAGCGGCAGGTCCGCCTGGCAGATGGCGATGCCGGGCTGGATCTGCAGGCCGGAGAGGCGGATCGAGCGGTCGATGGTGCGGGTGGGCAAGGGGTGTAACCGGGACGGACGGAGGCGGATCGTCGAGGGCTGAGTGTAGAACAGTGGAGGACGGCGCGCAGGCGCGCGACTCCCGGCGCTTGGGCCCGGCGAACGACGTCACGCGAGCGGCGCACATCCGACTGGCCAGCGACATGCGCGCTGTCCACGCTTCCCGGCGAGGTCGAGCAGCGCGGCGCGAGGCCGGACCCGCCCGAGCAGGAGCGGCCGCGCGCGGATGGTCAGGCGGTGCCTGTGTGGCCTACGCTCCGCGCGTTGATCGCAATGATCTTGGCAGCCCGCCGGGACGTTCCCGGCGGCCGGGGGGGCGCCACGGGGTACTCCATGGCCGGCGGCGAGGAAGGCCCCTTCCGGAACAATTCCTGCCATGCCGCGCTGCGGAAGCGCCCGCGAATCTCGCATAGAGTGTCGCCCCCATCTCCGGAGACGCCTTCCATGCGACCCGCCCGCGGCCTGATCCTCCCCCTGCTGACCCTGGCCTTCGCGGGAGCGGCCCGCGCCGGGGAAGTCACGACCACGCTCCACGGCAAGGTCGCCCAGATCACCGGGCCCGCCGCCACGGCGCTCGGGACGCACGGCGTGACGGTGGGCGCCACCGTGACCACCACATGGACTCTCGAGTCCACGACGCCCGGCGACTCGACCAGCAGCCCCGCGTACACCTTCTATCACCAGGCCATCAAGAGCCTCAGCGTCTCGATCGGCTCGTGGCAGGCCACGCAGTCCTTGCCGCCGCTCCTCGCGGACCTCGACTTCGTGCAGGTGGGCGACGAGTCGCCGGGCGGCGGGATCGGCGACACCTACCTGCTCGCCGACCTGCTCGTCGACACGGACCTGATCCTGACCGGCGCCAATCCTGGCGCGACCTGCGCGAGCCTGTTCGTCTTCGCGGACGCCGATGCGAAGACGATCTCCGACGAGGGCGTGATCCAGGACCCGTCGAAGTTCCTCGTCGGCACGGGCGCCATCGCCGGCGCGACCAGCTCGATTGCCATCGCGTGGGACACGCAGCCGGGCGGCGGCGGCGGCCAGTCCGTCGGCCCGGGCCTCGCGCAGAGGGGCCAGCTCAAGGCGGCGGGCAACTTCGGCAGCAAGCTGCTGAAGATCTTCGGCAAGTCGGCCAGCCAGCCGCCCGACGCGGACCCGTTCGGCGCGAAGGAGGCCGCGGCCGTCGACAAGGCCGGCGAGAAGTTCAACCAGCAGTTCCTCGCCGCCGTGAACAAGGCGCTCAAGAAGGGCGGCACGGCGCCGCTGCCGGCCTCGTCGCAGGCCGAGGCGGCCGACAGCCTCCAGGAGGACGTCGGCGCGCTCGAGGCTTCGCTGCTCACCGGCGCCAACCCCGACGACAAGTTCGACCGCCAGCTGCGCGGCAAGCTCTTCAAGGCCGCTGCGGTGCAGTGCAGCGCGGACATGACCGCGTTCTCGGTCCACGCCTTCAAGCCCAACCCCACGAAGCTCGCGGACAAGCTGGACAAGGCCGAGGACGCGCTGCTGAAGAAGGTCGCGACGGCGCTGGCGGCCGCGGAGAAGAAGGGCGTGGTCTACACCGGGCCGTCGGGCGCGGAGATCGCGGCGGCGGTCTTCGCGATGGCCGACGAGTTCAACCAGCTCACGCAGGGCATCGCGGCGGCCGTGCAGGCGGCCGACGAGCACGCGAGGACGATGACGGGCGTCGGAGTGCTGCAGACGCCCTGAGTGCGGTCAGATCGTGCGAGCTGGCGGGCTTCGGCTCGATGGCCCTCGTCGGGCCCGACCTCATGAAAAGGAACGACGGCGCGTACGTCCGTCTCTGGAACGAGATGCCCCGCGAACCGCGCATCGATCCGGCGCAAGACGCGGGATGGTGGCGAGATGCGCGATCCGGCGGCCGCGTACTGGCAGCGAGCTGCGCTGCACGCCGACGAGGCCGTGCGCCTCGCCGCGCTCCCCGGTCCGCGCCGCGTGCTCAGTGCCCATGCTGCTCGAGCGCGGCGGCACGGCGCGGTGAGCGAGGTGGACGGCGCCGCGGCGACCTGAGGCGGGTTCAGCTTCACGATCTCACCGCCCAAGTCCTGGTGCGCGAGCAGCCTCGGCTTCGGCCCGAACTCCGTTGGCGTCGCGAGCGACTTCGTGGGCGTGTTCGTCTCGGCGTCGGCGACCGCGCTGCCACTGCCGCGCAAGCAGGGCCTATTCCACCTCGACGCGTCGCTCGCAGGACCGTGGGTGCCGGGACCGGTGGGCGGCGCCGGCGCGCTGTCGATCGGCTCACGCTGCCGAAGCTCGGACCGGGCCCGGGCGACGCCGTCCTGCTCCTCCGGCAGGCTCTCGTGAAGCCGGCGAGCGGAGCGACGTTGCTCTCCAGCGTGACCAGGACGGTGCTGCTGGACTCGAGCCACGAGCCTGCCCGGCGCGCTCGTGCCGCCGCGGTCGTGTGCGGGGGGAGCGTGAGACCGCGCGCCAGGATCTCCGGATGTTGGTGGGCGTCGGGGCCGTCCGCGCCGCGGACCTTCGCGCTGACGTGCTGCGCTGCCCTGGTTGCGCCTTCCGAGCGGCGGTCGGCGCGGGCTCCCTCGCGAATCAATAGTTGAAGTACTGCGGTGGCATGCCGGCGTTGCCCGGGCCGCTCAGCACGGACGTCGCGAGGATCTTCGTCAGCCACACGCCCAGCAGCACCACGATCGGAACGGACAGGCTGCCTGCGCGATCGGACAGCCTGGCGATGCGCGTGTAGCCGGAGAAGAGCATGAGCACGGCCAGGCAACCGGCGAAGACCGAGAGGACCGCGACCACCTCGATGTTGGCGAGGCCGAGGATCCCCGCCAGCAGCATGCACAGAGACACGGGCAGCAGCGCCGCGCCGGCGACGAAGACGTCGCCCCCCGTGCTGCCCTGCCCGCCGAAGACCCTGCGCACGGTGATGCCGCCGACGGTGGCGCACAGGAACGGCATCACCGCAAAGAGCAGGCACTTCAGGACGCCGCCGAATCCGAGGAAGTCGAACAGACCCTCCTTGAACGGAAACGTGAGGTACCCGCCCAGCACGAAGCACGCCACGGAGACCACGCCGAAGGCGATGCCCGTGCTCTGCGCCTTGGCCGCGCCGATCGCCTCGTAGGCCCGGGCCAGCCCGCCCACCGGATCGCCGGCGAACAGCTTCAGCGCCGCGAGCGCGTCGCGCGAGGCGCCCTGCACCCTGCCTGCCACCGCGTTGGGCGCGCCAAGGCCCCGCAGCTGCGGGAGGGGAGACATGCAGCTCGGACACGCCTTGGCCGTCTCGGGTACGCCGGCACCGCACTTGTGACAGAACATGATTCTCCCTTGCGAAGCGCTCGCATGACGAGGTGTGCCGCAGCCGGTTGGCTGGCGGGCGGGCTCTGCACGGCAGGCCTCGCCCCTGAATGCGCAGACGGGGCGCGGGCCCGCAACGAGGCGGGGCCGCTCAGCTCCCGCGGAGGGCGTCGAGCGTCTGCTGCACGCCCCGGGTGCGGGCGTGGTCGGGGCCGTAGAGTGCCTGGAATCGCGCCAGGGCGTGCTCGGCGTGCGGCAGCGCCTGTTCCGAGCGGCCGGCGTCGAGCAGCGCCCGCGCCAGCGAGGCCTCGGTCTGCGCGCTGAGCCAGTGGTCCGCGCCCAGCGCCGCACTCACGTCGTGCAGCAGCTCGTCGAAGCCCGCGGCGGCCTCGTCGCAGCGATGCGCCTTCCACATCGCATTCCAGTAGCCGTAGCGTGCGGTCAGCGTGTCCGACGCCGCCGGCCCCAGCAGCACCGTCTGCCCCGCGATCACCCGGCGGAACATCTCGAGCGCGACATCGAGTTGACCGAGGTCCGCCTCCAGCCCGGCCAGGTTGCCCTCGATGGTCAGCGTGGCCGGATGCTCCGGGCCCAGCAGCTCGCCGGCCATCTCCGCCGCACGGCGCACGTGTGGCTCGGCTTCCTCGTTGCGGTCGAGGTCTTGCAGCGTGGCGCCGATGTTGTTGTGCAGGCCGAGGACGGTCAGCCGCGGCTCGTCGGGAAGCGCCTCTGCGACCAGCAGCGCCTGCCGCAGCAGGGCCAGCGCGCCCTCGGTGTCGCCCTGCTGGTCACGGACCTGGGCCAGGTTGTTCAGCGACTCGACCACCTGCGGGTCGCCCTCGCCCAGCAGCCGCCGCCGGCCTGCCAGCGCCTCCTGCAGCACATCCAGTGCCTCGTCGGTGCGGTCGAGCCCCAGCAGCACCACGCCCAGGTCGTTGAGGGCCGTGTACAGGTCGGAGTCGTCGGGCCCCAGGATCAGGCGCGCGCGGCCGATGGCCGGGACCAGTGCGGCACGGGCCTCGTCCAACCGCTCGCGGCGGCCGAGCAGGCTGGCCGCGGCGATCTCGGAGTGCACGGCGTCGGGCGAGTCGGCGCCCGCGGCCGCGTGCCGCAGCGTCACGGCGCGGTCGAGGTGGTTTTCGGCCGCGTCGAATTCCCCCAGCTGCGCGTAGGCCTCGCCCAGGGTGTGATGGATCGCCGCCGCGATGAGCGGACGATTGGGGAAACGCTGCTCGACGCGCGCGCTCGCGCGATTCAGCAGATCGAGCGCGGTCAGGTCCGGGCCCCCGCGATCGGGTGAGGCTTCCGCGAGCAGGTCGTCAGTGAGAAAACGGTTGATCTCGCGCTGCGCATCGTTCTGGCTGAGGGCCTCTCGGCCTTGGCGCCTGGCCTCGAGCAGGCCCGTCACCAGCCCGACCACACCGGCGCCGAGGGCCGCCAGCACGATCAGGCCCGCCATGACCAGCACGCGGTTGCGCCGCGCGAAGCGTGCTGCGCGGTAGCGCAGTCCGGGCGCGCGGGCCGCCACCGGCTCGCAGGCGAGCAGCCGCCGCAGGTCGTCGGCGAACGCCTCCACCGACGCGTAGCGGCGATCGGGCTGTTTCTCCAGGGCCTTGCTCAGCACGAGGTCGAGGTCGGCGAGGAAGGCGCGCGAGACCGGGCCCGGCGCCGCGCGAGCGCCCTGCCGCTCTCGCACGCTGCTGGCCGGCGCCGGGATGCTGTCGCGTATCCGCTGCAGCGCCGCCAGCGGATCGCCCCCGACCTCCAGCGGCGGCAGGCCCGTGACCAGCTCGTACAGCACCGCGCCCAGCGCGTAGACGTCGGCGCGCGTATCCACCGGCAGCAGCCCGGTCTGCTCGGGAGCCATGTAGGCCGGCGTTCCCAGCGGCAGGCCCAGCGTCGGCGGCGAGTCCGCCAGCAGCGCACCGGCCACCGGCTTGGCGATGCCGAAGTCCAGCACCTGCGGCACCGCCCGACCGTCGCTCTCGGTGACGAGGATATTGGCGGGCTTGAGGTCGCGGTGGATGACCCCGCGCTGGTGCGCATGCTGCACGGCGTCTGCCACCACGATCGCCAGCCGCACGCGCGCCGTCAACGGCAGGGCGCGCCGCGTGCAGTGGTCGGTGATGCGCTCGCCGTCGACGAAGTTCATGACCAGGTACGGCAGGCCGTCGGGAGTGCGCCCCGCGTCGAGGACGCGTGCGATGTTGGGGTGGTCGGTGCACTCCAGCGCGCGGCGCTCGACCTCGAAGCGCGCGGCCAGCTCGGGACTCACCGCCGCCTGCGGCACCACCTTGATGGCCACGCGCCGCCGGATCGGCTGCTCCTGCTCGGCGAGGAACACCTGCCCCGACCCGCCGCTGCCGAGGCGCGACACGATGCGGTACGGGCCGACGTGCCCGGGCAGCGCGGGCTCGTCGTGGGCGTCGTGCGCCAGCAACGAGGCCACTTCGGCGGCCAGGCCCACGTCGCCCGTCGCGGCAGCCGCCAGCGCCGCGTCGCGCTCGGCGGCCGACCGCTCGCGCAGCTCCAGGAAGAGGAGCGACGCCCGGGCGTGCCGCTCGGCCTCGGTCATGCGCCGCGGCGCTCGCCCGACAGCTCGCGCCGCAGCCAGGCGCGCGCCACGCTCCAGTCGCCCTCGACCGTGCGCCTGGAGGCGCCCACCACGGCCGCGATCTGCTCCATGCCCAGCCCCCCGAAGACGCGCAGCGACACCACCTCCGCCTGCCGCGCGTGCAGCGCCGCCAGTCGCTCGAGCGCGCCGCGGATCGCCTCGAAGTCCACGAAGGTCTGCGTCCCGGTGCGCAGGTCCGGATCCAGCTCGACGCGCATCAGGCTCGCGCCGCGCTTCTCCGCCGCGTGCCGGCGCGAGTGGTCGATGAGCACCTGCCGGAGCACCCGCGACGCGAGCGCCAGGCGCTGCTCATGCGGCAGGTCCGGCAGCGGCGACGTCGTGAGGATGCGCAGGCAGGCCTCGTTGACCACGGCCGTGGGCTGCAGCGTGTGGTCGCCGCGCTCGCTCGCGAACAGGCGCACGGCGATGCCGTGGAGCTCGTCGTAGAAGCGGCCGGTGAGGGCAGCGTCGGACCCATCGGGAGGCCGGGAGGACATGGCGCTCGCCGTGCGAGGCGTTGCGGATCGCGCGATGGTTCGCGCATTCGGGTACGGCGGCAGCTTACCGCCACGTGTCGGGCTGACAAGCCCCGGCGCTCGAGGAGCCGTCCATGTCCGCCCAGACGCCGCGTCGCGCCCCGATCCGGGTGACCGGCCTGCGGTCCCTGACGCTCGCCGCCGTGCTGGCCCTGCACGCCGGTGCGTGCGGCTCCGGCCTGTCCGGCACCTGGGCCACGAGCGACGGGCAGGGCCGGCTCGAGTTCGATGTCGACGGCACCGTGTACCTGACCAGCTACGGCGGCACGTTCGCGTGCCGGTACCAGCTGGATGGCGACCACGTGATCATCACCGGGCCCAACGGCTCGCAGGTGTTCACGCGGCAGGGAAACCAGCTCGAGGCGGGGCTGGGGATGGTGTTCGTGCGGCGCTGAAGGCTCGATCGCCCATGGATGTGGCCTGCGCCGTCGCATCGGCCGACCGTGGAGAAGTCCTCGACGGCCCGTGCCGTGCAGTCCGATCCATCGCCCGTGAGCCTTTCGTCCCGCCGTTCCGGCACGCGACGGCGAGTGCTGGACTTGACGCGCGCGCGGATCCGGCCGAGGATACGACTGGGCGCACAACGGGAGGCCGACGTGATGCACGAGGCGACCCGACGAGCGACGGCCGCACGTGACCTGGAACCGGGCGTCGCCCGGTGGCCCACGGCGGGCCGGCGAGAAGCGCGGGGGGGAGGGCGCGCTTCCTCGCCGCCACCCGGCGTCGAGCCATCGGCGCTAGGCAGGAAGCTCGGAGGGACCGTTCGCGAAGCTCTGCCGCCCACGAGTTCCAGGATGACTGATCGAACCCGTTGCGTCGGGGAGCGTCGCCTTTCGATCGTAGCCACCGCCCTCTGCCTGGCGCTGGCATGGCTGACGTCGTGCTCGTTTCCCGGCTCGTCGGAGCGAGACCCGACCACACCCCGTTTGGCGGAAGCTCACGAGACCGGGCCGCAGTGGGCTTCCGCGGAATATGTCGGCTGGCTCGAACGCCGCTCCATGCTCCAGCAGAGTCGGGAGCTCGCACCCTTGGTCTCCGGACAGGGCCTGCAGTGGCAGCACGAGTACGCCGAGCCGCAACCCCGTGCCGTGGTGCAGAAGGCGTCCGTGTGGGTCCTCGGTTATCCCGGGGCGGTCATCACGCCTGCCGACCAATCGGTCATCGGCACGTGGGGTGATCCGGCACTCTGGGAGGCATTCGACGAGATCGGCATCAATCTGCTCCATACCGGTCCGGTCAAGCGCTCCGGAGGCATCGTCCGCGAGGCGTACACTCCGACCATCGACGGCTGGTTCGACCGCATCTCGCTGGAGATCGATCCCGCCCTCGGCACCGAGGAAGAATACCGGCGCATGGTCGCGGCGGCCGAGAAGGCGGGCGGCCTGATTGCCGGAGATCTCGTCCCGCTCCACACCGGCAAGGGAGCCGACTATCTCCTCGCGCTGCGCGCGTACGGCGAATATCCCGGCATGTACGTGATGGTGGAGATCCATCGGGAGGACTGGGGCCTGCTGCCACGGGTGGGGGACGAGTGGCAGACCGCGCTCGTATCCAACGACGTCGCCGACGAGTTGACCGGGCTCGGCTACCTTCCCGGCCGAATCTCCCCCGCCGACGCGGACCCGGCGGTTCGCAGCTCCAGCGGTTGGAGCGCCACCGGCGAGATCCCCGGAGTGGACGGCAAGGTGCGGCGTTGGGTGTTCCTGCACGTGTTCAAGCCGGGGCAGCCGGTGCTGAACTGGCTCGATCCCACCTCCGCGGCCCAGCAGGCGGTCGACGGCGACGTGGTCCGCACGGTCGTCGATCTCGGTGCGAAGGTGGTGCGGATGGACGCCGTGCCGTTCCTCGGGCTCGCACCGCGCCAGGGAAGTTCCCTCGCCTCCAACTACGAGCACCCGCTGTCGATTCTGGGCACGAACTACCTGGCCTTCCTGATTCGCAAGCTCGGCGGCTGGAGCTTTCAGGAGCTGAACGTGCCGTTCGACTCCCTCAAGCGCTACATGGCGGAAGGCCCCGATCTCTCGTATGACTTCTACACCCGCACCGAAGGCCTGCACTCCCTGCTGACGAGAGATGCCGCCCTGCTGCGCCTGGCCTACGGCTTCCTGCTCGAAGCGGGCATCCAGCCCATCGGTCTCGTTCACGATCTCCAGAACCACGACGAGATCACGTACCAGCTCGTTCCCCTGGATCATCTGGGAGACAAGGTCCTCGACTTCAACGGCGGAAGCATCACGGCACGCGAGCTGCGGGAGCAGACGCTCGATCAGCTGCGCAGGGCCGAGGCGGGCGAGGCCGCTCCGTACAACCTGCTCTATCGTCCGAGCCAGGACGGGCTGGCGACGACCTACGCGGGCTTCGTGGCCGCCGCCTTGGGCGTTCGCGATCTGGACCTGATCACGCCGGACCAGGTGAAGGAGATCCGGCGGGGCCACCTGCTGCTCGCGTTTGCCAACGCCATGCAGCCGGGTGTCTTCAGCCTGTCGGGCTGGGATTTGATGGGCGCGCTTCCCCTGCCCCGGCAATCGGTCGCCGGGTTGCTGCAGGACGGCGACTACCGCTGGATCAACCGCGGCGGCATCGACCTGATGGATCTCGATCCCGAGGCCGGGACATCGAGGTTCGGGTTGCCGCGGGCGCGTACGCTCTACGGCTCGCTGCCGGAGCAGCTGAAGGATCCGGATTCGTTCGCCTCGCAGCTCAGGCAGATCCTCGCGGCTCGCAAGAAGTACCACATCGCCGAGGGCGAGCTGCTCGCCGTTCCCGACGTCGCGGCATCCGCCCTCTGCGTGCTGGTCCTGCGTCTCCCGGAAGAGTCGGCCCTCGGCGTCACCGCACTGAATTTCGGCCAGAAGCCGATTCGCGAGCGAATCGACCTCGACAGGATCGAAGCGCTGAGAGGATTCGCGCTCGCCGGCCGGCCCGTCGTCGACAGCGTCAGCGGCGAGGCTGCAGGCGAGGTCGACTCGCAGGGCGGTCTATCGGTCGCGCTCGAAGGCTGGTCTGGAAAAACCCTCATCATCGGGCAGCCGACTGCGGCCAGAGGAGCCGAAGCCAGGTGACTCGAGACGCGCAAGGGACAGGCGGGGCGCCCGAGGCCTGCTCCAGCGCGGCCGCCTGTAGAGTCGCGCGCCGGTCGGGGGGGGAGACGTCGGGATGGATCGCATGAGGAGCTTCGGCTTCGCGCTCGTCTTCGTGTCACCGGGCAGTGCCGCGCGCGCCGGCGTGCTGCACGTGCCCACGGACTTCGGCACGATCCCGGCGACCATCCATGACCGCGGGGCCGCGAGCGGCGACGGTCAGCTCGCGCCCGTGTCGCCGGCGTTGCCGGCCGGGATCTGCGGCCGCCGGATGGGTTCGTGCGCCGGGCCCTCCGCCCCCTTAGCATGTTCGCCGCCGCGGCCGGGCTCGCGGCCTCGTCCTCTCTCCGGAGCCGTGTGTGAAGCTCTCTTCCGCCCTCGTCCTGGCCCTCCCGATCCTCTCTGCCTGCGCGAGCGCCCCCGAGCGCCCCGCGGCGCCGCGCGCGATGGAGATCACCGACTTCTACCGCTGCGAGACGCTGAGCGCGCCTGCGCTTTCGCGGGACGGCCGGCAGGTCGCCTTCGCCGTGAGGCGCTACGACCTCGCGGCTGGCAAGTCGTGGTCGGAGCTGTGGTGCATGGACGCCGACGGCGGCCGGCTGCGCCAGCTCACCCGCGGGAGCGACGACCATGACGCGCGCTTCTCGCCCGACGGCCAGCGGCTGCTCTTCTCCTCCTCGCGCGGCGACGGCGGCCAGCTGTGGACCGTGGAGGTCCATGGCGGCACGCCGCACCAGCTCACGGACTGGGCGCCGGGCCTCGGCAGCGCGGAGTGGTCGCCGGACGGCCAGTGGATCGCGGCGACGAGCGACGTGTACCCCGACGACGCGCTCGACGCCGATGCGCAGAAGAAGCACGCCGACGCGCTCGCGCCGAACGGCCTGCAGGTGCACGTCGCCGACGGCCTCTACTACCGCCACTGGACGTCCTGGTACGACGGCAAGCGCGCGCACATCCTGCTCGTCGACGCGCGCAGCGGCAAGGTCGCCAAGGACCTCACGCCTGGCGACTTCGAGAGCCCGACCTTCTCGCTCGGCGGCCGCAGCTTCGACTTCTCGCCCGACGGCACCGAGCTCTGCTACGTCAGCAACCACGAGGAGGACGAGGCCTCGTCCACCAACGGCGACCTGTGGGTCGTGCCGCTCGACGGCGAGATCACCGCGACGACGGCGCGCAACCTCACCGCCGCGAACAAGGGCTTCGACGGCGCGCCGCTCTACTCGCCCGACGGGCGCTCGATCGCCTACATCAGCCAGGCCACGCCCGGCTACGAGTCGGAGCTGAAGCGCCTCGCCGTCTGCGACCGGGCCTCGGGTGCGACGCGCTACCTCACCGACCGCGCGAGCTTCGCCGACTGGATCGACGACATGCGCTGGACGGCCGACTCGCAGGCGCTGGTGTTCGAGGCGCAGAACCAGGGGCGCAACCCGCTGTATCGCATCCCTGCCGCCGGCGGGAAGCCCGTGGAGCTGCTGCGCCACGCGACGATCGTGGGCTGGGAGCTCACGGGCGGCGGCGCCGGCGTCGTGTACACGGATCGCGCGATCGCCGAGCCCACGGAGGTCTACGCGGCGAGCTTCGCGCCGGCACCGCCGGCGCCGCGGCGCCTGACCACCTTCAACGCCGCGCTCGCGCAGGAGGTCGACTTCCGGCCCGCCGAGGAGCTGTGGCTGCCCGGCGACGGCGACACGAAGATCCACGGCTTCGTCGTCAAGCCGCACGGCTTCGATCCCGCGAAGAAGTATCCGCTCATCCTCAACGTGCACGGCGGCCCGCAGTCGCAGTGGGCCGACGCCTTCCGCGGCGACTGGCAGGTCTATGCGGCCAAGGGCTACGTCGTGGCCTTCTTCAACCCCGCAGGCTCGACCGGCTACGGCCAGGACTTCACCGATGCCATCACCGGCGACTGGGGCGGCCGCCCCTATCGCGACCTGATGAAGGTGACCGACGCGCTCGAGCAGCTGCCCTACGTGGACAAGGACCGCGTGGGCGTCATGGGCTGGAGCTACGGCGGGTACATGACCATGTGGATGCAGGGGCACACGAAGCGCTTCAAGTGCATCGCGACCATGATGGGCGTGTACGACCTCGAGGCGGAGTACGGCGCCACCGAGGAGCTGTGGTTCCCCGAGCACGACTTCCGCGGCCGGCCCTGGGAGAGCGCCGACTACCAGACCTGGAGCCCGAGCGGCTTCGTGAAGGAGTTCAGCACGCCGGCGCTGGTGATCACCGGCGAGCGCGACTACCGCGTGCCGTACACGCAGAGCCTGGCCTACTACACCGCGCTGCGCGAGATGGGCGTGCCCGCGCGCCTCGTCGTCTTCCCCAAGGCCGGGCACTGGCCGTCGTGGAACGAGATGGCCTGCTACTACCGCGAGCACCTGCAGTTCTTCGACGAGTACCTCGGCGGGCACTCCGCGCCGCCGGTCTCGCAGCAGGCGCCGGCTTCGGGACTCCGATAGGCGATCGGGGCGCCCGACTCGGCCGGGTTCTCCGCGAGCTGCCAGGATGCGGCGCCGCGCGCGCCGGTGCCGGGTCACCCGTCGTCGCTGGCCGACGGCGATCTCGAGCGCGATGGGAAGCAGGATCTCGCCCTCCGTAGCCGTCCGCGCTCGGCGAGATCGCCGAGTGGCGCGGGGATGGCTTCACCCAGACGGCGCGGCATCGTCTCGAGCGGACGGTTCCACCGCGCTGCCGCACGTGGCGGTCGGCGGGAAGTGCCCTTACGATGGAGCCGGCGTGGCGCGACGGGGCGCCATGCACACGGGAGCCACCACGATGCTTGGTCATCTCCTCTGGATCTTCGGGGCCTGCTTCCTGCTCGAGCGTGCGATGCCGGGATGGCGCCTGCCGTGCGTCCGGACGTGGCCGCTGCGCGTGATCGCCGTGAACGTCGTGCAGCTCGGCGTGGTGCTGCTGGCCGGAATCAGCTGGGAGCGCTGGCTCTCGTCCGCCTCCGTCTTCCACCTCTCGCGTGGGGTCGGCCCGTGGATGGGGGGCTTCATCGCCTACTTCATCGCCACCTTCGTCTTCTACTGGTGGCATCGAGGTCGGCACGAGATCGATGTCCTCTGGCGGGGCTTCCACCAGATCCATCACAGCCCGCAGCGGATCGAGGTCATCACCTCGTTCTACAAGCACCCGCTGGAGATGACGGTGAACTCCGTGATCGGCAGCCTGCTCGTCTACTCGCTGCTGGGCCTCAGCCTCGAGGCTGGCGCCGTGTACACCTTCTTCACGGCCGTCGGCGAGTTCTTCTATCACACGAACGTCCGCACGCCACGCTGGGTCGGCTACGTCTTCCAGCGGCCCGAGATGCACCGCATCCATCACGAGCACGGGCGGCACAAGAACAACTACGGCGACTTCGTCTGGTGGGACATGCTGTTCGGCACCTGGGAGAATCCACCGCGCTTCGAATCCACGTGCGGCTTCGACGACGCCAGGGAGCAGCGGCTGCTGCCCATGCTCGGATTCGCGGACGTCCACGCGGCCGCTTGAGCCGGGGCGGCGGGGCACTACACTCGCGCCATGCGCGTCGTCCTCGGACCTGCCCTGGCAGCCCATCGAAGAAGTCCTTCGGCGCGGAAGGCGCGTCCTTCGCGCCGGCTCTTCGTTGCCGGCCCTGCGGCGAATCGCCGCCCCGCGACGGGCGCTCCATTCGGGAGCGTCCTCGACGGGATCGCGGCGGCCAGCGCCCGCCGCAATCCCTGCGCTGGGTCCCGCCTCGATCCGACACGAATTCCGCACCTTCCGCACTCGAAGCACGTCTTCGACGGGCTGCTGGCGCTGCTCGTCCTGCTCCTCGGCGCCTGCTCCGAGCCGCCCGACGACACGCCGCTCGGCCGCGAGGCCGCCGCGCTGCTCGCGCGGCCGGAGCAGCCGGTGGATCACGAGATCGGAAGAGC
>DASUFI010000120.1:0-5022 GCA_036274635.1 Planctomycetota bacterium
GAGCCGGGCGCGTCCGGTTCGTTTGCGGGCTTCTCGGCCGCGGGCTTGGGCGGTTCTGGCTCGCTCTCGATGTCGGAGCGCAGGTCCAGGTCCTGGGGCAGCTTGCGGAGCTCGGCGCGGACTTCGCGGAAGCCGGTCTGCATCTCGGGAGGCAGCGTCACCTGGCGCTTGAGGTCGTCGGCGACGCCGCGGAGGCGCTTCACGGTGGTGCCGGCCTTGCGCGCGACGTCGGGGAGGTCGCCGCCGTAGAGCATCACGGCGAGGACGGCGACGACGAGCAGCTCGGTGGCGCCGACGTCGAACATCAGCGTGGAGCGGGCGGGGACGAGGCGGGCGACATGGCCATCATTGATACCGCCCCCCGATCCTTTCCGCGAGGTCCTCGTCGGAGCGACCGGCCGGCGTGAGGCGCAGGGACACCCGCGTCTCGTTGTCCGAGGCGCCCGTGGCGGTGCCACCGCGGTGTGTGGACACCTCCATGTCCACGTACCAGCAATGGGCCAGCTGGCGCAGGACGACGCCACTGCGCACGCGGTCGTGGGTGCGCTCGTCCACCTGATAGAAGGTGGCCACCGCCCACTTCTCGTTGACCTGCCATGACACGGCCGAGGTGACGAAGTCGAACTCGTGGTAGGCGCGGTTGTTCGAGAGGTGCAGGCTGCAGGCGGGCGCGAGGTGGGTGTTGAAGGAGGCGAAGGACTCGAGGTAGTGGCCGTCCTCGAGGTCCTGCTGCGTGCGCCAGTGAAAGCGCGCGTCGTCGAGGATGGGCATCTTCGCGCCGGGCTTCCAGCGCGCGTCGAGCAGCAGGGAGCCCAGCGTCTTGCCGTCGTTGTCGCGCTCCTGGTCGGGATAGATGGGCAGCAGCCAGTCGGTGTCGAGGATGGTCTGCACCTCGCCGTCCTGGTGCGTCTGCAGGCGGTCGCGCCACTGCAGCGTGAGGGCGCGCACGGGCGCCAGCTGCTCGATCTCGTCGATCTGCAAGAGCTCGTTGGGCAGCGTGCTCACGTAGTAGCGGTCGTAGTAGCCGACGTGCACCTCGGCCAGGCGCCGCAGGCCGTCGATGTTCCAGTCCTCGTCGTGCGCGCTGCTGTCGGTGCCGTGGAAGCTGCGCGACCAGTCCACGCCCGCCGAGCCGGCGGTGCGCACGTCCTGGCCCTGGTCCACGGTCTTGTCGAACCACGTGAGGTCGGCGCCGAGCAGCGCGCGCACGCGGTCTCCGTTGGGCAGGTCGAAGGGATAGTCGAGGCGCGTCTCCGTGCCGACGCGCAGGTTCGAGAGCTCCGGCCCGAGGGTGTTCTCCGCTGGCAGCGTCTTGGCGTTCGACACGTAGGTGCGCGACGAGAAGAAGCCGCCCAGCAGCGGCTCGCCCACGAGGCGCGCATCGAACTCGGGCTGGTACACCACCGTCTGGTCGAAGTCGTTGAGACGCGTGCTCTCCAGCAGCGTGTAGGCGCGGTTGTCCACCACGTCGCGGTAGCTGACGTAGGTCTCCTGCGGCTTCTCCTCGTTGAACTCGCGCTCGTAGTACTCCTTGAGGTAGTTCGCGTCGGACTGCTTCGAGACCTCGATGTCCAGGGTCTGGTGCTCGTCGATGTGCGTGCGGTGCTGCACGTCGTAGCGGCCGCGGTCCGCATCCGGGATGGGCTGGTCCAGGTGATCGTGGTCGGCCTCGTCGTGGATGTGCGAGGCGAAGATCTCGCCCTTGCTGTCCTTGGTCTCGTACTTGAGCTTGGGCTCGAGGAAGATGCCGCGCTCGCTCATGAACTCGGTGGTCATCGACCAGCGCGCGTCCACGTGCTCCGGGCCGCCGAACAGGCGCGTGAGCGCGGAGACCGCGGGGCTCGCGTCGCCGCCCCACTCGAGGCCCAGCTCGTTGCCGAAGCGCGAGCTGCGGCCCGCCGTCACGCGTCGCAGCAGCAGGCCGTCGTCCTTGTCCAGGTTGGTGCTGGCGCCCGGCAGCCAGAAGACCGGCACCTCGCCCACGCGGACGATGTTGCCGCCCGTCTCGAGCACGCGGCCGTCGGGCGTGTCGCGCAGCTCGGCCCAGGGCGTCTGCACGTGCCAGTGCGGGTGGCCGTAGGTGCAGTTCGTGTAGCGGAAGTTCTCCATGCGCAGCGTGCCGTCCTGCAGCCGGCGCAGGGTGTCGAAGCGCGCGGCCAGCGGCGGCAGGCCCGCGGCGCGCGGCGCAAGCAGCTCGCCCTGCACGATGGTGGCCACGCCCGTGGTGTTGTCCAGGTGGTAGGTGGTGGCTTCGGAGATGCGCTCGTCGCCCTCGGTCACCGTCACGTGCCCGTCGAGGAACAGCTCCAGCAGCCGGTCGTCCGGCACCACCGTCTCGCCGCTCGGCAGCGCGGGCGCGGGCGGCCCGGACACGTCGTGCTTCATGGCGATCACCAGCGTGTCGCCGCGGAGGTGGCGCAAGCCGTGCTCCACCTCGACGCCGCCGAGGAAGATGACCTGGTAGCGCGTCGGGTCGCTCGGGTCCGGCATGCCGTAGAAGGGGCCGGCCGGGCGGATGATGGTGGCCTCGGCCACGTCCTCGACCTGCTGCCCGCGCGCGGCGACGGCGGCCAGCAGCGCGACCAGCAGGCACGTCGCCGTGCGCCGCCGCTCAGTGGTCCACATGCACCACGCTGCGCTCGATGCGGAAACGTTCGGTGTCGGGCTGGAGCTCGGCCGCGGCGAAGGTCATCTGCAGGCCCGCCGACGTGAGCTGTCCCGGCCCCTCCAGCCGCGCGAGGTCGCCGGGCACGTCCCAGGTGAGGGTCGTGCCGCTGGCCTCGATGTCGTTCGAGCTCAGCGTGACGCCGCCGGTGGCCTCCAGCCAGACCGGCGCGTCCTGCGCGTCGAGGCGCGCCGACACGCGCTCGCCCGCGCGCGCCACGAGGCGCCGCTCGCCGTCCACGCGCTCGACCAGCGCGTGGCCGCGCAGCTCCACCGTGTGCGCCGCGCGGTCCGCGTCCAGCTGGTCGGCGGCCACGTGCAGCGGCACGCCGCCGCCGGCCGGACGCAGCCAGGCCTCGGCCCGCCCGACGGCGTGCAGCGTCACGGGCGCGCCGTCCGGCGTGGAGCCCAGCGTGATGGACTCCTCGGCCGCGAGGGAGAGGCCGTCGGGCGCGCTGGATTCCACGCGCGACGGGCCGCGCAGCTCGGTGGTGCCGGAGGGCCCCGCGACGATGAGGTGCGGCGTGATGAGCGTGCGGCCGCCGCTCTCCACGCGCACCGAGCCCTGCACGTCCCCGCGCCCGGCGCGCAGCGGGTCGGCGGCGCCCGGGGGCACGAGCCAGTCGAGCGGGCCGTCGGCGGAGAGCAGCAGGTCGGGCTGGCCCGGCGCGGCCGGCTGCGCCATGCGCACGTCGCGCTCGATGCGCAGGTGACCGATGCGGCCGTCCCAGGCGAGGTCCGTGCCGCTGCCGTGCAGCGCGCCCAGCGCGAAGGTCGCGGGGCCCTCGGCGCCCAGCGTCTCGCCGTCGGGGTGCGAGGCCAGCATGAGCCAGTCGCCCTCCAGCGTGGCGGGCGGCCCGCCCTGCGGGTCGACGAGGTCGAGGCGCGCGGCGCCGTGCAGCTCCATCGAGCGTGCCGGTCCGTCGATCAGCACGCGGTCGGCCGCGAGCGTGCTGCCGTCGCTGCCGTGCCCGGTGACGCGGCCGCGCAGCTGGCCGCGGCCCTCGAGCGCGTCGGTGGCGCCGGGCGGCACGGTCCACGAGAGGCCGTTGGCCGCGACCAGCACGTACTGCAGGCGGCTCTGCGGGAGCACGAGCGTGACGTGCGCGTCGCGGACGAGGTCCACGCGCCCGCCGGGCTCGTCCCAGGAGAGGCCCTCGCCCGTGCCAGCCACGTCGTCGCGCGACCAGCTCACGTGGCCGGGCGCGGTGAGCAGCCCGCCCTCGCGCTGCAGGCTCTGCGACTCCAGGCGGCCGCGCGGGTGGCCGGGCGGGCCGGTGAGCACGGTGACGTCGCCCTGCGCCGCCCCCAGCGCGAGGCCGCCCTGCGCGTCGGCGGCCAGCGTGACCTCGTGCGCGTCGAGGCGCGTCTCCTCGCCGCGCAGCACGCGCCGGAAGCTCGCGCCGCCGACGAGCCGGATCTGCCGCGCGGGCCCGTCGCAGAAGACGCTCGCGGCGGCCAGCGTCGTGCCGTCGGGCAGCGTGCCGGTGACCGGGCCGTGCAGCTCGCCGGTCCCCTGGTTGAGCGCGTCGGGCGCGCCGGGTGGCGCCTGCCAGGTCAGGCCGCCGGGCGCGAGCAGCCGCAGTCCGGCCCAGGGGTGGCCGCTGCCCTCGACCACGGACAGCACGGCGTCGCGCGCGAGGGACAGCCGGCCCGTCGCGCGGTCCCAGTCCAGCTCGTCGCCCGCGACGGCGAAGGCCTCGCGCGTCCAGTCGACGCGGCCCGGTGCGTGCACGTGCTCGGCCTCCAGCGTCACCGCGTCGGTGGTCAGCCAGGCCGGCTCGCCGCTGACGGGCACGGCGTCGACGCGCACCGCGCCCTGCGCGTCGGCGCGCGCGAGGCCGCCATCGGCGTCGGTCACGGCCGTGATGCGGCTGGCGGCGAGGCGCGTCTCGCCGCCGTCGGACGCGCGGCGCGCGAGGCGCGCGTCGCCCTGCAGCACCAGCGCGTTCGTGCGGCCGTCCACCAGGACGGTTTGCGCGGCGAGGCGGCTGCCGTCGCTGGCCGTGCCGCTCACCGGGCCGCGCAGCTCGCCGTAGGAGGCGCTGCGCGGGTCGGGGGCGTCGGGCGGCACCGTCCAGGTGAGGCCGCCCGTGGCCTCCAGGTCGAGGCCGGGGCGCCCTTCGGCGGGCGGCAGCGCGATGTGCGCGGCCGCGTCGTAGACCAGCCGGCCCGTCGCGAAGTCCCAGGCGAGGTCGAGGCCCGAGAGCGAGACGTCGTCGCGCGACCAGCTCGACGGGCCGGGCGCGCTCACCTGCTCGCCGTGCACGTCGAGCTGCTCGCACTGCAGGCGCGCCGTCTGCCCGTCGGCCAGCGGGAAGGTGCCGCGCACGTCGCCCCGCAGCGACCAGTCCTCGG
>DASUFI010000121.1:0-3487 GCA_036274635.1 Planctomycetota bacterium
GAAAGCGACCTGCCGACGCGGGTGATCGGTGCCCGGCGGGCTGGCGCCGGCGCCGGTCAGGCAATGCCCGGAGTGCAGGCGACGACCGTGGCCCGCCGGGACAAGCGCTGGGGTGCCGGGACGAATCGCTGGATGCGGCCACCGGCTCCAGCGTGCGGGGCTCGCTGACAGCCCGCGTCGGCAGCTCCGTCCCTACTGGCCGCGCCTCTCGACCGGGTCGCGGCGACCGATAATCTTCGACCGCGGAGCACCGAGGCGTGGGGTTGGACAGCGGCGGGGAAAGCCGAAGTCCCCCCTCGATCGACCTCTGGGCGATCGGACATGTGCGTCCGATCGCCTAGCGAGAGGTCGAGGGGGCACTTCGGCTTTCATCCGCCGCGTTGCACGACCGCGCCGCAAACCGTAAGAAGGAAGTTCGCGCCGCAGGGCGCGGGACCCGGGCGCATAGCTCAGTTGGCTAGAGCACCAGCTCGACAAGCTGGGGGTCACTGGTTCAAGTCCAGTTGCGCCCACCACACTCCCCGCCGGCGCGGCGGGCAGCGAGGCGCCCTGCCATGCACGACCCGCTCGCGCCGCAGGTGCCGCTGGCCGCGTGCGTGCCCTTCGTCGTGCTGCTGGTGGCCATCGCGGCGCTGCCGCTGGTCGTGCCGCATTGGTGGCACAGCAACCGCAACAAGGCCATCGTGGCGCTGCTGTGCGGCGGCGCGGGGGCCGCCTGGGTGGTGCCCAACCTCGGGGCCGCCGAGCTCGGGCATGCCATGGCCGAGTACGGCTCGTTCATGCTGTACCTGGGCGCGCTCTTCGTCATCTCGGGCGGCGTCGCGGTGGAGGGCGACCTGCGCTCGACTCCCGCCGCGAACACGGCCTTCCTCGGCGTCGGCGCGCTGCTGGCCAGCCTTGCGGGCACGACCGGCGCCTCGATGCTGCTCATTCGCCCGCTGCTGCGCTCCAACTCCGAGCGCCGGCACGTGGCGCACACGGTCGTGTTCTTCATCTTCCTCGCCGGCAACGTGGGCGGCTGCCTCACGCCGCTGGGCGACCCGCCCCTGTTCCTCGGCTACCTGCGCGGCGTGCCCTTCGAGTGGACCTTCGGCCTGTGGCCGGAGTGGGCCTTCATGACCGGGCTGCTGCTGGCCATCTACTGGCTCGTCGACAGCCGCATGTGGCGGCGCGAGGCGTCGCGCGACGTGGCGCGCGACCTGCGACTGCGCGAGCCGCTGCGGCTGCTGGGCGGCTACAACCTCGTGCTGCTGGCCGCGGTGGTGGCCGTGGTGGCGCTGGTCAAGGAGCCGGACGTCCCGCACGCCACGCTGGTGCGCGGCGGGCTGCTGCTCGGGCTCATCGTGGTCTCGCTGCTGAGCACGCCGCGCGAGGCGCACGAGAGCAACGCCTTCGCGTGGGGCCCGGTGATCGAGGTGGCCGTGCTCTTCGCCGGCCTGTTCGCGGCCATGGTGCCCGCGCTGCGCCTGATGGAGCTGCGCGGGGCGGAGCTGGGCTTGAAGGAGCCGTGGCACTACTTCTGGGCCACGGGCCTGCTGTCCAGCTTCCTGGACAACGCCCCCACCTACCTCACCTTCGGGTCGCTCGCAACCGCCGCCATGAATGCGGCACATCCCGAGCTGCATATCGCCGCCGGTCACGTGGGCGGCCTGGTGATCGACCCGCAGCTCCACGCCGAGGCGGCGCACCTCGGCCACCTGCTGCTCGAGGCCCTCTCGCTGGGCGCCGTGTTCCTGGGGGCCATGACCTACATCGGCAACGGCCCCAACTTCATGATCAAGGCCATCGCCGAGAGCCGGGGCGTGAAGATGCCCTCCTTCGTGGGCTACATGGCGTGGAGCGCGATCGTGCTCTTGCCGCTGCTGGTGCTGCTGACGCTGCTGTTCCTCACCTGAGCCCCGCCCTCCGCCGCGGATGGGCCATCCAACAGGACCGGACGCGGCCGAGTAGGACGCGCCGACGCCCTCTCCGGAGTCCCGCGATGAACCGCCTGCTCCCGCTCGCTCTCGTGCTCCTCGCCCCCGCGCTGCCCGCGCAGCTGACGCCGCTGCAGCAGCAGCGCGATACGCCCATCGCCAGGGTCGTCCGCGAGGTCGGGCCGGCGGTGGTGAACGTCTACCAGGAGGTCGACCGCGAGGTGGAGCTGAGGGGCTGGCAGCGCCAGTTCTTCGGGCCCATGACCACGCGCCAGAGCAGTCTCGGCTCGGGCTTCCTCATCGACCCCGAGGGCTACATCCTCACCAACGCTCACGTGATCCAGCTGGACAGCCAGGGCCGGGGCGTCTTCGTGCGTCTGCCCGACAAGAGCGAGTTCCCGGCCGAGGTCGTGGGCGTCGACACCGACAACGACGTGGCCCTGCTCAAGATCACGCCGCCGGCGGGCGTCAAGCTGCCCTGCGTGCGCCTCGGCACGTCGTCTGACGTCATGGTCGGCGAGAGCATCCTGGCCATCGGCAACCCGCTGGGGAACGAGAACAGCGTCTCGTCGGGCATCGTCTCGGCCGTGCTGCGCGAGGTGCACGCACCCCCCGAGCCCGGCCGGCGCGACTCGCCCGTGTTCAAGGACACCATCCAGGTGGACGCGGCCATCAACCCCGGCAACAGCGGCGGCCCGCTGCTCAACGTGCTGGGCGAGGTCGTGGGCATCAACTTCATGATCGCCGACGAGGCCGAGAACATCGGCTTCGCCATCCCCATCGACCGCGTGCGCCACTCGCTGATCCAGACGCTCATGAACCCGCGCCTGCGCAGCGAGGTGGTCACCGGCCTCGACGTGAAGGGCGACCCCGAGGCGCGCGCCGTCACGCTCACGGACGTACAGCCCGACGGCCCCGCCGCGCGCGCCGGCCTGCACGACGGCGACCGCCTCGTGTCCATCGCCGGCAAGCCGGTGCAGTGGGAGTTCGACTACAACAAGGCCCTGCTGGCCAAGAACCCGGGCGACAGCATCGACGTCGTGGTCGAGCGCGAGGGCCGCACGCTGAAGGCCTCGCTGGAGCTGGGGCGCGACGACTCCCCCATGCTGGTCATCTGGCGCCGCATGGGCCTGGCCGTCGTCGACCACCCGCGCTTCAAGGGCGTGCGCGTCGAGCGCGTGGACCCGGCCGGCCCCGCCGCCATGCTGGGCTTGCAGGCGGGCGACCTGCTGGACGGCATCGGCGAGGAGGAGATCGACTCGACCGCCGACCTCTACCAGCTCATCCGCGGCGAGCCCGCGGGCGCCAGGGTCGTCGTCCACGTCTGGCGCGGAAACGGCGCCTCCTACGGCCAGATGCGCCTGGAGTAGGGAGCCCGTCGATTCCAGGGGCCCGCCGGAAGGGTAGACTGCCGCCGCAATCCTTCTGGGGCCGCGCATGTCCGTCCGGCAGTTCCTGATCGACAACAAGTGGTGGTGGATCGTCCCGGTGCTGCTGGTCGTGGCGCTGGTGGGCTTCATCGTGTGGCGCAACCTGAACGGCGGCTCCGGCGGCGAAGACAGCCCGTTCCA
>DASUFI010000122.1:0-21064 GCA_036274635.1 Planctomycetota bacterium
GAGGTCCAGCGTGCGCGGGGCGTTCGGAGCGAGGCGCTGCCGGCCGTGGCGCGCCTCGATGTCCAGCAGCGCGTCGAGCAGCGCGCGCGGCGGCAGCGCCGTCTCCAGCAGCGCGGCGCCGTTGAGGAAGGCGCCGCTGCCGGGCGGGCAGTCGACGGGCGCCGTCTCGCGCAGCGCGGAGACGGCGACCACGCGCGTGTCCGGCAGCGCCGCGAGCTCGTCCAGGGCGCCCAGCAGGTGCGCGCGCCGCGGCTCCAGGTTGCTGCCCAGCGCCACCAGCGCCGCGGTCACGGGGCGTCCTCGTCGTCGGGCGGCGACGGCAGCATCTCGGTGATGGGCCGCCCGCGCTTCTGCGCCACGAGCCAGAGCGCCAGCCCGCCCAGCACGTAGAGCAGCGTGACCAGGAACAGGCCCCACTCCCAGAAGAACCAGCCCAGCCACACGACGACCACCATGATCACGAAGTTGGCCGCGCGCGTGCGCGACTTCACGTAGCGCTGGAAGAGGTGCACGTAGCGCACGTGGCTCACCATGAGCAGGCCGAGCGCCGCGGCCACGCTGGGCATGCCCCGCAGCAGCACGGCGCCCAGCGCGTCGGCCGAGTCCGTGGACAGGCCGATCTCGGTGCGTCCGACGATCACGAACAGGCACAGGCTCACCAGGGTGAAGGCCGCCGCGGGCGACGGCAGCCCGACGAAGGTGTCGTGCGACGCCTCGTCCGGCTCGTTGGCGACGTTGAAGCGCGCGAGGCGCATGGCCGCGCCCATGAGGTACAGCGAGCAGAGCAGCGTCACGAGGTTCGGGTGGCTCTTGATGCCCAGCTGCTCCATGGTGTGGCCGTAGACCACCTTGGCCATGAGCGCCGGCGCTGCGCCGAAGGTCACCATGTCGGCCAGCGAATCGAGCTGCGCGCCGAAGTCCGACGTGACGCCCATGAGCCGCGCGACGCGGCCGTCGAAGGCGTCGCACACCATGGCCGCCACGATGAACCAGCAGGCCCACTCGACGTGCTTGAGGAAGGCCGCGTCGAAGACGCCGCCGTCCGCGGCGGCTGCATCCATCGCGTCGAACATGCGCGCGATGGCCAGGAAGCCGAAGACGACGTTGGACAGCGTCAGCGCCGTGGGCAGCACCGGGATGAGGCGGCGGCCGGGCACCTCTCTCAGCGGGCGACGGTCGCGCCCGCCTCCGCCCGCGCCGCGCCGCGCGCGCCGGCCGGCCGCAGCCGCAGCACCAGCGTCTGCCCGCCGCGCACCGTGTCGCCCGCCTTGCACAGGAGCTCGGCCGCCTCGCCCACCGGCACGACCAGCTCGGTGCGCGAGCCGAAGCGGATCATGCCGTAGCGCTCGCCGCGCGCCAGCCGGTCGCCGACTTGCGCCGGGCACACGATGCGCCGCGCGATCTTGCCCGTGATCTGCCGCAGCGCGAGGCGCCGGCCGTCGGGACGGCGCAGGACGATGGTGGCCGCGCGGTTCAGCTCGGTGGCCTTGGGGTGCCGCGCGTCGAGGCACTCGCCGGCGCGGTGGCTCACGGCCACGATCTCGCCCGCGCAGCAGGTGCGGTTCACGTGCACGTCGAAGACCGAGAGGAAGATGCCGATGCGCGTGGCGCGCTCGCCGAGGTCCGGGTCGTCCACCTGCACGATGTCGGCGACCAGGCCGTCGGCCGGCGCCACCAGCTCGTCCTCGCCGCCCGGCGCGCGCCGCTCGGGGTCGCGGAAGAAGTTCAGGAAGAAGGCCAGCAGCGGCAGGGGCAGCACCCACCAGGCGCCCGGCAACCGGGCCAGCAGCAGGACGGCTGCCAGCAGCGCCCCGCTGCAGAGCAGCAGGGTCCCGGTGCCGTAGCGCGTGAAGGGCCAGCTCATAGGGGGGTGAAGGTACCCCAGCCGGCGGGCGCCTCGAAAGTCGGAGGGCCGCCCTGCCGATAGGGGCCTGCGTTCGTTGGCCGCCGCCGCGTGCGGTGAGGAGGTTCCATGCGCCGTCTGATCGTCCCCGCCCTGTCCCTGCTCGTCTCCGCCTGCGCCTGGGGCACCGACCGCGAGCTGCAGGAGGTGCGCCGCTTCCACCCCGGCAGCGATCAGCTCGCCACGGTCTACACGCGCTGGGCCGAGCCCGACGGCACCTTCGTGAAGGACGGCGAGGCGCACGCCTGGTACGCCGACGGCACGCCGCGCCTCGAGGCGCGCTACGTCAACGACCAGCCCGACGGCACGTGGATGGAGTGGTTCGACAACGGCCAGGTGCAGCGCCGCGGCGCCTACATCGTGGGCAAGAAGCAGGGCGAGTGGACCGACTACACCGCCGCCGGCACGCTGCTCGAGCGCACGCACTGGAACAACGGCCGCATGGATGGCCCGGTCGAGATGTTCGATGAGCAGGGCCACGCGGTGCTGACCGGCAACTTCGTCTTCGGCCGCCGCGACGGCGAGTGGACCTGCTTCTATCCCAATGGCCAGATGCGCCTGCGCGGCCGCTACGAGCGCGGCGTGCCCAAGCTGCGCTGGACGGCGTGGTACAGCAACGGCCAGCGCCTCGGCGAGGGCAGCTACCGCGAGGGCGTGCGCGATGGCCTGTGGGTGCGCTTCACCGACCTGGGCGACGTGCAGGCCAAGTGCCGCTTCGCGAACGATGTGCCGGTGGGCCAGGTGGAGCAGGTCTC
Organism: Planctomycetota bacterium; assembly: GCA_036274635.1. Classification (GTDB taxonomy): domain Bacteria; phylum Planctomycetota; class B15-G4; order B15-G4; family B15-G4; genus DASUFI01. The sequence goes on from DASUFI010000122.1 coordinate 2,659, forward strand.
GGCCGCCAGCGAGTCGGGCCCGATCGGCTCGGATCCCTTCGACTTCGCCGGCTTCGTGGACCAGGCCTTCGCCCGTCCCTGAGCCGTCTGGCGCGCCGCGCACCGGACCGCGATACTCACGCCCCCTCGCCGCATCGCGGCGGAAAGGAGGCGTGGTGAGCCCGGCCCGGACCCGCAAGTGCAGCAGCTGTGACGGCGCGCTGCAGCCGTTCGCGGACGAGCCGAACTGAGCGCCGTGGACGGGCAGGCCGCATGTCCCAAGTGCTCGGGCGCGATGCAGCCGGGCTTCGTCGTCGACCACGGCCACTACAACCTGCGCACGTTCGGCGAGTGGGCGGTCGGGCAGCCCATCAAGCGCGGCTGGGGCGGCCTCAAGATGCCCGCCAGCAAGCGCTTCCAGATGCGCGGCGTGCGCTGCGAGAAGTGCGGCTTCGTGGAGCTCTACGCGAACAAGCCACCCGGTCTGCTCTGAGTCGCAGCCGCTTTCCGCGGCCCGCCATTCCGCCTTACGATGTCGCTCCCCTCCGTGTCTCTCGCTCTTCTCCCTCGGGCTTCCCCATGACCACCATCCTGGACGTCCACGCGCGCGAGATCCTCGATTCGCGCGGCAACCCCACGCTCGAGGCCGAGGTCACGCTGGAGGGCGGCGAGGTGGGGCGCATGGCCGTGCCGAGCGGCGCGTCCACCGGCACGCACGAGGCGGTCGAGCTGCGCGACGGCGACAAGCAGCGCTACGGCGGCAAGGGCGTGCTCACGGCGGTGGCCAACGTGAACACGGTCATCGCCGAGGCGCTCATCGGCGAGAACGCGGGCGACCAGGAGCACGTGGACGCGCTGCTGCTCGAGCTGGACGGCACGGACAACAAGGAGCGCCTCGGCGCCAACGCGCTGCTCGCCGTGTCGGGCGCCTGCGCGCGCGCCGCCGCCGACGCGCACGGCCTGCCGCTCTGGCGCTACCTCGGTGGCACGGCCGCGCGCACGCTGCCCGTGCCCATGATGAACATCATCAACGGCGGCGCGCACGCCGACAACTCGGTGGACTTCCAGGAGTTCATGATCGTGCCGCGCGGCGCGCCCTGCTTCGCAGCCGGCCTGCGCATGGGCGCCGAGGTCTTCCACGCCCTGCGCGGCGTGCTCAAGGGCAAGGGCCTCAACACCAACGTGGGCGACGAGGGCGGCTTCGCGCCCGACCTCGGCAGCAACGAGGAGGCCATCACGGTCATCCTCTCGGCCATCGAGAAGGCCGGCTACCGCCCGGGCGAGGACTGCTTCCTCGCGCTCGACGTCGCCGCGAGCGAGTTCTTCAAGGACGGCCACTACGTGCTCGCCGGCGAGGGCGGCCGCAAGTGCACCTCGGACGACCTCATCGCCCTCTACGCCACCTGGGCCGACAAGTACCCGCTGGTCTCCATCGAGGACGGCCTGCACGAGGACGACTGGCCCGGCTGGAGCCGCCTCACCGCGGAGCTCGGCTACAAGCTGCAGCTCGTGGGCGACGACCTCTTCGTGACCAACCCGCTGCGCCTGCAGCGCGGCATCGACGAGGAGGTGGCCAACGCCGTGCTGGTCAAGATCAACCAGATCGGCACGCTCTCCGAGACCTTCGAGTGCGTGAACCTCGCGCGCCGCAACAAGTACGGCGCCGTCATCAGCCACCGCAGCGGCGAGACCGAGGACTCCATCATCGCGGACATCGCGGTGGCCACGAATGCGGGGCAGATCAAGACGGGGTCGCTCTCCCGCACCGATCGCATCGCCAAGTACAACCAGCTGCTGCGCATCGAGGAGCAGCTGGGCGACTCGGCGCGCTACGGGCTGTGACATGACGGCCTACCCGATCTTCGTTCCCGGCGGCCTCGGGCCCGGCGAGCGCGACTCGCTGCGCAATGCGGAGCGTGGCGCGGAGCGCGCGACGCAGGACATCGAATCGCTGCAGGCCGAGCTCCAGCGTCTGACCCTCGCCTGCGCCGCGCTGTGGTCGCTGGTCAAGGAGCACGGCCACACCGACGAGGAGCTGCTGGCGCGCATGCAGGAGCTGGACCTGCGCGACGGCAAGCTCGACGGCCGAATCACGGCCGACGCGGTGACCTGCGCTGGCTGCGGCCGCAAGACCAAGGCTGGCCGGCGCACGTGCCTCTACTGCGGCAAGGACCTGCCTGCGGGTCCGGCCTTCGGTTAGGCGTCGCGAAGGCCGGAAGTGTTCCGCTATTGAGCGGGACGGCGAGCGCGGCGGGGAGTGACGCTCGGAGGGGAGCTATCTGCGACGGGCGCGTCGGCGGTCGATGAGCCACACCACGGCTACCCCAATCACGATGGTCGCCGCGATGGCCCATTTCCCGGGGTCTCGCACGAGTCGAGCGTGGTCATCGAAGAGCGTCGTCCAGACTATCAGCGCCATGACGGCCACCGGGGCCCACCGGGGTAACCAACGCCTTTCCGTCACGGCCGCCTCGGCCGCTCTCGCGCGGCGCGCTGCGCCGCCGTCGCGGCTTCGGGGAAGAGCCAGAAGCCCGGGCATCGGACGCTGCCGGTCACGGCGCGCTGAGGCTCGCCCTTCCCAGACCACGGCATGACGCGACGCCCCCGAGAGCCCTTGGCACGGCGCGCGGGAGTATCCACCTGGCTATCGGGGAGCGCCAGTGATGCCCCGTGCGCCGACCATCGCGCTCGCGCTGAAGTGGCTACGCGACCACTGACCCCCACCGCTGACGGAGGGACTGGCGCCCGTCAGTGGCCCGCGCGGCGGGCAGGCGCTGCGTCCGCCCGTTCCATAGGGGAACACTTCCGGAATTATTGCTCGTCGACTGGCGGCGCGTGTCGCGCCTCAGCGGGACCTACGGCAGCGCGGCCTGCACGGCCCCGCTCGCCTCCCAGCCCTTGGGTCCCTGCGGATCCTGGATCCAGAACTGCAGGAACAGATCCACGCCCGGCGCCGCCGGCCCCGGCCAGATGCCCGCGAGCACCAGCCGCCCGTCGGCGTCGGTGGGCAGCGGGTAGTTCACGATCTGCGGCGTGGGCACGTAGGTGCCGCCCTTGAAGGGCGCGTAGAGGGTGTTGAGGCCGGCCACCAGCGCCGCGTTGGACAGCGGCCGCGCGTCCTGCAGCGTGATCGTGTACGGGTCCCCCGGCTGCAGCGTGCCTTCGCCGATCTGGCGCGGCAGGCCCTGTGTGCCGCCGAGCGCGTAGCCCAGCGGATGCCACGGGCCGCGCACGTCGGGCAGGACGGCGACCTGGTCCTCGAGGCTGGCCACGCCCAGGTCCAGCACCCCGTCGCCATCCAAGTCGGCCAGCGCCGTGCCTTGCGGCGAGCGCGGCAGGCGCACCGGCAGCGGGTCGGACAGCGTGACGTCGCCGTGGCCGAGGAAGAGCGCGAAGCTGCCGGTCTGCGCACTCACCGGCGCGATGCACGCGGCGCCCACGTCCAGGTGGCCATCCTGGTCGAAGTCCGCGATCTCCAGCCCGCGCGGCGTGCCGGCCAGCGTGGAGAGGAGCGCCGTGGCGGTGAAGGCCGAGCCGCCGTCGTTGCGCAGCGTGACGATCGCGTTGTTCGCGATGCTGTTGGCCACGAGGTCGCGGTCGCCGTCCTCGTCGAGGTCGCCGCTGGCGAGCAAGGTCTGCTGCACGAACGAGAACCAGACCACCGGCGCGCCGAGGGTGCCGTCGCCGACGCCCGGCAGCACCGTGACCCGCGGAACTCCGGCGTACGTGCCCAGGATCACGTCGAGGTTTCCGTCGCCGTTCACGTCGTCGACCAGCAGCGCCTGCTGGTCGCCCGTCGTGGGCGTGGACTGCACCTCGCCGAAGCCGCCGTTCCCCAGGCCCATGAGGATGGCCACCTGGGCGTCGCTCTGGAACACGGTGTCCGTGACCACGACGTCCGCGAAGCCGTCGCCGTCGAGGTCGCCGAGCGTCATGTCCGCGGCATTGCCGGGCAAGGTCACGGTCTGCGTCGGCGTGAGCGTCCCGTCGCCGTTGGACGCGTAGGCGAAGAACTTCTTGGAAAAGCTGGTCGCCGCGACGTCGTCGTCGCCGTCGCCGTCGAAGTCGGCCAGCCCCACGCCGGTCATCGAGTTGTCCCCGGCCGCCGTGTTGCGCACGCCGAAGGCTCCGAGGCCGACGTTGAGCCACGCGGCCACGGCATTGCTGATGCTGTTGCTGGTCTGGATGCTGACGAGGTCGGGCCGGCCGTCGGCATCCAGGTCGCCGAAGGCCACGTCGACCGCCGTGTCGAGGCCGCCCAGCGTGCCCGCGAACCAGCCGTCGCCCGTGCCGCTCAGCAGCGTGATGGTGCCGCCGTAGAACCCGCTGTCGCCCACCACGAGGTCCAGGTCGCCGTCGCCGTTGATGTCCGCCGCCTCCACGTCCGTCGGCCCGTCCCCGGTGCCGAAGCGGCGCGTGGTCTGGAAGGTGATGGGCTGGTCGTAGAGCAGCACGGCCACCTGGTCGTCGCCGGACTGGGAGAAGATTCCGTCCTGCAGGCCGTCCTCGTCCACGTCCCCGATGGCCACGTGCCCGAGGCCGTTGCCCAGTGTCTGGTAGACGAGGTCCACGAACCCTCCGCGGCCGTCCCCGTGCAGCAGGGCCGCGACCGAGAAATCGCCGCCGAGGATGGCGTCGAGGTTGCCGTCGCCGTCCACGTCGCCGAGCTGCACGTCGTCCGCGCTGTAGCCCAGGTCGAGGGAGAGGGGCGCGCCGTACCCACCCGCGCCGTTGGCCAGCAGGACCGCGAGGCTCTGCACGAGGTGGCTGGAGACCGCGATGTCGAGCTGGCCATCGCCATCGAGGTCGCCCTCGGCGACGTCCTGCGGAGAGATCTGGGCCGGCACGTCGAGCCGGGGCCCGAGCGCGCCCGTGCCGTCGCCGCGGAAGAGCGAGAGGCGGTTGCCGTCGGCGCTGCCGGCCAGCAGGTCCACGTCGCCGTCGCCGTCGAGGTCGAGCACGTCGATGTCGCCCGCCTCGCCGGTCAGGGTCACGAACTGCGCCTGCGCGAAGCTGCCATCGCCGACACCCAGCAGCAGCCGCGCCTGGTCGGGCGCGCTGTCCACCGCGCGGGTGAGCACCGCGTCCGCCAGGCCGTCGCCATCGAAGTCGCCCGTCGCGAGCGCCGCATGCACCGGCGCACCGAGCCCCTGCACCACGGGCGCGCCGAAGCCGCCGACGCCGTCACCGATCTGCGAGCTCAGGTGGTTGGTCGAGTCGAGCACCACGAGGTCGGGCCGCCCGTCGCCGTCCACGTCGGCCACGTCGAGCTCCCTGGCCGGGCCATTCGCCTGCAGCAACGGCGAGTGCAGGATCGGCGCCTGGGCCGCGGCGCGCGCGCCCAGCCACGCGAGGACGATGGCGCAGACGACGCAGGTGCTGATGCGGGCCATCGCGGTTCTCCCGAAGGGCGCTGCCGGCTCCAGCAAGGCTCACCGGGCGCTCCAGATCCGTCAACCGGGATCAACGCCGCCGCGTCACGTCATCGGCCGTGGAGGCGCGATCAGGGCAGCGTCGCCCGCAGCGCCCCGGCTGGCCGCAAAGCCCTTGGGCCCGCCCGCGTCGGCCCACCAGAACCGCAGGTAGAGCTGCAGGTCGGACGGCAGGCCGGGCAGCCACGCGCCCTTCAGCTCGAGCGCGCCGTCGGCGGCCACGGGCAGCGGGCCGTTGAGCAGGTCGGGCGACGCCACGTCGAAGGTGTTGGACGGCAGCAGGAACTTCTCGATCACTGCGAAGTGCTCGCTGCCCGCCAGGAAGGCTACGCCTCGTGATGCCCTGGTCGACGAGGTTGGTGCTCACGGCCAGCGCCGGCAGGAAGCCCGCGCCCGAATTGAGGTGCACCTGCACCGCGTTGCTGCTCACCGAGTGCACCACCGCGAAGTCCGGCAGGCCGTCGCCATTCCAGTCGCCGGCCGAGACGCCGTTGGGAGCGAGCCGCGCGCCGATGACCTTGGGCGCCTCGAAGGTCCCGTCGCCGTGGCCGCGGACCACGAAGTCCTGGTTGAGCCCATTGCTGCAGGTCACGAGGTCGACGTGGCCGTCCGCGAGGGCCAGGTCCGAGGTGGGGGCGCCGCCGTTGAGGCCCGGCACGGCCAGGGCCTCGTCCAGGACGAAGCTGCCGTCGCCGCGGCCGGCCACCGGCAGGAGCTTGCCCCAGTGCTCGACCACCAGATCGGGCCGCCCATCGAGGTCGAGGTCGGCGGTCGCGATGCTCGTGCCGGCGAACTGCGGCAGCTGAAGGGTCTGCGTGCGGAAGAGCAGGTCGTCCTGCGCGGCGGCGGCCGCGGCGAGCAGACAGGCGAGCGGGGCGGCGGGCGGCGCGCGGACCACGACCGACCTCCAGGCGGGGAACCCTATCAGGAGCCAACCGCACGTGGGGACACGCATCCCGAGCGGCGGTGCGGCGACGCCGTGACGACGAGCCGGAAAGGGCCTCCGGCGCGGGGCCGCGCGGTTTAGTCTGTTTCGCGTGGAGATTCCGGCTGCCCATGCGCCCGCGCCCGCGCCGCCGCCCGACGGGCGCGTCGGCCTGCTGCGCCGCGAGTGGCTGACCCTGCTGCTGGGGCTGCTCATCGTCTACGTCTTCGCCAGCGCCACGCTGCCGGCGCTGCTCGAGCGCCACGAGCTGCGCGCGCGCCGCGAGCAGACGGAGGCCGAGATCCAGAGGCTGCAGGGCGACGTGCGCCTGCTGCAGGACTGGAACCAGGGCGCCGCGACCGACCCGCTGCTGCAGGAGCGGCTGCTGGACGGCCAGCGGCTGTCGCCGGAGGCCGAGGGCTACCGCGTGCTGCCCGATCCGAGCGCCTCGGCGAGCACGCACGCCAAGGGCGGGTGAGCGTGCGCGTCGTCGCGGCCGTGCTGCTGGCGCTGGCGCTGCCCGCGCGCGCGCAGTTCGTGGCGCCCGAGGGCAGCCACTACCACAACGGGAGCACCCTGCCGCTGGAAGACGACGGCAGCGCCGCCCCGCTGCTGCAGAAGCTGCAGGCCGCGGCCGACCGCCTGGACGCGGAGGAGACCGTCGCGCTGCTGCACGCGCTGCGTGCGCTCCCGCAGGCGGGCCTGGTGCCGCTGGGGCCGCGCGTGCACGTCCCGGCGCTCGAGCGTGCCGCGCGCCTCGTGCTCGAGCCGGGCCGCGAGGCGCTCGCCGCCGCCGTGCTGGCCGACGAGCGCGTCGCCATCGCCGAGGCGGCCCGCGCGCGCGACGTGCCGGCGCTGCTGGACCGCGCCACGCGCGGCGACTCGCTGCCCAGCGCGCGCGAAGCCGGGCTCCTGGCGGGCCGGCTCCTGTTCGAGGAGGGACGCTTCTGGGAGGCAGGCGCGCTGGCCGCGCGGGCCGGCGACCTGCCCGGCGCGCCCGAGCTCGCGGCGGCCGTCGCGCGGCACCTGCCGCCGCCGCCCGCGCCGCCGCCGGACCTCGGCGCCGCCGGCTGGATGCCGCAGAACGGCGGCCCGCTGCGCGCGAGGCAGGCGGGCGAGTCCGGCGTGCCCTTCGTCGCGTCCGCCGGCAAGGACGGCGTGCTGCTCATCGACAGCCAGGCGCTCTTCCTGCTGGACCGCGCCACGCGCGCCGTGCGCTTCCGGCCCTGCATGCTGCTCGACGAGCTGCAGGCGCGGCTGGGCCAGCTGGCCTACGAGCCCGCCGCGCGCCGCATCCTCGCCGTGCAGTCCGGGCAGCGCTGGGTGCTGCCCTACAATGCGCTGCAGCGTCCGTCCACCAAGTTCGAGTCAACGCCGCGCATGGCCGCGCTGATCGCCGTGGACGTCGACGACGCCGCGCGCGTGGCCTGGGTGGCGGCGCCGCCGGCCGGCGACGAGGCGAGCGCGTCCTGCGGCACGCCGACCGTCGTGGGCGGCCGCGTCTTCTGCCAGGTCTTCCGCACCGACCTGCAGGTGCAGGTGTCGCTGGCCTGCTTCGACCTGGCCAGCGGCCGCCTGCTGTGGGAGACGCCGCTGGCCTCGGCGCCGCAGGTGCCGCGCTACGCCACGCGCTTCAGCCAGACCAACGTGGACAGGCTGGACAAGCGCCCCTTCGACGTGGCGCCGGGCGAGCGCGAGGGCGTGCTGTGGTGCTGCACAGGCGACGGCGTCCTCGCGGCGGTGGACGGGCTCACCGGCGCGCCGCGCTTCACCTTCCGCTACGACCGCATCGCCTCGCAGGACCCCGACAGCTACGACCCGTCCTTCCTCTTCGAGACGGGCGCCTGGGAGGACGAGCCGGTGCGCTTCGCGCCGGGGCGGGTGATCGTCGCGCCGCCGGACAGCCGCTTCCTCTACATGGTGGCGCCCGAGCCGGGGCCGCGCGGCGAGCTGGTGCTGGACGACCCGATCGAAAAGCTGGACCGCGTGAGCATCGTGGATCTGAGGCCGGACCCGCAGGGCCGGCCCTCGCCGGCGGTGCTGTGCACGCGGCGCAGCGGCGGGCGTGCGGGGTTGGTGCTGCTGGGGCCGGACGGGCACGTCCTGCAGGCCTCGCCCCTGCTGCCGCCCGAGGCCGAGCTGGCCGGCCGGCCGCTGCCGGTGGGCGAGCGCGTGCTGGTGCCCACGGCCGTGGGCCTGCAGGACTTCTCGCAAACCGACCTGTCGGCGGCGCCCCGGCCCGTGCCGGTGCCGGACGGCTCGCCGCCGGCCGCGGTGGCGGCCTTCCTCCTGGACGATGGCCTGGCCAGCGTCGCGCCCGCGACCATGGCCACTCAGCGCGGTGACGCCAAACGCGAGCCGCTGTGGATCGTGGAGTGGTACACGCCCGCGCGCTGACGCCGGCTCGCCACCGGCACGCATGTGGCTTTTCACGTGGGCACGCGGCAGCCTGTCGAAGAAGTGCTTCGGAGCTGGACGGGATGGATTTCGCGTCGGATCCAGGCGCGCGACCGGAGGCGGCCTGGAGGGCCGCCGAGGATCGCGCAACGACGAGCCGGCGCGAAAGACGCCCGTCCAGGCCCGAATGACTTCTTCGACGGGCTGCTAAACTCGGCGCCCTCCTCCCCGGACTTCTGCCATGACCGAGACCGACGACGTCGCCGCCGCAGGGCAGCTCAAGCACGGCTACGACCGCATCAAGGCCGAGATGGCCAAGGTCATCGTGGGGCAGGACCCGGTCATCGACCAGCTCATCGTGGCGCTCTTCGCCCGCGGGCACTGCATGCTCACCGGCGTGCCGGGCCTGGCCAAGACGCTCATGATCAGCAGCCTGGCCAGGACGCTCAGCCTGGACTTCAAGCGCATCCAGTTCACGCCGGACCTCATGCCCACGGACATCACGGGCACCGAGATCATCCAGGAGAACCGCAGCAGCGGCGGGCGCGAGCTGGCCTTCATGCAGGGGCCGGTGTTCACCAACGTGCTGCTGGCCGACGAGATCAACCGCACGCCGCCGCGCACGCAGGCCGCGCTGCTGGAGGCCATGCAGGACCGGCAGGTCACCACCAGCGGCCAGCGACGCGCGCTGCCCGACCCCTTCTTCGTGCTGGCCACGCAGAACCCCATCGAGCAGGAGGGCACGTATCCGCTGCCCGAGGCGCAGCTCGACCGCTTCATGTTCAACGTCTCGGTGGGCTATCCCGACGAGAAGGACGAGCTGGAGATCCTGCGCCGCACGGCCGAGCAGGGCACGCCCGAGATCCAGGCCGTCATGACCAGCGGCGAGATCCTGCGCCTGCAGGGCCTCGTGCGCCGCGTGCCGGTGGCCGACGAGATGCTCGAGTTCGCGGCGCGGCTCGTGCGCGCCACGCGCCCCGACCAGCCCGAGGCGCCGGAGTTCATCAAGCAGAACCTGCGCTGGGGCGCCGGCCCACGCGCGGGCCAGTACCTCGTGCTCGGCGCCAAGGCGCGCGCCGTGATCAAGGGCCGCTTCCACGTCAGCGCGGAGGACGTGCAGCGCGCCGCGCGGCCGGTCCTGCGCCACCGCATCCTCACCAATTACTCGGCGCAGGCGGAGGGCATCACGGCCGACGATCTCATCGATCGTCTGCTGGCCGCCGTCCCGCCGCACCCGACCAAGACCCTCAACGATGGCGGACTCCCCAAGGTCGCCGGGCGCTGAGGCCCACGTGTCTCACGGCGTTCTACTGCGGCCGCGGCAAGTTGGCCCGGGCCGCGTTGCTGGGGCGCGCTCGGTCCTCCGCGGCCAGGCGACCCCAAGTCGGACGACCCATTCGGGGTCGTCCTTGGTTGGGGCCCCGCTTCCGGTCGATCGCACCCCAACGCCTTGCGCGGGCTCAACTTGACGCAGCCTCGCGACGAACGCCATGAGACGCGCGGGCAACCGCTCACGCTCGACCCCCAGGTCGCGGACCGGCTGCAGCACCTCACGCTGACGGCCACCCGCGCCGTCGAGGGCTTCCTCGCCGGGCGGCACAAGAGCCCGCACCGGGGCGTGTCGGTCGAGTTCGTGGAGCGCCGCGGCTACGTGCCGGGCGACGACCTGCGCCACCTCGACTGGAAGGCCTTCGCGCGCACCGACCGCCTCTCGATCAAGCGCTACGAGGAAGAGACCACCCTCGAGTGCACGCTGGTCGTGGACGCCAGCGCCTCGATGGGCTACCCGACCGACGGCCGCCCGACCAAGTACGACCACGCCTGCCAGGTGGCCGCCGCGCTGGCGCACCTGGTCCTGGCCGAGCGCGACGGCGCGGCGCTGGCGCTCTTCGACCACCAGCTCGACCGCGTGCTGCCGGCCAGCACCTCGCCCGCGCACCTGCTGCCCATCCTGCAGGCGCTCGTGGAGCGGCGGCCGGAGGGCACCACCGACCTGAACGCCGTGCTCGGCCGTCTGGTCGAGCGCCTGCCGCGGCCGGGCATCGTCGTGGTCGTCTCGGACCTCTTCGGCCCGGTGGAGACGCTGGCCAGCGGCCTCTCGCGGCTGGGCGCGCGCAACCACGACGTCATCGTGCTGCACGTGCTGCACGGCGACGAGCTGCGCTTCCCCTTCGACCGCCTCACGCGCTTCGAGGGCATGGAGGAGGAGCTGCGCCTGCTGGTGGATCCGCGCAGTCTGCGCCCGGACTACCTGGCCGCGCTGGACGAGTGGCGCGCGCAGGTGCGTCGCGCCTGCACCGCGCGCGGCGTCGACTACCACGTGGTGGACACCACGGCGCCGCTGGACGTGGTGCTCTCCGCCTGGCTGGGCGCGCGCATGGCGCGCCTTGCGCGGCGCGGCTGAGGTGAGCCTGGCCTTCGGCTCGCCGTGGATGCTGTGGGGCGCGGCCCTCGTGGCGTTGCCCATCCTCATCCACCTGCTGAACCGCCGCCGCTACGTGGTGGTGCCCTTCGCGGCCATGAGCTTCCTGCTGGCGGCCTTCAAGTCGCGCCGCCGCCGGCTGCGCATGGAGAACCTGCTGCTGCTGCTGCTGCGCTGCCTGCTGGTGCTGCTGGCGGCGCTGGCCATGGCGCTGCCCTTCGTGCCGGAGGACAGCCCGCTGGCGGCGCTCTCCGGCGGCCGGCGCGAGCTGGTGCTCATCGTCGACCGCAGCGGCAGCATGGGGCGGCTGGTGGCGCCGGGCGTCACCGCCGACGACCGCGTGCTCGAGTCGCTGCGCCGGCGCCTCGGCGCGCTGTCCGAGGAGCGCGGCGACGCGGTGACGCTCATCTGCATGGGCGCGGGCAACCCGCTGCCGGCGCCCATCGGCGCGACGCCGGCCATGGCGCTGGCCGCGCTCGACGGCCTGCCGCCGCCCTCGGGCGTGGCCGACGTGCTGGCCGCCGCGCGCCTGCTGGCCGACCGCGTGCGTCCCGCGCGCCCGGGCCGCCTCGACGTCGTGGTGCTCAGCGACCTGCAGCGCCTCTCGTGGGCCGACGTCGGGCCGTCTCTGGGCGCCACCTTCGCGAAGGCCTTCGAGCAGGGCGGCGGCACGCTGCGCATCGAGCCCGCCGGTGCTGGCGGGCGCGCGCCGCTCAACGTGGGCGTGCAGTCGCTGGCCGCGCTCGACCCGCTGCCGCGCGCCGGCGAGCCGCTGGCCTTCTCGGCCGAGCTGCGCAACTGGTCCGAGACCGAGCCCGCGCAGGTGGACGTGCACTTCGAGGTGGACGGCGTGCGCGCCGACACCCAGCACGTCGCGCTGCCGCCGCTGGGCACGGCCACGGTCGAGTCGCGCCAGCGCCTCGACGCGCCCGGCGCGCACCACGTCACCGCCTCCCTGCCGCCGGACGACCTGCCGCTGGACGACAGCCGCACGCTCGCCCTGCGGGCCCACGAGCGGCCGCGCGTGCTGCTCATCGACGGCGCGCCCGGCGGCGCCGACCCGCTGAGCTGGTCCACCGGCTACCTCTCGCTGGCCCTCGACCCGCAGCAGCCCGGCACCTCGCCGCGCTTCGAGCCACTCAGCTGGGAGGTGGGGCGGCTGGACGGCACGACCGCGCAGCTGGCCGGCTTCGACGCCATCGTGCTCTCGGACGTGGGCGCCCTGACCGAGGAGCAGGCGGGCGCGCTCGCGAGCACGGTGCAGAGCGGCACGCCGCTGCTCATCTTCCTCGGCCCGGCCGTCGAGCCGGCGCTCTGGGCCGCGCGCCTGCAGCCGCGCGGCCTGCTGCCCATGGCGGTGGGCGACGTGCGCGGCGACCCGTCCGGCGCCACCGGCGAGGACTACGTGACGCTGGCGCTGCCCGAGCCGCCGCCGCCGGCGCTGGCTCTCTTCGCCGACCCGCGCCTCGCGGTGCTGCTGCAGGTGCCCATCTTCGCCTGGCGCGACCTGCAGCCGCTGCCCGCGGTGCCCGGCGCCGAGGCCGCGCCGCCGCAGGTGCTGGCCTCCTTCGCCGACGCGCTGGGCCACACCGTGCCGGCGCTGGTCGAGGGGCGCCTCAGCCGCGGCCGCGTGCTGCTGTGCGCGACCTCGTGCGGCGTCGACTGGTCGCTGCTGCCGCGCAACCCCGCGCTGTGGGTGCCGCTGGCGCACGAGCTGCTCACGGCGCTGCTGGCCGACGATCCCTCCGAGCGCAACGTGCCCGTGGGCCAGCAGCCCGCGCTGCTGGTGGACGGCTGGCCGCAGTCGGGCCAGCTCACCTTCCCCTCCGGCGCGGTCGTGCCCGTGGACCGTCCGACGGGCGAGCACGTGGGCGAGCGCATGCGCCTCGACGCGCCCGTGCCGCTGGACGAGGCCGGGCCGTACAAGCTCGAGCTGGCGCTGGCCGACGGCACACAGACCACGCTGGCGCTCGCCGCGCAGCCCGACGCGCGCGAGGGCGACCTGCGCGCCGTGGACGACGCCGTGCTCGGCCAGGCGCTGACCGGCGTGGAGTGGACCCTGGGCGCCGAGCTGCAGGAGGAGGGCGCTCCGCGCACCGCGGGCGGTGACGGCAGCCTGGCGCAGGCGTTGCTGTGGGCGCTGCTGGCGTGCGCGCTGGCCGAGTCGCTCTTCGCGCGCTGGCTGGGCACGCCGCGCGAGGCGCGCGCATGATGCCGCTGCTGCTCGCGCCGGAGGTGGTGCAGACCACGCGCGTGGAGTTCCTCAACCTGCCGCCGGCCTGGGTGCTGGCGCTGGTCATCGCGCCGGCCGTGCTGCTCTTCGCGCGCTGGCTGTACTCGCGCCGCCGCGTGGAGGGCCGCGCCTGGCTGCCGGCCGCGCTGCGCGCCGCGGCGCTGGCGCTGCTCGTCGTCTTCCTGCTGCACCCGGTGCGCCTGACGCAGAAGGTGGCCGTCGAGCGCCCGGTGGCTGCCGTGCTGCTGGACGACAGCGCCAGCCTGCGCGAGCACGACCTGCCCGAGCTGGCCCGCGCGCAGGGCCTGCCCGCCGACGCCACGCGCAGCGACGTCATGCGCCGCGTGCTCGAGCGGCCGCTGGCGGACCTCGCCGAGCGCTACGAGGTGCACACCTTCGCCTTCGGGGACAGCCTGCGCGCGGTGGGTGCGCTCTCCGACCTGCAGGCCGCCGACGGCAGCACGCGCCTCGGCGACGCGCTGGCCGCGCTGGCGGCCGAGACGCGCGGCCGCGAGCTGGCCGCGGTCGTGCTGGCCAGCGACGGCCGCAGCAACGCCGGCCGCGAGCCGCAGTCCGCGCTGGCGGCGCTCTCGGGCCGGCGCGTGCCGGTGCACGTGCTGGGCGTCGGCGATCCGCAGGTGCCGCGCGACACGCGCCTCGCCGGCGTGACCGCGCCCGAGGTGGCGCTGGCCGGCGACACGGTGACGCTCGAGGTGGACGTGGCGGCGCGCGGCTACCCCGGCGCGCCCGCGACGCTGGTGGCGCAGGACGAGAAGACCGGCGCCGAGCTGGCGCGCGAGGACTTCCGCCTGGCCGAGGACGAGGGCGCGACCGAGCAGGTGGTGCGCCTGGGCTTCGTGCCGCCGGGCGAGGGCGACCTCGAGGTGCGCATCAGCGTGCTGCCGCAGCCGGGCGAGCGCGACACGGCCAACAACGTCGAGCGCCGGCTGCTGCGCGTCGAGCCCGGGCGCATCAAGGTGCTGTACGTGGACGGCTACCCGCGCTGGGAGTACAGCTTCCTGCGCAGCTCGCTGCTGCGCTTCAGCAACGTCGAGGCGCAGTGCCTGCTGCTGGACGCCGCGCCGGACTTCATCCAGGAGTCCACCGAGGGCGTGCCGTCGCTCAAGCGCTTCCCCGACGCCGACGACAAGAACCCGATGCTCGACTACCACGTCATCATCTTCGGCGACGTGCACCCGCAGGACCTCGGGCCGCGCTGGGAGCTGTACCTGCAGCGCATCAAGGAGTTCGTGGAGGCCGGCGGCGGCTTCCTCATGCAGGCCGGCCAGCGCGACGCGCCGCGCGAGTACGCCAACACGCCCATCGCCGACATCCTGCCGGTGGTCATCGGCGACGACGACTCCGAGCGCGCCAACCTGCGCGACGAGGGCGAGCCCTTCCACCCGCACCTCACGCAGTGGCGCGACCCGCACGAGGTGGTGACGCTGGACAACGACCCCGTGCGCAACCGCGAGCTGTGGGAGGGCGACGACGGCCTTGCGCCGCTCACCTGGTACTACCCGGTGTCCAAGGCGCGCAGCACGGCCGAGGTGCTGCTCACGCACCCCACGGCGGGCAACGCCTTCGGCCCGCACGTGCTGCTGGCCACCATGTACTACCCGCAGGGCCGCACGGCCTTCCTGGCCACCGACGAGACCTGGCGCTGGCGCTTCCGCTTCCTCGAGACCTGGCGCGAGCCCTTCTGGAAGAACCTCATCCGCTACCTCGCGCTGAACAAGCTGCGGCGCAGCGACTACCGCTTCGACCTGGCCACGGACCTCGCGGCCTACGACCTCGGCGACCGCGTGCTGGTCACGGCGCGCGTCAAGGACAAGGAGTTCCAGCCGCTGCAGGCGGAGAGCTTCCCGGTGCACGTGCTGCGGCCGGGAGGCGCGACCGAGACCCTGGACGCCAAGCTCGAGGAGCCCGGCGTGTTCAAGGCGGCGATGATCGCCGCCGAGGCCGGCAGCTACAGGCTGTGGCTGGAGGACCCGGACGCCCCCGACGCCGGCCCGCGCAGCCCGCGCATCATCACCGCCTCGGTGCCCTCGGCCGAGAACGACGACCCGCTGCTGGACGAGCCGCTCTTGCGCGGCCTCGCGGCCCAGTCCGGCGGCCGCTACGCGCGCCTGGCCGACGCGCCCGACCTGCTCGACAGCCTGCGCGACCCCTCCCGCGAGCGTGCCGTCGACGAGCCCGAGCGCGAGGAGCTGTGGGCCCGCTGGCCGCCGCTGCTGCTGCTGGTCGGGCTGCTCTCGGCGGAGTGGGCGGTCCGCAAGCGCGCCAACCTGGTTTGAGGCGGCGCCCAACGGCCGCCTTCCGGCTGCCGTGGGCAGGGGGCGGGCGCAGGGCCTGGCAGCCCGTCGAAGAAGCCATTCGGCACGGAAGGCGCGTCCTTCGCGCCGGCTCGTCGTTGCGCGATCCTCGGCGGCCCTCCAGGCCGCCTCCGGTCGCGCGCCTCGATCCGACACGAATTCCGCACCTTCCGCACTCGAAGCACTTCTTCGACGGGCTGCCCGCCGGTTGCCGATAAGGTCAGAGCGCGTACGAAGCGCGCGATTCGCCACGTCCCGACCCTGACAGTGCCGAGCGGTTATGGGAGCCTCATGGCCGCCGCTCCGACGGACCTTCACGTGCGCACCCGAGACCGACGCCCTCGCCGCCTTCGCACGCCATGCCTCCTCGGCGGGATCCTCCTCCTGGCGGGGGCCGGGCAGGGCCAGCAGAGCGCCGCGCCCCCGCCCGCCGGCGCCGGCCGCTTCCAGGGCTGGGACGCGCTGCGCGACCCGGACTTCGTCTTCGATCCCGACGAGCGGCCGGCGCTGGGCTTCTCGGTGCGCACCACGCCGGACGGCCGCGCGGACCTCGACGAGGCCGAAGCGGCGCTGGCGGCCGGCGACCTGGCCACCGCCGCGCGCCTGCTGCAGGACGCGGTGTGGCTGCGCGCGGACTCGGTGGTGCAGGTGGAGGCCGACGACGAGCAGCGCGGCGATCCGCCGCGCAGCGCGAGCGGCACGCGCACGGCGCCGGGAGTGGGTCGCTGGGCGGGCGTGGGCGAGGTGGCGCTGTACGAGCTGCTCGCGCGCGTGCCGGCCGCGGCGCGCGCCGGGCTGTGCGCGCCGGCCGACCGCCGCGCGCTGGACGAGGCCGTGGCCTGGCGCGACCTGCCGCGGCTGCACGAGCTCGCCGCGCGCCTCGAGGGCCTGCCCGAGGGCGCGCAGGCGGCGGCCGCGGCCGCGCATCTGCTGGCCGAGCGCGGCTCACGCGACGCCGCCCGCGCCGCCGCCGACCGCGCGCGGCTGACGGCCCCCGACGCAGCCCTCGACGAGCTGGCCGCGCGTCTCGCGCCGCCGCCCGAGCCGCCCGCCGCCGAGGTCGAGTTGCCGCGCGCGCTCACGCCGCTGTGGTCCGAGCCGCTGCTGGTCGCGACGCTCGGCCGCCCGCGCAACCCCTTCGTCACGGTGCGCGACAGCGACGAGGCGCCCGTCGCGCCCGTGGTGCCGGTGCTGCAGGACGGCATCGCCTACGTGGCCGACTCGCTCTCGGTGGACGCCTGGGACGTGCTCTCGGGCCGGCACCTGTGGCACTACGAGGGCCCGCTCGAGGCCATCGAGACGCAGCGCGCGTGGGACCGCTACTTCCGCTTCGACAGCTACCTCGACGGCTGGCGGCAGCGCGCGGTGAGCCCGTGGCAGGTGGCGCAGCCCACGCTGGCGAACGGCCGCCTCGTGGCCGTGGTGCAGGCGGCCGAGCCGCGGCGCGAGCTGAACGACTTCGAGGGCATCCCCATCAACTACCCGCTGCCCGAGCGGCGGCTGGTGTGCCTGGATGCCGCCGACGGCACGCACCGGTGGAGCCAGGAGCGTCCCGAGCTGGGCGCCGAGGCCTTCGTGAACCGCTACTCCGTGGCGGGCGCGCCGGTGGTCGCGGACGGAGCCGTGTACACGGCCGGCTACATCCTCGAGGGCTCGATCAACGCCTACTTCGCGGCCTTCGACCTCGAGGACGGCTCGCTGCTCTGGCGCACCTACGTGTGCTCGGGGCAGCAGGACCTCACGATGTTCAACCGGCCGTTCATGGAGCACACGCCCAGCCCGCCGCTGCTGCGCGACGGGGCTCTGTACGCCTGCACGAACCTCGGCGTCACGGCCAGCGTGGACGCCTTCAGCGGCCGCGTGCGCTGGGTCACGGGCTACGAGTTCATGGCGCGCCAGGCCAGCCGCTCGCCCGACCACGACCGGCGCCGCGACGTGCGCTGGGTCAACCGCGCGCCGCAGGTCGCGGGCGGCAGCCTGCTGGTCATGCCCCTGGACGCGCAGCAGCTGCTCGCGCTCGACCCCTCCACGGGCCGCACGCGCTGGACCATGGACGTGGTGCGCTCCGACCCGCGCACGCTGCGCTTCGACGCGCTGGCGCTGCCCGACGGCGACATCGCGGTGGCCGACGACACGCGCATCGAGATCGTGGACCCGGCCACGGGCAAGCCGCGCAGCGCGGCGCCGCTGCCCGACGACGAGCGCGCCTACGGCCCGCTCGCGCTGGCCGGCAGCCAGGTGCTGCTGCCCGCGGAGAACGGCCTCGCGGTGCTGGACACGCGCGCGGGCTCGACGCTGCACATGCTGCCCTGGGACGACGAGCTCAAGACTCGCCAGGACGGCCGTCACCTGCCGCTGCGGCGGCGCGTCGTGGCGGGCCCGCGCACGCTGCTGGTGACCGACGGCTGGGAGCTGCGCGCCATCGTGGACGTCGAGGCGCTGCTGGCCGACGCGCTGGCGCACGTGGGCGACGGGCCGGCCGCGCGCCTCCGCGCCGGCGAGCTGCTGCTGGCCGGCGGGCGCCTGGCGGAGGCGGCCGCGCAGCTGGACCTGGCGCTGGCCGACCCCGCGGCGCCGGCCTCGCTGCGCCCCGAGCTCGTCGAGGCGCGCCTGGCCGTGGCGCTGGCCGTCGCGCGCTCCTCCGGCGCGCGCGCCGACTGGCTCGAGCTGCTGGCCTGCGCCGCGCGCCTCGGTCAGCCCTTC
>DASUFI010000123.1:0-2605 GCA_036274635.1 Planctomycetota bacterium
CGCGCGCGCGCCGCCCAGCAGGACGAGGACGGCGGCGAGCGGGCGCAGGCGGCGCGCGGGGCTGGACATTGCGGTGACTCCGGGAGCGGCGCGACCTCTCCGGCCGCGGCTCGCGCAGTCTACCTGCGGTGTGCACCGCGCGCCGCCCGCTCAGACGGCGCCGTCGGGCGCGTCATCGTCCTCCGACTCGTCCAGCGCGCCCGGGGGCTCGCCGTGCAGGTCGAGGAAGTCGGCCAGCGCCTCCGCGTGCAGGGCGCTGCGCGTGAGGCCCAGCCGGCGCGCGAGCGTCTCGGCCTGAGCGTGCAGATGGGCTGGGATGACGAGGGTGAGCTGGACGTCCATGGATGAGGCTCCGGGAAGGCGCGCGGCCGCGCTGCGGGAGGCGTCCCGTGGCGTGCGGCCGCGGCGTCGCGGGACAACAGCCAGTCGTGCGCGCGCGCCGCGCGTTACGCCTCGCGCACCACGCTCACCCAGAGCCCGTCGCCGATGGGCACGATGACCGCCTGCAGCCGCCGCTCGCGGGCCATGAGGTCGTTGAAGGCGCGCACCGCGCCCACCTCGCGGTCCGTGGGCCGCTCGTCGAAGAGCTGCCCGAAGGCGAAGGCGTTGTCCACCAGGATCAGCCCGCCCGGCCGCACCAGCCGCAGCGAGTGCTGCAGGTAGCCGGGGTAGTTGCTCTTGTCGGCGTCGAGGAAGGCGGCGTCGTAGGCGCCCTCGGGGAGGCGCGGCAGCACGTCGAGGCCGGCGCCGCGGTGCACGGTCACGCGTCCCGCCACGTCCGAGCGCGCGATCCACGCCTCGGCGAAGTCGGCGTGCTTGGCTTCGAGCTCGATGGTGTCCACCTGCCCGTGGGCCGGCAGCGCGCGCGCCATGGCGATCGCCGAGTAGCCGGCCAGGGTCCCGACCTCGAGCACGCGCCGCGCCCCCGTCGCGCGCAGCAGGATCTGCATGAGGCTGGCCTGCGCGGGCGAGATCCAGATGGCGGGGATGCCGGCCGCGCCGGCGGCCGCCTTGAGCTGGCGCAGGAAGTCGCCCTCGTCCGCGGTGCGCTGGGCGAGGTACTCGAAGTGGCGCGCGGTCACCAGCGTGGCTTCGGCGGACATCAGTGGCCCTCCCCGCGGCGCAGCAGCAGCAGGCGCCGCTCGGTCATCTCCTCGATCGCGTAGCGCACGCCCTCGCGGCCCTGGCCCGAGGCCTTCACGCCGCCGTAGGGCATGGCGTCGACACGCGTGGTGGGCACGTCGTTCACGACGACGCCCCCCACCTCCAGCTCCTCGTGGGCGCGCAGGGCGTGCTCGAGGCGCGGCGTGAAGACGCCCGCCTGCAGGCCGAAGTCGCTGGCGTTCACGGCCGCCAGCGCCGCGCCGAAGTCGTCGCAGGCCTCCAGCGTGCACACCGGCCCGAAGACCTCGCGGCAGCTCACCCGGGCGTCGCGCGGCGCGCCCTCGAGCACGGTGGCCTCGAAGAAGGCGCCGCGCCGCCGGCCGCCGCACAGCACGCGCGCTCCGGCCGCGACGGCCTCGCCCACCCAGGCCTCCACGCGGCGTGCCTCGTCCTCGCGCACCAGCGGGCCGAGGCGCGTGCGCTCGTCGTGCGGGTCGCCCATGACCAGCGCTCGCGCACCGGCCACGAGCGCCTCGCGCAGCGCGTCGTGCAGGCTGCGGTGCGCAAGGATGCGCTGCGTCTTCACGCAGCTCTGGCCCGCGAGCCCGAAGGCGCCCGCCACCAGCCGCGGCGCGACGGCCGCGACGTCGCAGCCCTCGTCCACGAGGCAGCCCGCGTTGCCACCGAGCTCCAGCGTCACGCGCCGCGCGCCGCGCCCACCGGCCGCGCCGGCCGCCGCCGAGCGGGCGTTCAGCTCCCAGCCCACGGCCGGCGAGCCGGTGAAGGACAGCAAGCGCACGCGCGCGTCCTCCGCCAGCGGGGCCGCCAGGCGCGTCTCGCACGGCACGATGCTGAAGGCGCCCGGCGGCAGTGTGCCCGCCTCCACCTGCGCGGCCAGCAGCGCGCCCAGGCGCAGCGCCGAGAGCGGCGTGGTGCTGGACGGTCGCAGCACGAAGGGGCAGCCCGCCGCGAGCGCCGGCGCCACCTTGTGCGCCACGAGGTTGAGCGGGAAGTTGAAGGGCGTGATGAGCGCGCACGGCCCCACCGGGAAGCCCTCTATGCCAACGTGCCTGAGACAGCCTTCGACCCATGGTTTAGTGTAGAGGGCTGAAAGTCGGGTGCCCATGATCGACGAGCGTTCCAAGGCGGGCTCAGCGCCCCGGGCGGAGGGCCCGGCGCGGAGCGACGGGACCGAGGCCCGGGGCGCTGAGCCCGATCCCCAGGTGCCGGTGCGCCGGCGCTTCACGGCGGAGTACAAGGCCGCGATCGTGGCCGAGGCCGAGCGCTGCCGCGAGGAGGGCGCCATCGGCGCGCTGCTGCGACGCGAAGGGCTGTACAGCTCGCACCTCGCGAGCTGGCGCGCGCAGCTGCGCCGGGACGGCGTGGAAGGGATGAAGGGTCGCCGGCGCGGCCCGGCCCCCAAGCCCAAGCCCAGCGCGCGCGAGATCGCGCTCGAGCGCGAGAACCGCCGGCTGCAGAAGCAGCTGGCCAAGGCCGAGCT
>DASUFI010000124.1:0-7220 GCA_036274635.1 Planctomycetota bacterium
TGTCCGATGCGGAGCTCGCAGGCGCAGGCTCGGGCGTCGCGGCGGGGGCGCCGGGAGGCCCTGGCAGCACGTCGAGGCCGGCCACGCTCAGCGCCCCGTCCGTGCGTGCGACCAGCGCCGCACGCAGGCCGTGAGCCTGCACGGCCTGCGGCCCGAGCGAGAGCGCGTCGAGCGCCAGAGCCTCTTCGCCGTCGGCCAGCACGCGCAGCTGCTGCAGGTCGAGGGCGACGACCGGCGCGCCCGACTCCACCCGCGCGTCCAGGCTCAGCTCGAGGCCGGCGTCGAGGCGCGTGGCCGCGGCGCGCAGCCCGGCGGCCGCGAGCAGTGCCGCCAGGCCTTGCGGGCGCAGGCCGGCGAGGTCGAGCCGCAGCGTGGCGTGGGCCGTCTCGCGCTCCGCCGCGAGCGTGCCGTCCACGCGCAGCAGGTCCAGCGTGTCGCGGCCTTCGAGGCGCAGCTCGAGCCGCGCCTCGCGCCCGTCTCCACGCAGGTTCGTGAGGCGCAGGGAGCCCTCCAGCGACGTGACGCGCGGCGGGCTGGCCGTGTCGTCCTCGACGCGCAGGCGCATGGGTTGCAGAGCGAGGTGGTCGATCTCCACCGGAGGGCGGAAGTCGGGCGGAGCGTGCGGCGCCGAGGCCGCCGTCTCGGCGCGCTCCGGCGCGGGCGCGGTGGGGCCGCCGGACAGCGCGTCCAGCAGCGGCCAGCGCCCGTCGGCGCCGCGCGACAGCGCGATCGAGGCGTCGTCGACCGAAACGTCGACCAGGCGCAAGGTGCCGCCCAGCAGCGCGAGCATGTCCAGGTCCGCGTCGACGGCGCCGAGCGTGATGACGTCCGAGGACGCGCCGCGATCGGGCGCGGCTGCGCGCGGCCGCAGCTCGACGGCCTCGAGCCGCACGTGGCCGCCGAGCAGCGTGAGGCTCGATTCGCCGATGGTCGCGTCCAGCCCCGCGGCGCCGGCGCCGAGGTGGATGAGCCACGAGAGCATGAGCGCGAGCAGCAGGCGCAGCGCGACCAGGACGATCAGCAGGCGCAGCAGGATGCGGCGCCAGTTGCGGCGGCGGCGCGGGGTGGCGCTCATCGCGCGTCGGCCGGCGGCGCCGCGGCCTCGGCTTGCGCCGCCGCGGCGGCCAGCGCGGCGCGGCGCGCGGCCAGCGGTGCAAGGGGATCGAAGCCGGCCGGCGCGAGGCCGCGGGCGTCCAGCCAGTCGAAGGCCCGCAAGCGCGCGGCGGCCGTGCTGTCCTCGAGGTACTGCAGGTTCTCCTGCACGATCCGCTCGCGCAGCGTGGCGGTCGAGCTGCATGTGGCCACGATGTCGAGGAGCGAGGTGGGGAAGCGACCGGGCTCGCCGACGTGGCGCAGCAGGATGCCCAGCAGCTCGGGCGGCAGCGGCTGGTCCTCGCCACGATGGGCCAGCAGCTGCAGGGCCGAGCGCTCGAGCAGCCAGCCGAGGCCGCCGCCTTGCGCGACGACGGCGCCCAGGTCGCCGCCGCCCTCCTCGATGAGCTGCGCGAGCTGGGCGAGCATCTCGGCGTCCGCGAGCAGGACGAGGTCGGCGCACAGCGGCGCGTCGGAGGCGCCGGCGAGGAAGGCCAGCGCCGCGCGTCGCGAGGCCTCGTCGCGCAGCACGCCGAAGGCGGAGACGACCTGCCGCAGGAAGGTCTCGGTGGCCGTCAGCTCCGACGCCGCGACGCGCCGCTCGCGCGTGGCGTCCAGCGCGGATTGCGCGGCCTGCGCGACCTGCTGCGCGAAGACCACGTCGCCGGCCGGCGCCGGCCGCGCACAGACCGCGGCCAGCAGCACGGCCCGCGCATGGCCGGGCGCCTGCAGCGGCAGCGCGAGCAGCAGCGGCGAGCCGTCCTCCGGCAGCGCCGGCTGCAGCACGACCAGCTCGCGCATGGCCACGGGCGCGGTGCCCTGCTCCTCGTCGTCGGGCGGCAGCGCGCCGCGCAGCAGCACCGCCAGGGTCAGCGTGTCGCCGCGCCAGATCATGAGGCGCACGTCGGTCAGCGGCCCGAAGGCGGGCGGCTCGAAGGGCAGCGTGAGCACGGCCGTGGTGCCCGGCAGCAGCGCGGTGGGCGACGCGCCGGTGGCCGACGCGACCGGCAGCTCGCCCGTGTCCAGCTGCGCGAGCAGCGCCTGCGCCGCCTCGCCCTCGCCCAGCTGCGCGCCGCTGCCGAGGCGCGCGACGCTGCGCAGCGGCCGCCCCGGCGTGTCGCCCACGACCATGCGCGAGCGCGTGGCGAGGCGCGGCAGTGCGCCCGGGGGCAGGTCCTCCACCACCGCCAGCCGGACCTGCAGCGCGAGAGCGTGCGCCGGATCGGTGTCGAGCTCGGGCGGAGCGTCGCCCGGCTGCGGCCCGGTCAGCAGCGAGCCGGCGAAGTGTTCCCACGTCGGCTGCAGCGGCGGCGGCTCGAAGGGCCCCGGCGGCGCGGCGCAGGCGGCCAGCGCCACGAGCAGCAGCAGCGAAGGCAGGCGCAGGCAGGCTGCCATGCCGGACCTTCTAACATCCGAGCGACCCGCGGGGCGATGCGCTCAGCGCGCGCCGCAGCGCCGCCGGCGAGTCGCGCCGGAATCGCGCCTGGGCCGCGCGGACGAGCGGCCGGCCGGCAGCCACCCACCAGCGCGCCGGCCGCGAGACGGCGCGGATCTCGAACAGGACCCGGCCGTCGCTCGCCATCCGCACCTCGAAGCGCTCCGCGCCGCACTCGGCATGGTCGGGCAAGGTCACGTGCTCGTAGCCGCTGGAGGTCGGCTCGTCGAAGACGTCTCGCACGCGGCAGGCATTCGCGAACCACAGTCCTCCCAGATGCACGAGCATGGCTGCGACCAGGCCCGGGGTGGGCGGCGCCTCTCGCGGCATGATGTCCACCCAGCCCATGTCGCAGTGCGCCCAGCGGCGCAGCGCCTCGCGCGCGGCGGTGAAGACGGCTGCCCCCGAGCCCAGCTCGAGGCGGCAGCCGTCGAGGTCGAAGCCGGATGGCGCGACGTCGGGCAGCGGCCCGTCGAAGCTCGGGCGCGCGTCGCGCTGGCGGGCCAGCCAGTCGGCCAGCGAGGCGAGGGTCGGGCGGCGGGCGGAAATCAGTGGCACGGCGACGTCACGCGGCGCCGGTCGCGGGCGCCGGCGATCCGCGTCTCGCGCGACGCGCCTTCACGCAAACCGCCCGAGCCCCCGCCGCTCGAGCTCCTGCACGATGGCCTTCACGCCCTCCGCGTCGTCGCGGCGGCAGACCAGCGTGGCGTCGGGCGTGTGCACGATGATGAGGTCGGACACGCCGCGCGCGGCGACGAGGCCGCCGGTGGACGAGACGAGCAGGTTCCGGCCGTCCAGCAGCAGGTGCGCGCCCTGCGCCACGTTGCCGGCGGCGTCGGCGGGCAGCAGGCGCGCCAGCGCGTCCCAGGCGCCGACGTCGTCCCAGCGCACGACCAGCGGCAGCACGAGCGCCTCGGAGACCTTCTCCATGACGCCGTAGTCGATCGAGATCTTCGTCAGCTTCGGATAGTGCTCGGCCAGCGCCGCCTCGAAGCGCGGCGTGCGCCACGCGGCGGCGAGGGCGGTCAGGCCGGGCGCCAGCGCCGGCAGGTGGCGCGCGATGGCCGCCTCCATGACCGCGGGCCGGAAGGCGAACAGGCCGGCGTTCCAGAGGTGGTCGCCCGAGGCCAGCAGCTCGCGGGCGCGCGGCAGGTCCGGCTTCTCGACGAAGCCCTCCAGGCGGTGCACCGTGCGCCCGCCGAAGGTGCCGACGGCCGCGCCGCGCCGCAGCCAGCCGTAGCCGGTGGCGGGCCGGTCGGGCTGCACGCCGAAGACCAGCAGCGACTCGGGCCGCGCCTGCAGCGCCGCCTGCGCTGCGCGCAGGTGGTCGAGGAACACGTCCACGGGCGAGAGCACGTGGTCGCTGGGCATCGCGACGCCCACCGCGTCCGCGTCGAGGCGCGCGAGCAGCCGGCCCGCCAGGCCGATGCACGCCGCGGTGTCGCGGCCCTCGGGCTCGCCCACGACCTGGTCGGCGGGCACGCCGGGCAGCAGCTCGCGCACCGCCGCCGCGTAGCGCGCCGACGTGATGACCAGCTGCTGCTCGGGCGGGATGAGCGAGCCCAGCCGCTCGCTCGTCTCCGCGAGCAGCGGCCGCGCGGTGCCGATGGGCAGCAGCTGCTTGGGGCGGTCCTTGCGGCTGGCCGGCCAGAAGCGCGTGCCGGAGCCGCCGGCCATGAGGATGGCGAAGAGGCGGGTCATCTCCAGCTATGCCGTCGCATCGAGATAGCGGCGAAGCTCAGCCTCGAGTGGAGGCACTTTGCGCCTGACGATGTCGACAATCGTCTCGCCGTCCACGCCCGAATAACTGTGGATGAGGACGTCCCGCAAACCGGCTAGGCCTCGCCAATCGACGGATGGCATGCGCTGGCGAACTTCATCCGGAACCCGCTTCGCAGCCTCGCCCATGACCTCCAGGTTGCGGAGGATGGCGTCGAAGCGGAGCTCGTCGCCCGTGAACTCGCCGGACGCAAATCGGCGGACCTTCTCGCAACAGGTCAGCATGTCCCGCAGGTAGATTCGCGGATCACGAGACAAGTATCGCCTCGCCGAGGACGGCGCCGCGCAGCTCGGGCCTGAGGGCCTTCTCGCTGACGAGATCCACCGGCGAGCCCAGCAGGTCCTCGAGGAAGAACTTCAGACCGAAATAGCGGTCGAAGGTCGCCGGTCCGTCGAACGCCACGAGCACGTCGACATCGCTCTGCGGTCCTGCCTCGTCACGTGCGACGGATCCGAAGACCTGCAGGTTGCGGACGCCAAAGCGGCCACGCATGTCACCGACGCTGGCACTCAGTCGCTGCAGGACGTCTTGACGGCGCATGGCGCCTCCACGGACCGGATCGAGACCGCGCGAGGCATCCATTAGAGCAATCTACGAGCGGCACTTCGAACGAGCCGGACGCGACGGCTCATCGCGTGTGGTCCCGAAATCGAGGCCGGACGCACCTCAGGCCGCGTGCGCGCCGCTCTGCCCCGCGTCGCGGCGCGCCGCGCGGCGGCGACGCGTTCGGTGCGGCGCGGCCGCGGGCGCCGGAGCCGAGACGCTGTCGAGCGAGGCGCCGGCCGCGGCCACGGCCACCTTCACCTGCACGGGCGCGGGCGCGTCGGCGGGCTGGACCACGTCGCAGCTCGCGCCCTCGCCCTCGCGCTCGGGCCGCACGTACACGCGCCGCACGCGCTTGCCGACGGAGCAGCAGATCTCGTAGGCGATGGTGCCAATGAGCGAGGCCAGCTCGGGCACGCCGATCTCCTGCGTGCCGTCGCGGCCGACGAGCGTGACCGTGTCGCCGGTGCGCACTCCGGGGATGTGCCCCACGTCCAGCATCGTGTAGTCCATGGAGATGGAGCCGATGATGGGCGCGAGCGTGCCGTTGACCAGCGCGCGGCCGCGGTTGCTGAGCCGGTAGGAGAGGCCGTCGTTGTAGCCGACCGGCACGGTCGCGACGCGCGTGGCGCGCGTGGTGACGTGCGTGCCGTTGTAGCCCACGGGCGTGCCGGCCGGCATGTCCTTCATGTACACGATCTGGGTGCGCAGGCTCATCACCGGCTCGACCGGGCCCGCGGCCGCGAGCTGCTCGGGGCCGAGCACGCCGTAGAGCGAGATGCCGGGGCGCACCAGCGGAAAGGTGCCGCCCACGCCGCCGAGGAGCGCGGCCGTGTTGGCCATGTGCACGAGCGGCGGGTCGATGCCCTCGTGGCGCAGGTCGGCGAGCAGGGCCTCGAGGCGCTCGTGCTGCACGCCCGTGAAGGGATGGCCCGGGCGGCTGGACGAGACGTGGCTGGCCAGGCCCTCGAAGTGCAGGTGCGGGCTGCGGGCGATGCAGCGCGCCAGGTCGAGGGCGCGCGCGGGCAGCACGCCCAGGCGCCCCATGCCGGTGTCCACCATGAGGTGCACGCGCGTGCGGCGGCCCTGGCGGCGGCTTTCCTCCTCCAGCGACTCGACGCGCTCCATGGAGTGCACGCACACGCGCACGTCGTGGGAGACGATCTGCGCCTCCTCCTCCGGGATGATCGTGCCGAGGATCAGCAGCGGCGCGGTGATGCCGGCGGCGCGCAGCTCGAGCGCCTCGTTGCTGTCGCCCACGCCGAAGCCCCACAGGCCGGGCTGGTCGAGCAGCGCGCGCGCGACGGGCACGGCGCCGTGGCCGTAGGCGTCGGCCTTGACCACGGCGAGCACGCGCGTGGCGGGACCGAGGCGCGCGACGACGCGCGCCATGTTGCGCTGCAGGGCGCCGAGGTCAATCTCGGCCCAGACCCTGTGACCCGACCCGCTCATCGAACACGATCTCCGCATGCGATCGCTTCAGATAGAGAGGCCGAACCACCTCGGGCGGATCACCGCCAGCGAGGAGCCTGGGTCTCCCAACCGCGGCGACATCGTACGGGTCGGGAACGGGCTCCCGAAGCACGATCAGGGAAGGATCGTCGGGACGGGGATCGGCATCGGGGCCGGCCACGAGGCGCGGCGGCGCCGACTCAAGCGGGAGGCCTTCCGCACCGACAAGGTCGCCGGCGCGGACGTCGCCGCGTTCGTAGTCTGCTCGGTAGGCCTCGCCGCGGCGCGCGTCGAGCACGACGATGACCGCGCGCGCCGCCGCCTTGCGCCGGAGCTCCCCGCGCGCGGCGGCCGCCGGGGACGCGACGGCCGCCAGCCGCACGCCGGCGGCGAAGGCGAGCCCCCGCGCGAGGGCCACCGCGGCGCGCGTGCCCGTGTAGCTGCCGGGTCCGATGCCCACGGCGAGGCCCAGCAGGTCCGCGGCACGCAGTCCGCGCGCCTGCAGCAGGCCGGCGACGCCCGCGGCCAGCGGCGCCGTGCCCGGCTCGTCGACTGGCTGTTGCCAGGTGCCCCATGGCGTGCCGTCGGCGGCCAGCAGGGCGGCGCAGGCGCGCAGCGTGCTGGCGTCGAGGGCCAGCACCGGGCCGGGAGCCGGCATGCTCACGTGCGCGCGCCTCGCTCGGCGATCTCGGCCTTCCACACCTCGCCCAGCTCACGGGCGAGGCCCTGCACGACGGCCTCGTCCACGCCCTCGACCATGACGCGGGCCAGGTTCTCCGTGCCGGAGTAGCGCAGGACGAGGCGCAGGTCATCGCCGTGGCGGGCCTGGGCGGCGGCGGCGGCGGCCGACAGGCGCGGCAGGGACTCGACCGGCGGCTTGGCGGCCACGGGGACGTTCAGCAGGACCTGCGGCACGCG
>DASUFI010000125.1:0-2460 GCA_036274635.1 Planctomycetota bacterium
TCGCCGGCGGCCGCGGCCTTTTCCGGGGCGCACCGGCGGGCGCCCGCGATTACCATGGCGCGCCGCTCACCGGAGTCGCGCCATGACCGGCTGCTTCCCACCCCGTCCGGCGCTCTCGCGCCGCGACTTCCTCTCGGGCGCGTCGGCCCTGGCCGCGGTGCCGCTGCTGGCGCGCGCGCGGCTGCTCGACCCACGGCCCTTCGCGCGGCTGCCGGCCAGCCACCCCGACGTGCTGCGCGTGGGCCTCGTGGGCTGCGGCGGGCGCGGCACGGGCGCGGCGCTGCAGGCGCTGTCGGCCGAGCCAGGCACCGTGGTGCTCACCGCCATGGCCGACGTCTTCCCCGAGCGCATCGACCATTCGCTCGAGACGCTGCGCAACGAGCTGAAGGACAGCGCCGACTCGCGCCTCCAGGTGCCACCCGAGCAGCGCTTCTCCGGCTTCGACGCGGCCGCCCGGCTCATGGCCACCGACGTGCAGGTGGTGCTGCTGGCCACGCCGCCGCACTTCCGGCCGGCGCACCTG
Source organism: Planctomycetota bacterium (assembly GCA_036274635.1). Taxonomy (GTDB): domain Bacteria; phylum Planctomycetota; class B15-G4; order B15-G4; family B15-G4; genus DASUFI01. The sequence goes on from DASUFI010000125.1 coordinate 524, forward strand.
AAGGCCGCCGTGGACGCGGGCAAGCACGTGTTCTGCGAGAAGCCCATGGCCGTGGACGTCCCCGGCCTGCGCTCGGTCATGGAGACGGCCGAGGCCGCGCACAACAAGAGCCTCTCGCTCGTGGCCGGCTTCTGCTGGCGCTACAACGTGCGGCACCGCGAGCTGTACAAGCGCGTGCACGACGGCGCCATCGGCGACCTGCGCTGCGTGTACAGCACCTACAACGCCTCGCCGCTCGACACGCACCCGCGCCAGCCGGGCTGGTCCGACATGGAGTGGCAGCTGCGCAACTGGCAGACCTTCTGCTGGCTCTCGGGCGACCACATCGCCGAGCAGGCCGTGCACAGCCTCGACAAGCAGTCGTGGGCCTTCGGCGACGAGCCGCCGCTCTCGTGCACCGCCGTGGGCGGCAACGCCGCGCGCAACTACAAGGAGCGCGGGGACGCCTTCGACCATTTCGGCGTGTGCTTCGAGTACCCCCACGGCGCGCGCGCCTTCCACATGTGCCGCCAGATCGCCAACACGCCCTTCGACAACAGCGACTGGCTCTGGGGCACCAAGGGCGACGCGAAGATCGAGGGCTGGACCCCGCTGCACGTCATCACCGGCCCGAACGCCTGGGAGTACGAGGGCGAGGGCAACGACATGTACCAGACCGAGCACGACGAGCTGTTCGCCAGCATCCGCCAGGCCACGCCCATCAACGACGGGGTGTGGATGGCGCGCAGCACGCTGCTCGCGATCATGGCACGCCTCGCCGCCTACACCGGCCAGACGCTCACTTGGGATCAGGTGCTGGCCAGCCAGCAGCGGCTCGGGCCGGAGGCCTACGTCTTCGGCTCGATGCCCGCGCCGACCCTGCCCGTGCCCGGGCGCACGCCCTTCGCCTGAGCGCGCGGCTCAGGGCTCCACGGCCACGCCGCTGCCCAGGCTGCGCTGCTCGGCCAGCAGCAGGCGCGTGAGCGCCTCGGCCTCGTCGCAGGTGGACAGCAGGCCGCCGTTGCCGGCGCCGCGCGCGATGGCGCCCAGCAGGTGGCGCACCTCGCCGTCGTAGCCCGTGCCCTCCGGCAGATCGACGGGCTGCTCAACGCCGTCGCGGAACACGCGCAGCGGCGCGGCGCGCGTGTTGTCGTAGTCCAGCGTGGCGTGCGCGAAGACGGCCGTGTACGCCATGCGGAAGGGGAAGCCCGCGTCGTGGTCCCAGCCGGCCTCGGCCGTGACGTGCTCCGGGCCGGGAGCCTCGTAGCGGTAGATCGTGGTGAGATGGTCGACCGTGCCGCCGGTGAGCACCGCGCGCGGGGGTCCGAGGCAGAAGCCGACGAAGTCCGCGTCGTGCACGTGCAGGTCGAAGAGCGCGCCGCCGCTGCGCTCGACGTCGCCGTAGAAGCCCGCGCCCCACGCCGGCCGCGCGGCGAGGCGCCGGAAGGCGGCCGAGCGCAGCGGACCCCAGCGGTGGTCGGCCACCGCGTCGCGCAGCACGCTCCAGCCCGGCCAGAAGCGCATGCACAGCGCCGGCATGCACAGCGTGCGCGCCGCGCGCGCCGCCGCCGCGAGCCGCGCCGCCGGACGCTCGCGCAGCGCCACGGGCTTCTCCAGCAGCACGTGCTTGCCGGCCGCCAGGGCGGCGAGCGCGAGCTCCACGTGCGTCTCGGTCCAGGTGCAGATGGAGACGAGGTCGATGTCCTTGCGCGCCAGCAGCTCGTCGGGCCGCTCGTGGCCCTCCACCTTGCGCGGGTCGAAGAGGCGCGGCGCCTCGCCCTCCGCGAGGAGGTTGCCGGTGAGCGGCAGGCGGCCCGCGAGGCGCGCGGGGTCGGCATCGCACACGGCCACGAGCACGTTGCGGAAGCCGGCCGCGTCCGCGGCGCGATAGGCCTGCACGTGCGTGCGCCCCATGAAGCCCAGGCCGATGACCCCCACGCGAACCGGTCCGCGGCGCG
>DASUFI010000126.1:0-25120 GCA_036274635.1 Planctomycetota bacterium
GCTTCCCCGCGGGCAAGACCAAGACCATGGTGCTGGACGTGACGGACATCGTGCGCCGCGACGACCCCCGGCTGCGGATGACCACCACGCTGCAGCTCTCACTGGACGCCGTGCGCGTGTGCCTCGACTCCGACGACGCGCCCTTCACGGACACGCGCGTGGACGTGACGTCGGCCGAGCTGGGCTACCGCGGCTTCTCGCGCGCGCAGCCCAACCCCGACGGCACGCTGCCGGAGCGCTTCGCCTACGGCGACCTCGCCGAGCCGCGCTGGAACCAGCACCCGGGCCTGTACACGAAGTACGGCGAGGTCACTCCCCTGCTCGGCGTCGCCGACGACATGGACGTGATCCTCGGTGCGGGCGACGCGCTGTGGTTCACCTTCGACGCCGCGGGCCTTCCGCCGCTGCCCGCGGGATGGACACGCGACTGGCTGCTGGAGCTGGACGGCTGGGCCAAGGACGGCGACCCCAACACGCTCTGTGCGCAGAGCGTCGAGCCGCTGCCCTTCCACGCAATGACCGGATATCCGCCGCCACCCGGCGAGAACTTTCCCGACGATGCCGCGCACCGGCAGTGGCGCGAAGAATGGATCACGCGCCCCGGCGCGGTGCTCCTGCCCCCACTCGCCGGGACGCGCTAGCAGCGCGGAGGCGCTGGGTCAGTCGTCGTCCTGCCGCCCCGTCTTGTCGAAGAGTACCGTGAACAGGTCGATGGGCCCGGTCACGATGAGCCACACCGTCTCGAGCACGATGGCCGGCACCGAGGCCTCCCACTGGTAGCCGAGGGCCATGTCGCTGCGGCCGATGACGCGGCAGCCGGCATAGGAGAGGTAGCGGTGGTCGGGGGAGTACGGCTGGTCGTCGTAGACGTCGCAGGCCGCGGTGAAGGGCGAGATGATGCCGTCGACGATGGCGACGATCGGCACGCCGATGGCCTTGGGCAGCACATTCATGTCGCTGTGGACGAACTTCTCCGTGGCCCCATAGGAGTAGTGGCCGTTGTACAGGCAGCCGGAGAGCAGCGCCGCGACCACTGCCAGGGCGGCCAGCCGGCAGGTGAAGGCACGGGACGGCAAGTCGCGACGGTCCATCGGGCGGGTCCTCGTTCGGGGTACGCGGGAGCGGCGGGCGTTACGGCCGCTCCAGTCCGGGGTGACGGCACGAAGCGCGGGAGTCTAGGAAAGGGGCCGGCCCGGCGGCAAGTCGGCCTCCGGGCAGGGGGCCGGCCCGGGGCGCCCAGGGAACAGGGGGTAGCTCGCCTCCAGGACGTGCTGGGCGCCGTCATGACCGAGCACCGAACGGAACAGCTGCAGTCCGTCGACGACGAAGGGCTCGCTGCGCAGGCCGGCATGCTCGCGCAGGAATTCGAGCACGCGGGGCAGCGGGGCGGCGTGCAGGCGCGCCAGGCTGACGTGCGGCGCGAACTTGCGCTCCTCGGGCGGCAGGCCGGTGCGGCGCAGGACCTTCTGCACCTGCCGGTGCACCTCCAACAGCTCGTCGGACGGGCGCAGGCCCGCCCACAGCACGCGCGGATCGCCCCGCGGCGGAAAATGGCCCACGCCAGCCAATTCCAGCTCGAACGGCGTGCTGCGCACCGCATGCAGGGCGTCCGCCGCGGCCCGCGCCGCCGGGCCCTCGAGCTCGCCGAGAAAGCGCAGGGTGACGTGGAACTGCCGGTCGCGCATCCAGCGCGCGCCGGGCACCCCGCGGCACAGCGGCTCGAGCAGGTCCTTGACCTCCTCGGGCAGGTCGATGGCCACGAACAGGCGCGTCACGGGGGCATCGTAGCAAGAGGTCCCCGCGCAGGGAGTTGCGGCGGGCGCAGCCCGCCGCAAACCCGTCGAGGGAGATCCCGAATGGATCTCCCGTGGCGGGGCAGCTCAGCAGCACTTCGTCGGAGGACTGCTACATTCGCGTGTCCGCCCCGCAGGGTCCGTCACGACATGAGCGAGCCGGTGCGCCGCGCCCGACCCCGACGCTCGGTGCTGGGCTGCCTCGGCGCCATGGTCGTGATGGTCCTGCTGGTCGCCGCCGCGGCCGAGGTGGCGCTGCGCATCGCCGACTGGCGCGCCGGCCGGGACGCCGACTTCTTCCTTCCGCACCAGGACATGTCGCAGGCCCAGTACGAGCCGCACCCCTACCTCGGCCTGGTGCAGCGGCCGGGCTGGGACAAGCGCGAGCAGCCGGCGGAGGAGAAGGGCCGGCACTACCAGGTGCACATCAACGCCCTGGGCCTGCGCGGCGCCGAGACCACGCGCGAGAAGCCACCAGGGGTCTACCGCATCATCTGCATCGGCGGCTCCACGACCTTCGGCACGGGGGCCACGTCCGATGACAAGTCCTACCCAGCGCGCCTGCAGGCCCTCCTCAACCATCTCGCGAACACCGGCCACGCGCCCGAGGGCATCCGCTACGAGGTCCTCAACGGCGGCGTGTCCGGCTACAACTCGATCGACTCGCTCATCAACCTCGAGCTGCGGCTGGTGGAGCTGCAGCCCGACGCCGTCATCGACTACGACGCCGGCAACGACGGCCGCATCATCCAGACGAGCGACTTCCAGCCCGACTACAGCAACGCCCGCCGGCCGCCGCCGATCATCGAGCTCTCGGGCCTCGAGCGCTTCCTGCTGGGCCACTGCCGCATCTACGCGCACCTCGTGCGCGGCACCGATCCCGAGAAGCAGCTGGGCACCCTCGCCAACTGGATCTTCGTGCCCGGCTGGGAGCAGCAGTCGGTGTCGAACCTCGTGTGGGTCAACGAGTACGGGCTCAGCGTCTTCGGGCGCAACCTGCGCCAGATCTGCGCCGTCGCCCGCGCCGCCGGCGCGCAGCCCGTGCTGCAGACCTTCGCCTCGCGCCTGGCGGACGACCCGACCTATCCGGAGCTGGGCGTCTTCCTCGCGCGAGCCAACCAGGTCATCCACGACCTCGGGGCCGAGCTGGACGTGCCCGTCGTGCCCACCGCCGAGACGCTCACGGGCAGGTCGGAGCTCTACGACGACGCCATGCACTTCACCGACACCGGCGAGCTGGCCCACGCGCGGGCCGTCGTGGAGTTCGCGCTGAAGCAGGGGCTGTTCGGGCTCCACTGAGACAGCGCCGCCCCGGCGGCGCGAAGCATCACCGGGGCGGCGGTGGCAGCGCAGCTCAGCCGGACTTGCGCACCTCGATGCGTCGCGGACGGGCCGCGGCACTGAGCGGAAGGTGGATGTGCAGCACGCCGTTCTCGTAGTCGGCGCGCACCTTGTCCGCGTCGACCGGCGCCGGCAGGCGGACGACCCGCCGGAACTGCCCGAAGCGGCGCTCGGCGCGGTAGCAGGTCTCGGTCGACTCCGAGGCCTGCTGCTGCTTCTCGCCCGTGAGGACCAGCATGCCGTCGGTCACCTGCACGTCGATGTTGGCCGGATCCATGCCGGGCAGCTCCGCCCGCACCGTGATGTCCTTCTCGCCCTCGACCACGTCGAGCGCGGGCACGAACTCCATCGCGGACGAGGGCCAGTTGCCGCCGTCGAAGAAGCTTTCGAGGAAGCGGTCGAGCGACAGGCCCGAGGTGGGCGCCGAGACCGCCTGCGACTTGCGGGGAGTGATGTTCATGTCGAACCTCCTGGGTGTCGGTTTCAGACTGAGCCCCGGCGGACGGCTCCAGCGCGCGCCCGCCGGGCAAGAGGGCGCTTTGCAAAGGCTGTGCCGACGCGGACGCGCCCGGCAGCCGCGCCCCGCCCTGTGGCCGTCCGGACGCGCTGCCAGCTTGGCCCTCCCCTGCCAGCCAGCCTGACAGCCGACGGGCTTCAAGCGCACGCGACGCGGCGCTATCGTCATCCGCTTTTCGTCCCGCCGGCCAACGAGCCGGCCGAAGAGCTCTGCCCCATGATCGGCCCCCCCGCCCGCCTCTCCAGCTCGATCGGCCGCAAGCTGATCGTGGCCGTCACGGGGCTGGCGCTCGTGGGCTTCCTGCTGGCCCATCTCGCTGGCAACCTGCAGGTCTTCCGCGGGCAGGATGCGCTGGACAGCTACGCCGAGGGCCTGAGGCACCTCGGACCGCTGCTGTGGGTCGCGCGCGTGGGCCTGCTGGCGGTGGCCGTCGTACACGTCGTGCTGACGCTCCAGCTCGCGGCGGCGAACCGGGCCGCGCGCGGCTCGCGCTACGTCGTGAGCCACCCGGTGCAGTCCACGCCCGCCGCGCGCAGCATGCTGCTCACGGGCCTCATGCTGCTGCTGTTCGTGGTCTACCACCTGGCGCACTTCACCTGGGGCCGCGCGCACCCGGAATTCTCCGGGCGCGTCGACCCCGCCGGGCGGCCGGACGTCTACTCCATGCTGGTCGGCAGCTTCGGCCGGCCGTGGATCGCGGCGCCGTACGTGCTGGCGATGGTGCTGCTCGGCCTGCACCTCAGCCACGGCGTGTCGAGCGTGTTCCAGACGCTGGGCTGGCGGGGGCCACGCACGGAGAAGCTCGTCGCGCGCGTCGGCCCGCTGCTGGGCGCGGTGGTGGCCGCGGGCTACATCTCCATCCCGCTGGCGGTGCAGATGGGCGTGGTCGTCCTGCCGCCGGGAGTGACCTTCCCGTGAAGCTCGACGCGCGCGTCCCCGGCGGCCCGATCCAGGACAAGTGGGACCGGCACCGCTTCGAGATGAAGCTGGTGAACCCGGCCAACAAGCGCCGCTTCCGGGTGCTCGTGGTGGGCACGGGGCTCGCGGGTGGCTCGGCGGCCGCCAGCCTGGCCGAGCTCGGCTACGACGTCGACGCCTTCTGCTTCCAGGACAGCGCGCGGCGCGCGCACAGCATCGCGGCGCAGGGCGGCATCAACGCCGCCAAGAACTACCAGAACGACGGCGACAGCGTGTGGCGCCTGTTCTACGACACGGTCAAGGGGGGCGACTTCCGCGCGCGCGAGGCCAATGTCTACAGGCTGGCGCAGGTGTCGGCGGCCATCATCGACCAGTGCGTGGCGCAGGGCGTGCCCTTCGCGCGCGAGTACGGCGGGCAGCTGGCCAACCGCAGCTTCGGCGGCGCGCAGGTGAGCCGCACCTTCTACGCGCGCGGACAGACGGGCCAGCAGCTGCTGCTCGGCTGCTACGCGGCGCTCTCCCGGCAGGTGGGCCTGGGGAAGGTGCGCATGCACGCGCGCACCGAGCTGCTGGACATCGTGGTCATCGGCGGCCGCGCGCGCGGCCTCGTCACGCGCGACCTCGTGAGCGGCAAGATCCAGAGCTGGGCCGGCGACGCGGTGGTCCTCGCCACGGGCGGCTACAGCAACGTCTTCTTCCTCTCCACCAACGCCAAGGGCTGCAACGTCACGGCCACCTGGCGCGCGCACAAGCGCGGGGCGGGCTTCGCGAACCCCTGCTTCACGCAGATCCACCCCACCTGTATCCCGCAGGCGGGCGAGCACCAGTCCAAGCTCACGCTGATGTCCGAGTCGCTGCGCAACGACGGGCGCGTGTGGGTGCCGAAGACGCCGGGCGACAAGCGGCCGCCGGCGCAGATCCCGGACGCCGAGCGCGACTACTACCTCGAGCGCAAGTACCCCAGCTTCGGCAACCTGTCGCCGCGCGACATCGCCTCGCGCGCGGCCAAGGAGGCCTGCGACGTGGGGCGCGGCGTGGGGCCGGGCGCCCGCGGCGTCTACCTCGACTTCCGCGACGCCATCCAGAGGCTCGGCAAGGACGCCATCGCCGACCGCTACGGCAACCTGTTCGAGATGTACGCGCGCATCACCGGCGAGGACCCGTACACCGCGCCCATGCGCATCTACCCCGCGCCCCACTACACCATGGGCGGGCTGTGGGTGGACTACAACCTCATGTCCACCATCCCCGGCCTGCACGTCATCGGCGAGGCCAACTTCTCCGACCACGGCGCCAACCGCCTCGGCGCCAGCGCGCTCATGCAGGGCCTCGCGGACGGCTACTTCATCCTGCCGTACACCATCGGCCACTGGTTCGCGAGCGAGAAGCTCGAGCCCGTGAGCACCGAGCACGCGGAGTTCCGGCGCGTGGAGGCCGAGGTCGAGGCGCGCACGCAGAAGCTGCTGGCCAACAAGGGCACGCGCAGCCCGGACAGCTTCCACCGCGAGCTCGGGACGCTCATGTGGGACAAGGCCGGCATGGCTCGCAACGCCGCGGCCCTGAACGAGTGCCTGCGCCGCATCCCCGAGCTGCGCGAGGCCTTCCACCAGAGCGTGCGCATCCTGGGCAGCGGCGCGGAGCTGAATGTCGAGCTGGAGAAGGCCGGGCGCGTGGCCGACTTCCTCGAGTTCGCCGAGCTGCTCTGCCGCGACGCCCTCGCGCGCGAGGAGTCCTGCGGCGGCCACTTCCGCGAGGAGCACCAGACGCCCGACGGCGAGGCGAAGCGCGACGACGAGCGCTTCTGCCACGCCTCCGTCTGGGAGTGGACCGGCGACCCGGCCGCACCCGCCCAGCACGCCGAGCCGCTGGTCTTCGAGAACGTCCGCCTCGCCACCCGCAGCTACAAGTGAGGCCCCGATGAAGCTCAAGCTCCGCATCTGGCGCCAGAAGGACGCGGCCTCGCCGGGGCGCCTCGTCGACTACCCGGTCGAAGACGTCTCCCCCGACATGTCTTTCCTCGAGCTGCTGGACGTGCTCAACGAGCAGCTCATCGCGCGCGGCGAGGAGCCCGTGGCCTTCGACCACGACTGCCGCGAGGGCATCTGCGGCATGTGCTCGCTGGTCATCGACGGCGTCGCGCACGGCCCGCAGCGCGCCACCACGACCTGCCAGCTCCACATGCGCCACTACCGCGACGGCGCGACCATCACCGTCGAGCCCTTCCGCGCCCACGCCTTCCCGCTGCTCAAGGACCTCGCCGTCGACCGCTCGGCCTTCGACCGCGTCATCGCGGCCGGCGGCTTCGTCTCGGTGAACACCGGCGGCGCGCAGGACGCCAACTGCGTGCTGGTCGGCAAGGAGGAGGCCGACCTGGCCATGGACGCCGCAGCCTGCATCGGCTGCGGCGCGTGCGTGGCGGCCTGCCCGAATGCCGCGGCGATGCTGTTCGTGTCGGCGAAGGTGGCGCACCTCGCGCACCTGCCGCAGGGGCAGCCGGAGCGCCAGAGGCGCGTTCTGGGGATGGTGCAGCAGATGGACAAGGAGGGCTTCGGGAACTGCCGCAACTACTACGAGTGCGAGGCGGTGTGCCCGAAGGAGATCTCGGTGCGGTTCATCGGGGAGATGAATAAGGATTGGCGGCGGGCGGCGAAGACCCATCACGAGGTGAAGAGGGGCGCCGGGGCGGGCTGAGCGCTCAGGGTTTGCCTGGCGGGAGCACGGCGTCCTGCTGCAGATCCGCGCCAGGCTCGATGCGGACAGCCGTGCGCACCCACGCGAGACGTCTGGCGTCCTCGCTTCCAAACCAGTGCTCGTGGCCGTTCAACCCCCGTGCCACCAGCAACTCGTAGTCTCCCGGCGCGATCCGCTCGAAGCTGTAGGTGCCGTCGTCCCCGGGGAAATCGACGTCGGCGTGCTCCGACTCGCCGACAGCAGCCAGGTAGACCGTGCATTCGCCTCGGCCGACGGCCGCCCCGTCGGCCGTGCGCACGGTGCCTGCCATCCGACCTAGGCGAGTCACCTCGATCAGCAGCTCGCGCGGCGCGTCAGCCGGAAGGTCCACGCCGACCTCTGCGCTGAACGTGAAGGGCTCGCCACCCCCTTGCACGGTCCAGGCACCGGGCTCGAGGCCCTCGAGGTTGAAGTGCCCGGAGCCATCGGACTTCACCGACGGGCCCATCAGCTCCTGGTTGCCACGCCAGGCCTGAACGGCGGCTCCCGCCGCCGGCGCGCCCGTCGACACATCCACGATGCGACCGCTGATGTGCTCCGTGCCGAGCTGCAGGTCCACGACGCGCGCTTCGCCGGGCAGGAGAGCGAGGGTCTGCGCAACGACGCCTCCGTGCGCCGAGCGAGCGACGACACGCACGGAGGGCGTAGCCGCCACGTCCAGCGACCACGTGCCGTCCGGGCCCGTCGTCGTGCGCACCGGCCGAAAGCCGCCCCTGACGTCGATGCGCGCCTCGGCAACAGGACCCGAAGCGTCGCGCAACGTCCCCGAGAGCCGCGCCGGCTGTTGAGGCTGCACCAGCAGCGCGCGCGTCTCCCCCTCGGCGAGGGTCCCGAGGTCCACCACGATCGGCGGATCGCGTGACTCGAAGCGCATCCCGCCCGGTGGCGCGACGAAATGCACGGCGCCTTCGGAATCGGTCGCGCCAGCCGCTAGGACCAGCGGACTGCCAACCGGCGCGTCCGCCGCGACGAGGCTGACCTGCACGCCCGGCCTGGCGGCACCCGCCGCATCGACGAGGCGCGCGTCGAGGCGCGCCGGGCGCATCAGTACGAGATCCCCGACATCCACATCCTCGCCGGGTGCCAGGAGCCGACGTGCCGAGGTGGAACTGTGCGCCGCCTCGCCCGCCCACACCATCCAATCGTCCGCGGGAATAGGTCCACTCTGGAATCGGCCGGCTTCATCCACTGCCACATCGAAGCGATCGATGCGCACCGCCTGCAGGTCGCCCGAATACGGCTGGAAGGACACGCGCGCCGTCGTCACGGGCAGGCCGGCCGAGTCGAGCACGCGGCCCGCGATCGACGCCGGCCGTGGGACCGGCAGCTCGCTCACGGCTTCTGCCATCCCCGGTTCGAGGCCGTCGATACGCAGGGAGGCGAAGCCGAGCTGTGGGGAGCGGATGCTGGCCACGAGTGGCGCGTCGCACACGTCGCTCACCAGGAACTCTCCGGACGGCAGTCGTTCGACAGGCAGGCGATCCCTGTCTCCTACCGCCTGCTGCTGCCGGCCCCCGACGCTCTGCACCTGTAGCTCGGCCCCTGCGATCGGCTGGCCATCCATCGCGTCCACCAAGCGCAAGCGCAGGTGGCCGAGCGGCTGCAACCGCAGCACGAGGTCGCGCGTGCCGGCGGGCACATCGTCCTGCGCCGCAGGCTCGAAGCCCGGGCCCACGGCGAGGACCGCGCACGTTGCGCGCTGCATGCCGCCCAGCTCGAATCTCCCGTCGGCATCGCTCGTCACGACGCAGGCACGCGCATCGTGGCGATCGCCCATGCCCCACTGCGCGGTGCGCGCCTTCTCCAGCTCCCAGTGGATGCCATGCTCCAGCCGGCGCACCAGCTCAAGGCCCGACGCGGTCGCGCGCACTTCCGCGCCGACGATCGGTCGGTCCTGGGCGTCGAGCACGCGCCCTGAGACCGTGTTGCCTCGCTGGAGCCGCAGGTCGCCCAGATCCACGTCCGGTTCCGGGACGACCGTGATCGCGTCCGTGCGCAACGTCGCGTGGCCCAGGTGCTCCACGGCCAGCGTGAACGCCGCCGGCGGCAGCCCCCCGAGCTCGAAGCGGCCGTCGTCGTCGGTGCGGGCGTGCAGCAGGCCGTCGTACAGGCCGACGATCAGATTCGGATCTCCCGCGAGCAACGGCACCGTCCTCGTCTGCAGGGAGGCGTCGACATCAGCGCCGGCCGCCGGCGAGCCATCCCACGCCAGCACGCGCCCGCGCAGGACCCCGCCCCGAGCAAGTCGCAGCGTGCCGCAGTCTCCTCCCGCGGCCAGCGCATCCTTGCAGGCGACAAGGCACGCGACCGCCGTGGGATGGCGCACCAGCAGTGCCCAGTCGGTTTCGGCAGCGGGCTCGGCCCACGCGATTTCGAACGTCCCGTCGGCACCCGTTTCGGACCAGAGTGCCTGCTCGAAGAGGGCGGCATTCTCCGGCTGCGGTCCGTGCGACATGAAACTCATTCGCCGTGCCATCGGCAGGCGGCCGACGCGCGCGCCTGCCAACGGTCGCCCGTCCACGTCGAGCACGAGACCGTGCCACATGGGCGTCCCGGTCACCGCAGCTGCGGGCGCGATCGGCACCGCCTCCGGCACAGCGGCGTCCACGATCTCGAGCGGCGGGATGGCACGCTCGTCGCGCGCCGCGGGGGATGCCTGCCCCGGCCTCGGCGATCCAGCTCCCGCAGGGTCGGTGTCCGTCCACCGCAGTGCAAGCACGCCGACGAGACCGGCGAGCAGCAGGGCGAGTGGCACGATCGCGCGTCGCATAGCGCCGCACGATAGCGGACCCTGCCCGGACGGTCACTCGCGCCCTGCGCCCGCCTACCCCATGCGTCCCGTGACCAGCAGCGCCACCGCTGCAGCGCGCAGCGCCGCCGGGCGCAGCCACGCTGCCGCACGACGTAGCCGGCCGCCGGAGGCGGCGCGCACGGGGACTCCGTCGAGGAAGCGGCGCAGATCGTCGGCCAGCGCGCCCGCCGTCGAGTAGCGCTGCGCAGGATCGGCGCTCAGCGCGTGCATGCACACCGCGCACAGGTCCTCCGGCAAGCTCGGCTGAAGCGTACGCGGCGGCGCCGGCTTGACGGCGAGCACCGCCGCCCGCACCTCCGCGCAGCTCCGCCCGCCGAACGCGCGCTCAAGCGTGAGCGCCTCGTACAGCGTGGCGCCCAGCGCGAAGACGTCGCTGCGCGCGTCGGCGGGCTGGCCGCGCAGCTGCTCGGGGCTCATGTAGGCGGGCGTGCCGTCGAGGGCCGGGCGGCGGCAGTCGGAGGCGTCGGCCAGCAGCGCGAAGCCGAAGTCGGCCACCTTGGGGTGGCCGTCGGGTAGCACCAGGATGTTGCCGGGCTTGACGTCGCGGTGGATGACGCCCGCCGCGTGCGCGGCGTGCAGCGCGTCGGCCACGTGAGCGAAGAGCTCGGCGGCGTCGCGCACGTGCTCGCGCGGCAGGTCGCGGGGCGGCTGGCCCGGCGGCAGGCAGGCGCGGCGCGCGGCGGCGATGTCGTCGGCCAGCGTGCGGCCGCCGGGCACCAGCTCCTGCACCAGGTACGGGCGGCCGCAGGCCTCGCCCGCGGCCAGCACCGCGGCGATGTGCGGGTGCGCGAGGCGCGCGTGGGCGGCGGCCTCGCGATGGAACAGCCGCAGGCCCTCGGCGCTGGCGGCCAGAGCGGGCGCCAGCACCTTGAGCGCCACGCGGCGCTGGTCGCTGAGCGAGCGGGCCTCCCAGACCTCCGACTGCGCGCCGTGGCCCAGAGGCGCGAGCAGCAGATAGTCCCCGAGGCGCAGGCCCGGCCGCAGCGCGACGGGCGCGCGACACGACGGGTGCGGCAAGGGTGCGTTCACGGCAGTCGATTCCCTGGGCAGCGCCGCCGACGTGTCCCCCGCCTGCGAAGCTCCAGAACTGCGAGCGGAATCCCGGACCCAGCCGAAGGCGTCGGCACCGCGCGTGCTAGCCTGCCCGCGATGCCCGCCCGCGCCCTGCTGGAGATCTGCGTGGAATCCGCGGACGGCGCGCGGGCGGCCGCGCGCGGCGGGGCCGATCGCCTCGAGCTGTGCGCCGACCTCGCCTGTGGCGGTCTGACGGCGCCGCCCGGGCTGCTGGCCGAGGTGCAAACGGCGAGCGCGCTGCCCGTCGTGACACTCCTTCGGCCGCGGGCGGGCGACTTCGTCTACTCGCCGGCGGAGCTGGCGACGCTGCGCGAGCAGGCGGCGGCGGCGCGGCGCGCGGGCGCGGCCGCGGTGGCCCTCGGCGCGCTCGCGCCCGGCGGCGGCTTCGACCTCCCTGCGCTGGCCGAGCTCGTGCGCGCGGCCCGGCCGTTGCCGGTGGTGTGCCACCGCTGCTTCGACGAGCTGCCCGACCCGCACGAGGCGCTCGAGCAGCTGGTGGCGCTGGGCTTCGTGCGGGTGCTCACGGCCGGCGGGCGCGGCACGGCCGCGCAGAACGCGGCGCGCCTCGCGGCCCTCGTGCGCCAGGCGGCCGGTCGCATCACGGTCATGCCCGGCGGCGGCGTGCGCGCGGCGGGCGCGGCGGCGCTGCGGCGCACGACGGGCGCGACGGAGTTCCACAGTGCGGCGCGGCGGGCGGGCGCGACGGAGACGGACGGGAGCGAGGTCGCGGCGCTGCGCGCGGCGCTGGACGGGTAGGCGGGGCGCGCCCTCAGCGAACCTTCGGCTCGTACAAGCGCGCGTCGGCGAACCGCTGCCGCCAGCTGGCCAGCTCGGCGTCGTCGAAGAACGACGTCACCTTGAACCACATGAGCGCGTGCACGCGGTTGCCGGACGTGCGCAGCAGCACCAGCATGCGCATCGCGATCCCCCTCAGCGCGCCTTCCCCTGGTTCGCGACGGCGGCGGCCTTGGCGGCCACGGCCGCGGCGTCGCCGAGGTAGCGCGCGGACTTCACCTTCAGCTGGTCGTCGAGCTCGTACAGCCGCGGCACGCCCGTGGGCACGTTGAGCTCCACGATGTCCTGGTCCGAGATGCCCTCGAGGTGCTTGATGAGCGCGCGCAGGCTGTTGCCGTGCGCGGCGATGAGCACGCGGCGGCCGCGGCGCAGCTCGGGCGCGATGGCCGCCTCCCAGTACGGAAGGAAGCGCTCCACGGTGTCCTTGAGGCACTCGCTGGCGGGCAGCTCGTCCGGGCGCAGCGTCGCGTAGCGCGGATCGCGCCCGGGCCACATGGGGTCGTCCTTCGACAGCGGCGGCGGCGGGGTGTCGTAGCTCCGCCGCCACACCTTCACCTGGGCCTCGCCGTGCTTCGCGGCGGTCTGCGCCTTGTCGAGGCCCTGCAGCGCTCCGTACATGCGCTCGTTGAGGCGCCAGCTGTTGTGGACCGGGATCCACATGAGGTCCATCTGCTCCAGCGCCAGCCAGAGCGTCTTGACCGCGCGCTTGAGCACGGAGGTGTAGGCCACGTCGAAAGTGAGCTTCTCGGCGGCCATCAGCCGTCCCGCCTCGCGGGCCTCGCCCTCGCCCGACTCGGCCAGCGGCACGTCCACCCAGCCGGTGAAGCGGTTCTCCTTGTTCCACTGGCTCTCGCCGTGGCGCAGGATGACGAGGGTGGGCATCGGGGGCTCCGGGGGCGGGGTCGCGGGACATCAAACCCGCCCCTCCGGTTGCAGACAAGGGCGCGGTGACTTCCGCGGGTCCGGCGGCGTCAGGGCCGGGTCGCGCGAGCCGTCCGCAGTGCCCCGTTCGTGCGGACCCTGACCCGAACAGGTTCCGGAGCCATGAAGACTGCCGCCTCACCCCGTGGCGGGCTGAGCGTCCTTGCGCTGGCCATCGTGCTGCTGGTGCCGCTCGCCGTCGGCTGGATCGTGGAGCACCTCGCCTACGGCGAGGCCCGCGCCACGGAGACCATCGTCGAACCCCTGCGCGTGGTGGAAACCCGACCGGCGGCGGCGGTGAGGCTGGCGGGGGCGGGCGAGGCGGCTCGCGCGACCATCGAGGGGCTGCCGGAGAACGGGGCGGTGGCGGACAGGCACTGAAGCGCGGCTCGGCCCGAGAGCAACGGCCCTTCAGCCGTCCGCGACGAGATCCACTTCGAGCGCCTGCCCGGGCTGCAGGGTGACGGTGCGCTCCGTGAACACCTTGCCGCCGCTCTCGCCGCTGCGCTCGGTGGGCAGCTCCGCCACGATGAGATGCCACGCGCCCGGTCGAAGGCCGTCGAGGGAGAAGGCGCCCGAGCGCGCGATCGCGAGGCTCCGATCCTCCTCCATCGGGCCGAACGCGCTGACGTAGACCCCGTCGCGCACCGGCACGCCGGCGGCATCATGCGCCTTGCCGCTGATGCGCGCCGTGGCGGTGACGACGATGTCGAGCTCGGCGGTCTCCGTGCCGCGCACCTCGACGATGGGCGCTGGCAGCGTCACCAGCTTGAAGGCCTCGCCCGTGACCGCGAGGCGGAAGCGACCCGGCGCCAGGCCGGCGAGGTGCACGATCCCGGCCTCGTCGCTGGTGGCGCCGAAGGTCCGGCGCTGGCCGTTCAGCCTCATGCTCGCGTAGCCCGCGGGCTCGCCGTCCTCGCGCAGCGCGACGAGCGCGGCGACCACGCCGGGCACGGGCTTGCCGCTGGACGCGTCGGTGACGCGAACCAGCGCGCGAGCACCTCCGACGCGCAGGTCCAGGGTCGTCGTCCGGCGCTCGGGCACGTCGAGCCTGGTCACCGGCGTCTGCCCCGCGCCGCCCTCGAGCACCGCCAGCACGCTGCAGGGGCCGGCACGCGCGTGCTCGTTGCGGCACGTGCCGTCGGCGCCCGTCGGCATCGGTGTCAGCTGCACGTAGTCCGCGCCCTCGCTCACCTGGCCGAAGCACACCACCGCGTTCGGCGCCGGCCGGCCCTCGGCGTCCAGCACGCGCACGACGAGCACCGTCTGCGCGCCTTCCTGCAGGTCGAGCTGCCGCCGCTCACCGGCGGCGAGCGGGACGTCAATGTTGTCCTCGACGCCCACGGACCACGTGCCCGCCTCGAGGTCCGAGAGCTCGTAGCGGCCGGTCGTGTCCGTGTAGGCCTCGATCTGCCGCGGCTGCACGCCCTCGGCGGCGTGGAGCTGACCGTAGACCCGCGAGCCGACGAGCGGCTGGCCGGCCTCGTCCATGGACGTGCCGAAGATCGCACCCGAGGGGCCCAGCACCAGGTCGATGTCGGCGACGCGGACTCCCGACGTGACCGTCACGGTGCGCTCGGCGGGCAGGTGCGAGGCATCGTCGGCAGCGATCGACCACTCGCCGGCCTGCAAGCCGCGCAGCTCGAAGCCGCCATCGGCGGCCGTGACGGCCTTGGTGCCTGGGACTCGCGCGGCATGCTCCTCGGCCGGGTCGGCGTGGAAGCTCGCGACGACCTCGAGCCCGGGCAGCGGCGCGCCGCTGACGTCCGTGACGCGCCCGCCGAGAATGGCCTGTGCGGGCAGGCGCAGCGTGCGACTCGCGACCTCGCCCGCCTTCACGCCATCGAGGTGCAGGGCGACGCCGCCGCGCCCCTCGGCCGCGACGAAGATGTCCGTGCCGCCAGGGCCCAGCGGCTCGACGACCCAGGCCCCTGGCGCTCCGGTGGCCCGCGGCGTGAGCGGTTGCTGTCCGTTGCCGCAGAGACGCGACGCCGTGACCGTCGCCGTCGCGCACGGCGAGCCTCCCGGATCCTCGAGCAGCGTGAGCTCGAGCCGCGCGGCCGGCGCGAGGTCCACGCGGACGCTCTGCGGACCCGGGAGCAGGTCGTCGACGATCCGCCACTCCCAGCCCTCCGCCTGCACGGCGAGCGAGTAGTTGGAGGCGACGAGCCCTCCCATCGCAAAGCGGCCCGCAGCATCGCTACGGCCTTCGGTCGCCCGGAACAACGTGGCCAACCGGACGACGAGGCTGTCGGGCAGGCCCTGCGTCTCGCGCAGGCCGTCCGTGCCGCGCGGCTTCCAGAGGCGCAGGCGGGCACCAGGCACCGGCACGCCGTCGGGACCGACGACGATGCCGGCGAGCGAGAGGCCGCTGCGCAGCACGACGTCGCCGACGTGCTCGTCCGTCCCGACCTTGATCTCCTGAGGCTCGAGCGTGGCGGCCAGGCGATCCGGCGCGCTGACCACGAGCGTCGCCGTGCCCGGCCAGAAGGGCCCCGCACGGAAGCGACCGTCGGCGTACGACGTTGTGCGCGTGCAGTCCTTCACGTGCTGGTCGAAGTAGGGCCTCTCGAGGCCGCAGTCCGGCGAGGCGGCCTTCGCGGACTGCAGCGAGATGTCCGCGCCGGCCAGCGGCGCGCCGGCCTCGTCCAGGACGCGGCCGGTCAGCCAGCCGCCGGTCTCGATGCAGATGTCGCCCGCGTCGAAGCCGCCGCCCGTGCAGCCCACGCAGCGCACGCTGCGCGGCGCGCAGCCCTCGGCGAGCACGATGAGGTACGGATAGCCGTCTTCCCAGTCCCAGGCCTCGCCGGGCAGGAAGCGGGACGTGAGGGAGAAGCGGCCGTCCGGGCCGGTGCTCGTGCGCGGCAGCAGCTCCAGCTCGGGCACCGCCGGATCGGCCGTGCGGCGCAGCGCCTCGCGCAGCGGCGTGCTGCCGCGGTAGAGCACGCTGGCGCCGGACAGCGGCACGCCGCCCCGCAGCACGCGGCCGCGGAAGGCGACGGGCACGCCCGGGGCTTGCCGGGGCGCGGGGACGGGAGCGGGCGCATCCAGAGCCGCTCCCGTCGGACCGTGCGCATCCGCGACGAGGGGCGCGACTTGCCGCGCGTCCGACGCCGGCGCGGGGAGCCGCGCTTCGTCGTCGTCCGCGCCCGAGGCGATGGCGCGCCGCGCGGGCGTCGCCGACTCCGGCTGGTTTCCCGAAGCCAGCCACCACGCGCCGACGCCGCCGATCAGCAAAAGCAGCGCCAGCAGCACGACCCATCGCGAGGTCTTCACGCGAGTCCTCCGCGTCCCGTGGCGCCATCAAACCACGTCCCCCCGAAAAGGCCTCGGCCGCGCCCTTGCGCGGAGGCCGTGCGCCGTGCGATAGCGTCCGCTCCCCCATCCGGAGCGCACCATGCCCGTCGAGGAAGGCAAGAAGCCCCCCGCGTTCAAGCTCCCGGACGCCGACGGCAAGACCGTCTCGCTGTCCGACTTCGCCGGCAAGGACCTCGTCCTGTACTTCTATCCCAAGGACGACACGCCCGGCTGCACCAAGGAGGCCTGCGGCTTCCGCGACGAGTGGGCCGCGCTGCGCAAGCACGGCGTGGCCGTCGTGGGCGTCTCGCCCGACGGCGCCGCCAGCCACCAGAAGTTCGCGGCCAAGTACAAGCTGCCCTTCACGCTGCTGTCCGACCCGGACAAGTCGATGATGACGGCCTACGGCGCGTGGGGCGAGAAGATGATGTACGGCAAGAAGAAGATCGGCGTGATCCGCTCCACCGTGTGGATCGGCAAGGACGGCAAGGTGAAGAAGCACTGGGCGCGCGTGCCCAGCGCGGCGGAGCACCCGGAGAAGGTGCTGGAGGCGCTGAAGGAAGGCTGAGGGGAATCAGCGGCGGCGACGAGCGACTGGACGGCGGGCAGGCGGCAGGCGACGCGGCGCGGCGCGCACCTCGGAGGGCAGCGCCGGAAGTGCCTTGAGCGCCTCAGGCGCCAAGTCCGCGCCGTTCGGCCAGGTCACCGTGCCGGTGAGTCGATCGATCGTGACCTTGGCGAAGGCTGCTGGCCGCCGCAGTGGCCTGAAGACCGGCCCGCAGAGGAGCGGCGATACATCCACGCTTTTGCGTGTGCCATCGTCGAAGACGAGACGCAGGCACCGGGGGCCGCAGACGACGGCGGACGTGATGTGCAGCAGCTTCAAGACTCGACCTGGTGTCACGGAAGCGGAGCGATGCGCACGAGCGGCAGCCACAGCCGGGCTCGCTGCCAGTTGGCCTCGAGCTCCTGCCGCCGAAGTTTGACCCAGGCTCGCACCTTGGTCAACGTCCCGGCAGACAGGTCGCCGACGATCAGCCTGCCTGTCCGAATCTCGATGACCGCTTCGCGTCCACCATGGAACACGTGGACGTGCGGCGGCAGGTGGTCGCGGAAGTACATGGATACCGAGATCCCGTCGAACTCGCACACCGTGGGCACGACTGGTACCACGCGCCCGCAGGGGTCCAGCGTCGGCGGCAGGCGCCATCGATGATGGTCCGTCTGACGCGGGACAGGGTCGACGGCACAATGCAGTCGGCCGCAGCCACTCGGCGTTACTCCTCCTCCGGTTCCGGGAGCATCACCACCTCCTTCGCCAACCCGTCATCCTCCGCCGGATCCCCGCCGAACACCCCCGCGACGAAGTCCCACAGCTCGCCGAGGTTCAGGTACGCGCCTCCCATCACCCAGGGCAGCACCATCTCGCCGCCGAAGCGCCAGCGGTCGATGAGCGGCGGCGCGGAGTTGCCGGCCGAGAGCAGCAGCACGTTGAAGCCGACGGTGGTGATGGCCGACTGCGCCGCGTTGCCGGGTGCGCCGCCGTCCGTGCCGATGATGCCGGCCTGCGCGAAGGTGCCGTCGAGCCAGTCCAGCGGGCCGCCCTGCTTGTTGAGCGTGAAGTCCGTGGCGTGGCGCCCGTACCACTCGCGCGTGTGCTCGAGCTCGCCGAGGCCGAGGCCCGTGCCGAGGTACAGCGTCAGCTCGATCTTGAAGCCGAAGCCCCAGGCGTCGCCGTACTTGAAGTCGACGATGTCGGTCACGTCCATCAGCCGGTCGCGGGCGTAGCGCTCGACCGAGGCGCAGGCGGATGCGAACAGCACGAGCGCGAGGCACGCGCCGCGGCGGATCGTAGCTGCCGGCATGCGCACCATGGTGGCCCATGAACCGGCGCGAAGGGAGCGCGTGCCGGGCGCGACAGCGCGTGGATAATCAGGGCGCACGCCTCCCAGGAGCGAGCCCATGCGCCTGCAATCCGTCGCCCTGCTGCTCGTCCTCGCCTGCTCCGCGCCGCCGCCCGCACCTGCGCCGGCCGAGGAGCCCATCGTCCCGCACCGCCCCGTCGCCACCTATTCCATCGTCGCGCGCGACCCGCGCACCGGCGAGCTGGGCGTGGCGGTGCAGTCGCACTGGTTCTCCGTCGGGCCGGTCGTGCCGTGGGCCGAGGCCGGCGTGGGCGCGGTGGCCACGCAGGCCATGGTGAACATCGCGCACGGCCCCAACGGCCTGCAGCTGCTGCGCAGCGGGGTCTCGGCGCCGGACGCGCTGGCCGCGCTGCTGGCCGGCGACCCGGCGCGCGACGTGCGGCAGATCGGCATCGTCGACGCGCAGGGCCACGCGGCCGCGCACACCGGCACCAGGTGCATCGCGGCCGCCGGCAACCACGTGGGCGACGGCTACCCTGCCAGGCCAACCTCATGGACAAGGACACGGTGTGGCCCGCGATGGCTCAGGCCTTCGAGGCCAGCGCCGGCCAGCCGCTGGCCGAGCGCCTGCTGGGTGCGCTGCAGGCGGCCGAGGCGCAGGGCGGAGACATCCGCGGCCGACAGTCCGCCGCACTGTTGGTCACCAGCGGCACCAGCACCGGCCGCCCGTGGCATGACCGCTTGATCGACCTGCGCGTCGAGGACGATCCCGCGCCGCTCGACGAGCTGGCGCGCCTGCTGCGCCTGCGCCGCGCCTACGATCACATGGATGCCGGCGACCTGGCGGTGGAGCACGGCGACATGGACGGCGCCGCGCGCGAGTACGGCGCCGCGCAGACGCTGGTGCCCGAGGTGTACGAGATCGCCTTCTGGGCCGGCATCATGCTGGCGGGCAAGGGACGCCTGGACGAGGCCCGGCCGCTCCTGAAGCAGGCGCTCACCGCGTACCCGCGCCTCGCGGGGCTGATCCCGCGGCTGCCGGCCGCGGGGCTGCTGCCGGACGACCCGGCGCTGGTGAAGGAGCTGAGCGGGCTGGTCCCCTGACTTGCACGTCGCCGCGCTCGGACGCGTACATTCGATGACAGCTGTCGGGAGGTCCGCGCGATGAACCGCAAGGTGCTGCTCGTCGTCGTCGCCCTCGCCGCGCTGGCGGCGCTGGGCATCGTCGCGTTGCTTTCGGCGGATGCGGCGTCCCCCGGCGCTGCGCCCGCCGCCGCCGCGCATCGCGCCGACAACCCGTCCGCCGCGTTGCCCACCTTCCGCGACGACACGCCGGCGCCGGAGCGCGCGCCGCAGACGCTGCAGGCCGCGCCGGGTGCCGTGGAGCCGGGCGCCGCGCCGGCCGAGCCGCAAGCCGCGCGCCCCTCGGGTCCGACGCGCACCATCGCCGGCCGCGTCCTGCGCGCCAGCGACGGCACGCCGATCGAGGGCGTGGACCTGTCCATCCGGACGCACGCCCCGCAGCCGCCGCCGTTGCCGAAAGGCGTCCAGGTCGCGGCCGACGAGTGGGTCATCGACGTGACCGGGAAGTCGGCCGCGGACGGGACCTTCGAGCTGACCATTCCCGCAGCCGCCCCGCAGCTCACCGTCTCCACGCCTCACCGCAACCAATCCGTCGAGCTCCCCCCCGGCGAGCAGGACCTCCGCAACCTCGAGATCGTCTTCGACAGCGGCTTCCGCGTCGCCGGCCGCGTGCTGGACGAGGCCGGCGCGCCGCTCGTGGGCGCCAGCGTGGACGTCGCGAAGCAGGGCGAGGGCACCACCGACGAGGCCGGCCGCTTCCTGCTGAAGGACATCGCGCCCGACGAGCAGCAGACCGTCGTGGAGGCGCGCGCCTGGGCTCCGTGGCGCGTGCGCGCGAAGGCCGACGTCATCGCGCCGCGCGACGTGACCGAGATGCCCTTCGTCGAGCTGCGCCTCGCCGGCAGCGGCCGCCTCGAGGGCCGCGTCACGCACGCGGATGGCTCGCCCGCCATCATGGCCGTGGTGGACGTGGCCTTCCACATGGAGACCGGCGGCGGCAACGAGCCCACCGAGGAGCTGAGCACCAGCACCAACGAGAGCGGCGCCTACGACGTCGACCACGTGCCCGCGGCGCGCTACCTGGTGCGGGCCGGCGGCAAGTCGGTTTCGCTGCTGAGCATGGCGTACCAGGTCGCGGCGAACGGCCAGGGCGGCGTCGAGGTGCACCCGGCCGGCCAGCCTGGCGACGCGGTGCCCGAAGTCTGGGTGCAGGACGTCGTCGTGACCACCGGCCAGGTCACGCACCTCGACATCGTGCTGCCCGCCGGCGCGCTGCTGGCGGGCCGCGTGCTGGACGCCGGCGGCTCGCCCGTGCCGCGCGCGCACGTGCTGCTGGAGCGACGGGCGCGCTGGCCGGCGCCGGACATCAACGGCAGCTCGATCATGACCACCGACGGCATGTCCATCGAGACGCGCGGCGGCGACGGCAAGGGCGAGACGCTGCTGCGCCTGCAGGAAGCGCGCGTCGACGCCGACGAGCACGGCCACTTCGAGTTCCCCGGCCTCGGCGCGGGCGAGCGGCTGCTCGTGGCCACCGATCCCGACGGGCGCCTCGCGCCGGCGCAGCGCACCATCGTGCTCTCCGGCGACGAGCGCCTGACCAGCTACGACCTCGTGCTCAGCGCGGGACTCGTGCTGCGCAGCCGCGTCACCGACCCCGCCGGCCACCCGCTCGCAGGCGCGGGGATCTACATCAAGGAGGCGGGTTCCTCCACCATCACCGCCGCCGACCTCAAGTCGCACAGCGGCGACGACGGGTACTTCGAGGCCAGCGGCCTCTCGCCCGGCAAGAAGACCATCTCCATCTCGCTCGACGGCTACGCCAACATCCACGAGGAGGTGGACCCGGAGGCGCCGCCGGCGGCCTACGTGATGCAGCCGGCGCCCAGGATCCACGGCGAGGTGGTCGACGCCCTGACGGGCCAGCCCGTGGAGGCCTTCGAGATCAAGATCGCCAAGGAGAGCTCGATCATGATCGACAGCGTGTCGTCGCGGCCCGGCGGCACCTTCGTGGAGGACGTCGAGAACGACGAGCTCTGCGCCGTGACCATCAGCGCGCCGGGCTACGAGCCGCTCGAGCTGAAGCAGGTGCAGCCGAGCGCGACGCTGACCTCGCCCCTGCGCTTCCGGCTGCAGCCCAAGAGCTGACCGGACGAGGTCTCGTCACAAGGCCGGTGGCGGACGGAGGCGGCCGGCTGGCGCATCCTGTGGCGCATCGGGATGAAGCGCAACGTCGTCCTCGCCGTCGTCTCCGTGGTCGCGCTGGCCGTGGTCGGCGTCGTGGCGCTGCTCTCGGGTGGGAGCGGCGGCGCCGGCGGCTCGGCGGAGGCCGTGGCGAAGCGCGGCAGCGGCGCCGGCGCGCTGCCCACCTTCAGCGCCGACATGCCGGCCGGGGAGCGCGCGCCGCAGACGCTGCAGGCGACGCCGGTCGTCGAGATGGAGGCGAGCAAGCCAGGCCTCGCGAGCGGGGCGCCGGCCGCGCGGCCGGCAGGCCCGGTGCGCCCGGTCTCGGGCCGCGTCGTGCGCGCCAGCGACGGGACGCCGATCGAGGGCGTGAGGGTCGCGGTGCACGACGCGGGTCCGGCGCTGCCGACCGATTCGGCTGCGACGCAGCCGGGCGTCCCTTGGCTCGTCCTCGGCCAGATCGACGACAAGGTGGCCGCGAAGGAGCCGCCAGGCCTCGTCGCCACCGACACCGACGCCGATGGCAGCTTCGCCCTCGACGTCCCGCAGGCCGCGGAGCGCCTCGCCCTGTCCACGGACCGCGCGACGCAGGAGGTCGAGCTGCCCGCCGGCACCGAGGCCGTGACGTCGCTCGAGATCGTGTTCGACAGCGGCTTCCGCATCGGCGGCCGGGTGCTGGACGAGACCGGCCTGCCGCTTTCGGGCGCGCACGTCGACGTGGAGCGTCACGTGGAGGCGGCCGCTGACGTGTCCGGCCGCTTCGTGGTCAAGGACGTGCTGCCCCACGACGGCCAGACCATGGTGAAGGTGCGCGCGACGGCGCCGGGCCACGTGCAGGCGACGTCCGAGGTGCTGGTGCCGCGCGACGTGACGGCGCAGCCCGAGGTCGAGCTGCGCCTCACCGGGAGCGGCCGGCTGAAGGGGCGCGTCACTCACGTCGACGGCTCGGCGGTCCCCCAGGTGTCCGTCCGCGTCGGCTTCCGCATGGGCCGCAGCACGGACAGCCAGGCGGCTCACGACCTCGAGGCCTCCACGGACGACGACGGCGCGTGGGAGATCGATCACGTGCCGGCGGGCACCTACCTCGTGCAGGCGGGCGGCGACTCGGCGACCATCGAGGCGCAGGTCGGCTCGGTGCTCGTCACGGACGGCACGGGCAATCGCAGCTCGATCCCGGCGGGGTCGACGAAGGTGCTGCGCGTCGCCGAGACCTGGGTGCCGGATGTGGTCGTGACCACGGGCACGACGACGCAGGTCGACATCGTGCTGCCGTCGGGCGCGCTCCTCGCGGGCCACGTGCTCGATCCGTCCGGCGCGCCACTGTCCGGCGCGCGGGTCGTGCTCGAGCGCCTCGCGCGCTGGCCGGCGCCCGAGGCCGACGGCAACTCGATCACCACCAGCGACGGCTACTCGCTGATGACCAAGGGCGGCGGCGGCACGGGCGAGACCGTGCTGCGCCGCGAGGTCGAGCGCCGCAACGCCGACGAGCACGGCCGCTTCGAGTTCGGCGGCCTCGGCGCTGGCGAGTGGCACGTGCTGGCCTCGCTGCCGGGCGGCGACCACGCGCCCGCCGACCGCACCATCGTCCTGCGCGGCGACGAGCAGCTCGCCAGCTTCGATCTGCTGCTCAGCGCGGGCGTGGTCCTGCGCAGCCGCGTCACCGATCCCGCTGGCCAGCCGCTGGCGGGCGCGGTCATCATGCTCAAGGACGCGCCCAGCAACTCGTTCCGCAGGGACGACGTCGCGGCCCGCAGCGGCGACGACGGCAGCTTCGAGGTGCACGGCGTCACGCCGGCGCGCAAGGCCATCGCCATCTCGCTGCCCGGCTACACGTGGGTGTTCACGGAGGTGGACCCGGCGGCGCCGCCGCCCGCCTACGTGCTGCAGCCGGCGCCGAAGCTGCGCGGCGAGGTGGTCGACGCGCTCACCGGCGAGCCGGTGGAGGCTTTCGGCCTGAAGGTCGCCAGGGGCGACGGCTACAGCGCGTCGGACACGCAGTCGCGGCCGGGCGGCACCTTCACCGAGGAGCAGGGCGACGACCTGCCCTGCGACGTGACGGTCAGCGCGCCGGGCTACGAGCCGCTCACGATCAAGGACGTGCTGCCGTCCACCACGACGCGGACACCGCTGCGCTTCCGGCTCGTGAAGGAGAACTGAGCGCGGCGGCCGGCCGCGGGCCGCGTGGTAACCTCGCGCCGCGTGGATGCGGTCATCGAGCTGGTCGGCCTGGGCAAGCGCTATGGCGACTTCACCGCCGTGCGCGACCTCGACCTGTCCATCGCGCGCGGCGAGGTCTTCGGCTTCCTCGGGCCCAACGGCGCCGGCAAGACCACCACCATCCGCATGCTCATGGGCATCCTCGTGCCCAGCTCGGGCCGCGCGCGCATCGAGGGCCTGGACTGCCACCGCGACGGGCCGGAGGTGAAGCGCAAGGTCGGCTACCTGCCCGACGCGCCGGCCTTCTACGACTTCCTGCGGGGGCGCGAGATCGTGCAGTTCGTGGCGGAGATGCACGGGCTGTCGCGCCCCGAGGCCGCCGCGCGCGCCGGCAAGCTGCTGGCCGAGCAGGGCCTGGCCGACGCCGCCGAGGAGTTCGCCAGCAACTACTCCACGGGCATGAAGAAGAAGCTGGGCCTGGCCTGCGCGCTGGTGCACGACCCGCCCGTGCTCATCCTCGACGAGCCCACCAACGGCCTCGACCCGCGCGCGCAGCGCGACGTGCAGGAGCGCCTGCGCTCCGCGGCGGCCGCCGGCAAGACGGTCTTCCTCTCCACGCACCTGCTCGACATGGCCGAGCGCGTGTGCACGCGCGTGGGCATCATCCACCAGGGCGCGCTGGTCTCGGCCGGGCCGGTGAGCGAGCTGCGCGCGACGCTGGCCTCGGGCGCCTCGCTCGAGGAAGTCTTCCTCAAGGTGACCGAGGGCGACGGCAACGGGTCGGGCGCGTGATCGCGCGCGCCGCCGGCCTGCTGCTGCGCCTGCGCCTGCGCCGGCTGTACAACCTGCTCTCGATCGGGCGCCGCAAGCCGAAGCCCGGCGCGCGCACGGGCACGGCGCGGCGCACGGGCTGGATGCTGCCCAGCTTCGTGCTGGCGGTGAACCTCTTCGGCGCGATCATGCTGTCGCAGTCCACCGTCGTGAATGCGCGCATGCGGCTCGACGACCTGAACCGCTACGAGGCGGGCCGCGCCAGCACGCCGCTCAGCCCGGCGGTGCAGGACGAGATGTCGCTGCTCGTGGGGCTGGCGGCCGCCGTCGGCCTGCTCATGAGCCTCGGCACGCGCGAGCTGGCCAACCCGGACTGGGACCTCGAGTGGCTGGCCACGCTGCCGCTGCCCATGCGCCAGCTGCTGGTCGTGCGGCTGCTCGAGCGCACGCTCATCAACCCCGTGGCCGTGCTGGCGCTGGTGCCGCTGCTCTCGGTGACGGCCTTCCACCTGGGCGCGGGCTGGTGGTCGCCGGTGGCCGGGCTGCTGGTCGCGCTGCCGCTGCTCATGCTCGTGGGCTCGGCGCACCTGCTGGTCGACACCGGCCTGCGCCTGCGCCTCACGCCGCCGCGGCTGCGCAACGTGCAGGCGGTGGCGGGCATCACCGGCCTCATCGGGCTGTACCTGATGATCTCGGCCGGCCAGTCGAACGAGTCGCTGCTGCACGGCTGGGCGGCGGACCTGCCGCACGCCTTCCGCTGGACGCCGCCCGCGCTGGCGGTGCACGTGCTCGCGGCCGACGGGCCGCGCGAACTGCTGCCGCGGCTGGGGCTGCTGGTGGGCCTCGGCTTGCTGGCGTCATG
>DASUFI010000127.1:0-23591 GCA_036274635.1 Planctomycetota bacterium
GCGATCGAAGGCCAGCACGCGCGCCAGCAGCGAGTCGCCCGCGATCGGCCGCGGATCCGCGGCGAAGGGCAGCGCCAGGTACAGCAGCCCCGCCAGCCCGAAGACCAGCAGCGCGCGCACACAGAGCTCGCGCACGTCGCGCGCCGTGCGCGGCAGCAGCGGCGCGAGCGCGGCCCGCACGGAGATCGAGGCGTAGATCGGCACGGTGCCGACCCACACGGGCCAGTCGCGCTCGCCGGGCAGCCAGGGCGAGAGCACGACGCGCGGCCGGCCCAGTGCCAGCGCGCCCTCGTAGACGAGGAACCACGTGCCGTGCACGAGCAGCAGCGCCGCGGCGCGCTCGGCGGCGGACGCGGGGCGGTCCTCATCGGGTGCGAGCGACAGCCACGGGCGGGGCGACGCCTCGCCGAAGCGCCGGCGCAAGTCGTGGCGCTCGTGGCCGAAGACGAGCGCGGCGCACCCGGCGGCGGCGGCGGGCGTCACCAGCCACAGGCCGGCGGCCGAGCCCGCGAGCAGCGACGCGCCCGCGCAGCTCGCGACGAAGCCGACGTAGATCGGGTGGGCCAGCCAGGCATACGGGCCGCGAGTCACGCGATGCGGTGGCGGGAAGGCGTTCATCGGGAGGCCGCCGCCGTGCACCCAGAGGGCGCGCATCGAAGAGATGGCCAGCAGGACCCCGCCGGCGAGCAGCGCCGCGCCCGCAGGCGTCGACTGCAGCGCGGGCAGGTCCACGGTCGTCGCCGCGGCGCGCGCCCACAGCACCAGCGCCGCGGGCAGCGCCAGCGTGAACGCCGCACCGTAGGCCAGCCGTGCCACGACGCCCGCCGCTCTCATGCCGGCGGGAACTGCACGAGCTCGTGCACGGCCCAGCCGCGCGCGCGACGACCGTCGGGCCGGCGCAGCTCGCCGCGCGAGAGCCACTTGGTCTCGCGCGTGCCCAGCATGGCCGGCGGCAGCGCGCGGCGCAGCAGAGGCAACGGGCGCAGCGCGGTCAGGCCCAGCTCGCCGTCGCGCAGCGTCGTGGGGTCGCTGAGCCGCAGCGCGGCGTCGCCGGCCGTGACGACGTCATCGTCCACGCGGGCGTCCGCGACCGGCTCGCCGTCGCGCAGCACCAGCCGCAGCGGCTGCGGGCCGCGCCAGTCGATCCACGCCAGCGCGGCGTCCGCGGCGACGAAGCGGCCCCAGCGCAGCTCGCGGATGGGCAGGCGCCACGGTGGGCACGTGAGCTCGAGCCGCTCGACGTAGCCGCGGCCGGAGAGCTCGGGCCCGCGCGCCGTGCGGGCGCGGGCCTCGGACGAGGCGTGCAGGCAGGACCAGCGCACGGCGCCCTCGGGGCCGTCGAGCAGCACGCGCTGCGGGCCGGCGCGGACGCGGGTCCACTCGCCGCGCGGGCCGCGCTCGCCGACGCGCCAGCGCACGACGCCGTCGCGCTCCGTGGGCAGGCTCGCGCCCAGCAGGTGCGTCGCGCCGCGGAACGGCCCCGGCGCCCGCCCCGCGAGCGTGGCCGCGCAGCGCAGGCGCAGCGGGCCCCAGCGCAGGTCGGCGGCGTAACCGATGAGCACCTCGCCCTCCTCGGTGACGAGGTCGAGGTACCACTTGACGAGGCGGAACGCGCTGCGGCCGGCCATCGCGAACGATGCTCCGCGCGGGCGGGCGGACGGGCAACCGGCGCGGCCGTGGCGCGGCGTGGGCTGTGTCGGGCCAGACACGAAGTGCAGAATCCTGCCCGTGCTCGAGACCCGCCGGCTCACTCCCTCCGAGGCGCGTCGCGTGGCCTGGAAGAACGGCCGAGGCGTCACGGCCGAGCTGGCCCTCTGGCCGCCGGGTGCGTCCTTCGAGCGCGGCGACTTCGACTGGCGCATCGCCTGCGCCGGCGTGGACGAACCGGCGCCCTTCTCACGCTTTCCCGGCTTCGAACGCCTGCTCGTCGTGATCTCGGGCGAGGGGCTCGCGCTGCGACACGGCGCGCAGCCGTCTGTGCGTGTGCCGCGCCTGCATCCGCACCGCTTCTCCGGCGACGACGCGACCTCGGCCGAGCTGCTCGCGGGCCCCGTCACCGACTTCAACGTGCTGGCGCGGCGCGGGCGGGCCGCGGCCGGGCTGAGCGTGCTGCGCGGAGCCGGCCGGCAGCCCTTGAGTGCGGGGCACGTCTTCCTGCACCTGGTGCACGGCGCCGTGGACGTGCGCGTCGCCGGCCGCGAGCCGACCGCTCTGGCTGCGCAGGAAAGCCTGTGGATCCGCGGTGGCCAGCCAGGCGATGCGCTCGAGCTCGACGGCGGCGCGTGCACGGCGCTGCTCGTGCGCATCGAGGACCTGTCGCTCTGAGCGCCGGCACGGCGGGCCCGACGGACGGCTCGCGCCGCCGCTCGGGCCTGCGCTACGATCGCGCGCCGCCCGCCTCTCCCACCGGAGTCCCGCATGTCCCAGCGCCTCGACGACCTGCGCCGTCGCAACGAGGGCGCCCTGCAGGGCGGCGGCCCCGAGCGCGTGGCCGCGCAGCACGAGAAGGGCAAGCTGGCGGCGCGCGAGCGGCTCGAGCTGCTGGTGGACGAGGGCAGCTTCCAGGAGCTCGGGCGCCTCATCGAGACGCGCAACACCGCCTTCGGCCTGAAGCCGGTGCCGGGCGACGGCGTGGTGACGGGCTTCGGCGCCATCGACGGCCGGCCCGTGGCGGTCTTCAGCCAGGACTTCACCGTCTCGGGCGGCGCGCTGGGCGAGATGCACGCGGCCAAGATCTGCGCGCTCATGGACCAGGCGCTCAAGGTGGGCGTGCCGGTCATCGGCCTCAACGACAGCGGCGGCGCGCGCATCCAGGAGGGCGTGGTCAGCCTGGGCGCCTACGCCGACATCTTCCTGCGCAACACGCTGGCCAGCGGCGTGGTGCCGCAGCTCTCGGCCATCATGGGCCCCTGCGCGGGCGGCGCGGTCTACAGCCCGGCCATCACGGACTTCATCGTGATGGTCGAGAAGACCAGCTACATGTTCGTGACCGGGCCCAACGTGGTGAAGACGGTCACGCACGAGGAGGTCTCGTCCGAGGACCTCGGCGGCGCGAGCGTGCACACCAGCAAGTCGGGCGTGGCGCACTTCCGCGCGGCCAACGACGCCGAGTGCCTCTCGCTGCTGCGGCGCCTGTTCTCCTACCTGCCGCTCAACAACATGGAGGACCCGCCGCGCGTCGCCTGCGACGACGACCCGGCGCGCGCCGATGAGGCCCTCGACACCCTCGTGCCGGAGAACCCCAACAAGCCCTACGACATCCGCGATGCGATCACGCGCGTCGTGGACCGCGATAGCTTCTTCGAGGTGCACCGCGACTTCGCCGGTAACATCGTGGTGGGCCTCGCGCGCCTCGACGGGCGCGTCGTCGGCGTCATCGGCAACCAGCCGGCCGTGCTCGCGGGCGTCCTCGACATCGACTCCTCGGACAAGGGCGGCCGCTTCGTGCGCTTCTGCGACGCCTTCAACATCCCGCTCGTCACCTTCGAGGACGTGCCGGGCTTCCTGCCGGGAACGGCGCAGGAGCACGGCGGCATCATCCGCCACGGCGCCAAGCTGCTGTACGCCTACTGCGAGGCCACGGTGCCCAAGCTCACGGTGATCTGCCGCAAGGCCTACGGCGGGGCGTACGACGTCATGAGCAGCAAGCACATCCGCGGCGACCTCAACCTCGCGTGGCCCAGTGCCGAGATCGCCGTGATGGGGGCGAAGGGCGCGGTCGAGATCATCTTCAAGAAGGAGATCGCGGCGGCGCGCGAGAAGGGCGGCGAGAAGGGCGCGGCCGCGGAGGAGCAGCGGCTGACGCAGGAGTACGAGAGCAAGTTCTGCAACCCGTACGAGGCCGCGGCGCGGGGCTACGTGGATGCGGTCATCGAGCCGCACGAGACGCGGGGGAGGTTGATCGCGGGGTTGAGGCTGCTGGCGAGCAAGCGGGATCGGAACCCGCCAAGGAAGCACGGGAACGTGCCGCTGTAGGGGGCGTGGCGGGGGAGGCGCCTCCGCTCAGGCGATGCGGGCGTCGAGTGCGATCCAGGTCCCCTGCCAGGGCGGAACGCTGCTGAACAGGTTGGTCCGCTGGCCCGCCGTCGTCGAGCGGCGCAGCATCGCCGAGCCCGAGACGATCCAGAGGTCGCCCGCGAGCAGGTCGCTGAAGTCGGTCAGGGCCTTGAGGCCGATGCCCATGTTCGTGCGCGGCGTCGAAGTGCCGGTGATGCGGGGCGTCACGGCCAGCTGAAGAGCCTCGGCATCGTCCGCGATGCGATCCTCGAGCTCCGGATTGCGCTGCAGGCTCGCGCGAAAGCCGATGCCCGCGTCCGCGAAGGCCAGCTCGAGCCGCTGCCCGGCGGGGTCGATGGCCGCGACGCCATAGCCGGTCTCGGACCGCCCGGAGTGCTGCACGATGTTCGCGCCCATTTCCTCGAACACGAAGCGCGTCATGCGGGCGATGCTTGGCGAGAGCGTGGGAGCGATCTTCTCCATCGCATCAACGGCCTTGTCGGCGATGCTTCGAGCGGTCCTGAGATCGCGGATGGGCTGGAGCAGCTGGAGACGGCCGTGGGAGGCCTCGGCGGGCGTGGCCCCAAGTCCCTCGATGGCAGCTCTGGCGACCTCGCTCCCGGCGCTGGCCGCAGCGGCTTGCAGCACTGTGTTCTGGAGTCCTCGCCTGCGACGGTCGGCGGCCATCGCGGCCACGAGCACGATTGTCCATGCATGCAGGGGCTCCGTCGGCAAGACGAACCGCACCGTCGGCTCATCGCTCACCGAGGCCCAGCCCTGGAAGGCGGACGTGACGGCGCGCGGCTGCGCTGCAGCGGCGATCGCGAAGTCGGCCATCGCGGAGGATCGTAGCAGGGCGAGGGCCTGCAGCTCGGACGCTCGTCCCTTCGCACCGGGCCGGTTACAGTCTGCTCGTCCGCGGCGCCGCGTGGTCGATTCGGGAACGATCTCGCGGGCCGCTTGCACGAAAGGGGGCCGCATGTCGCGCCGCGTGATCCTGTCGCAAGTCGATCCCGCATCCCTGTCGAGGACGCTGGGCCTGTTCTACACAGTCATCGGGCTCATCGTCGGAACCGTCATGCTGCTGGTCGCCCTCATCCGCAGCGACGGAGCCGCCGCCGGCGTGGCTTTCCTGATGTTCTTCCTTTATCCGGTCCTCGGGTTCGTCGCGGGCTGGTTCACCGCGACGCTCTTCAATGCCATCGCGGGCCGCTGGGGTGGGGTCGGATTGGAGCTGGAGGAGCCTGACGTGGCCTGAGGCGGCGGCCGACGCGTCCGAGCCGACAACACGCCGCCGCTCGCTCTGCCTCCGCTTCGTGTCGAATCCCGAGGCGCTGGTTCGACATGGGTGTGGAGGTAAGCTCGCGCCCCCCCCCGTCATGACGTCGCCCGCCGCCATCACCGTCCGCATCCCCATGCCGCTGCGCGCCAGCGCCGGAGGCGCGTCGGAGCTCTCCCTCACCGCGCCCAGCGTGCGCGCCGCGCTGGCCGAGCTCGAGCGTACTCACCCCGCGCTGCACCGCAGCGTGTGCGACGAAACTGGCGCGGTGCGGCGCCACATCAACGTCTTCGTGAACACGTCCCACGTGCGCGACCGCGGCGGGCTCGATGCGCCGCTCGCGGCGGGGGACGTCGTCATCATCCTTCCCGCCGTGTCTGGAGGCTGAATCGTGGCTGATCGTGTCGTCCTCGCCCTCGGGACCAAGAAGGGCCTGTTCGTCGCCGAAGGCGCCAAGGGCCGCCGCAAGTTCTCGCTGCGCGGGCCGTTCGGGCCGGGCGTCTCGGTGTACTCGGCGCTGGTCGACACGCGCGGCGCGCCGAAGATCTACGCCAGCAGCTGCAACCCCTTCTTCGGCATGAAGGTGCTGCGCTCGACGGACATGGGCAAGAGCTTCAAGGAGACGAAGTCGGCGCCGGCCTTTCCCAAGGACGACGGGCGCGCGCTGGCCAACATCTGGTCGCTCGAGCCGGGCCCGGGCAAGAAGGACCTGTGGTGCGGCGTGGAGCCGGCCTCGCTGTTCCGCAGCGGCGACGGCGGCGACAGCTGGGAGATGGTGGACGGCCTCAGCAACCATCCGCACGCGCGCAAGTGGCAGCCGGGCAACGGCGGGCTGTGCCTGCACACCATCCTCCCCGACGGCGACCGCCTGCACGTGGGCATCTCGACGGGCGGGCACTACCTGAGCGAGGATCGCGGCCGCAGCTTCGAGGCGAGCAACAAGGGCGTGGGCGCGGGCTTCGTGCCCGATCCGTATCCCGAGTACGGCCAGTGCGTGCACAAGATCGTGGGGCACAAGGATGCGCCGGGCCGGCTCTACATGCAGAACCACGGTGGCTGGGCGGAGTGGTCGGGCGAGGGCGGGCCGCGGCCGGACATCGGCGTGCTGCGCAGCGACGACCACGGCAAGTCGTGGCGCTCGATCGCGAAGGGCCTGCCGTCGGACTTCGGCTTCCCCATCGTGGTGCACCCGCACGACGCGGACACCGTCTACGTGATGCCGCTGGTGCCCATGACGCGCACCTGCCCGGACGGCGCGCCCGCGGTGTGGCGCAGCGAGAACGGCGGCGACTCGTGGAAGCGCCTCGCGCGCGGGCTGCCGAAGAAGGAGAGCTTCTTCACCATCCTGCGCGACGGCATGGCCATCGACGAGCTGTCCTCGCCCGCGCTGTACTTCGGCACGACCACCGGCCAGGTCTGGATCGGGCGCGACGGCGGCGAGGAGTGGGAGTGCCTCTTCGATTCGCTGCCGCCGGTCAACTGCGTGAAGGTCGCGGTGGCCTGAGCGGACGGCCGGGGACGCCGGTGGGTGCGATGCAGTAGTCTGGGAACCAGCATGCGCGCCCGCCACGTGATCCTCGCCGCCGCCCTGGCGCTCCCGGCGTGCTCCGCGGCGGACACGCCGCGCGGCGTGGACATCAGCCTCTCCGGCTTCCTCGGCCAGGACCCCGGCCTGCAGCCCGGCGCGCCGGGCGCGGCCAGCTACGTCCACATCGAGCCCGGGATCGACCTCGCGCGCTTCACCGCGGTGGACCTCGAGCCGCCGCAGGCCTGGCTCAGCGAAGCACAGCGCGCCAAGATCGGCGAGGACCAGCTGGCCTACCTGCTCACCGCTCTCGACCACTCCCTGCGCGAGTCGCTGGGCGCGCACTGGGACCTCACGGACCGGTCGGCCCCGGACGTGCTGCGCATCCGGCTGGCCATCTGCAATCCCCCGCCGGCCGGCGGCGGGCTGACGGCCTTCTCGCGCCTGGTGCCCTACAGCCTCATCGCCGACCAGCCGGTGAAGGCGAGCGCCAGCAACTTCCTGAACCTCGATGCGGTGCACGCCGAGGTGGAGCTGCTCGACGGCAGCCTGCGGCTCGCGGCCTTCGTGGATCGCCTGCAGGGCTCGGGCTCGCTGGGCACGGTGTTCCCCAGCTGGGCCGACGTCGCGGGCAAGTGCTCGGCCTGGGGCGAGCGGCTCGTGCACCACCTGACCGACTACGGCATGGTCCCCACGCGCGGCGGCCCGCGCTGAGACGGCGCGCTGGCCGGCCGTGGACGGCGCGCCGCGGGGCGCGCACAATGCCCGCCCCCTTCGCCCGGGAGCCCGCCATGTCCGTCCGGCACGTCCTCGCCGCGCTGTCCGCCCTGCTCGCCGGGGCCTCGGCCGCCCCGGGCCAGTCGCTCTTCGTCTACGCCTTCAATTCGCAGGGCAACGTGAGCGCCAATGCCTATCCGCTGGACTCGCTGCCCCACGGCTCCGCCTCGGCCGAGGAGACCTGGTGGGACCTGTTCGTGAAGGGGCCGGACCGCTGGCTGATCCGCGGCGACGGGAAGATTTCGAAGAACGGCGCCAACTTCTTCAAGCTGAGCGACGACCAGAAATGGCGCGGCCTCGTGGTGGATGGCGTGGACGACTTCTTCGCGCTCAGCCGCGGCGGTCGCGTCTCGGACTCGGGCGGCATCGTGGTCGACTACTCCGCGGGCGCGTTCGAGTTCAGGGACATCGTGACCGACGGCACGAACGTCTACGTGCTCAAGTCCAACGGCGCGGTCTTCCACGTGCCCGACCCGGACGGCAGCCCGATCATCAAGTTCAACGGCCCGCCCGGGAAGATCTCGGGCGCCAGCGGCGACGGCGAGGCGCTGGACACGATCTGGGTGCGGATGCACATCGACCCGGTCACCGGTGACATGTGGGCGCTGCGCCAGGACGGCCGGATCCGCAGCGCCGCCATCCCGCCTACGCCGCCGGTGGATCCCAGCGAGGGCGAGGTCGTGGCCAACCTCCCCTACGAGGTCGACGACAACGAGATCGACCAGGACAAGCTGTACTACGACTTCACCTTCGACGTGGACGCCACGTGGTTCGCGCTGCGCGCCGACGGGCGGCTGTTCTCGGAGGCGGCGCAGGGCCCGCCGCTGGTCGACTATCCCGGCGAGCCGAGCGACAACGCCAGCCAGACCTACAAGTCGGTCGTCGCGCTCGACGGCCAGACGCTGTCGCTGCGCTCGGACGGCAAGGTCTTCCGCGACCTCGAGACCACGGCGATCATCGAGCTGAAGAACTCCGGCTACGTGCGCCTGGCGCTCGGCGCGGTGCTGCCGGACCTGACCAACACCAAGAACCAGCCGCCGGTGGGCAGCAAGATGACGGTGGTAGCACCCGAAGGCGCGGACGTGTCCGTGCCCGTGATCGCGACGGACCGCGACTTGCCCACCGAGGACCTGCTGGTGGACGTCGTGGCGGACACGCTCCCCGTCGGCGCCACCTGGGACGCTCCCTCGCGCACGATCCTGTGGCCCGCCGCGGGCCCCACGGGCACCTACAAGGTGCAGGTCACCGTCGACGACGGCAGCGCCAAGCCGGTGACGGCCGTGCAGACGATCACCCTCAAGCCGCCCGACACGAACCCCGACAAGAACATCAAGCCCAAGGTGGCCAAGCTGGCGAAGGCCACCGCCCTCGTGGGGCTGCCGTTCTCGATGCAGGTCGAGGCCTTCGACCTCGACGGCGACACGGTGACGCTGTCACTGGATGTCAGCAAGCCGCTGCCGCTGGGCGTCGTCTTCGACGACGTCACCGGCGTGCTCACCTGGGACGCGCCCACCGTCGCCGACAAGGGCGGCAACCCGTTCAAGTTCCTCGCGACCGACGGCACCGCGCAGTCCAAGCGCACGATCAAGGTCAAGGTCCAGACCAGCCTGCTGGCATTCTGAGTCCCCGCCGACGGCGCGGCGAGGGATGAGTTCCAGCTGGCTGGGGCATGAGCCGCGAGTTCGCTGCGGCGGGGCGCTCGCTCGGCCCATGGGACGGCCTCGCATCGCGTGAAGGGTCACTCTCGCCTGCGGCCGAACATCGCCCGGCGGATGGCACTGCCGACGGCGCCGTGAGTCGGCGCCGCGGACTCAGCCGTGGAAGTCCTTGAACATCTCCGCGACCGCGTCGTCGATGCGCTCGGTCGTCTCGGCCTGTGTGTGGACGGCCTGGGTCGACGACTGGGCGCCGCCGCGCCACAGGACGCGGCCGGTCTTGGCGTCGATCATCTCGACGAGCAGGGCGCCCTCGGTGAGGATGGACGGATCGGCGCGGGCGCCGGGCTCGTGGCTCACCTTCTCGATCTCGGCGCGGTCGCCGAGCATGAGCAGGGCCATGTTGACGTCGGCGCCGGAGTGCACCTCGCTGTAGCCGGCGGCGCGCAGCTGGCGGCCGATGGCGGAGCGCAGCTCGGCGTCCAGGTCCATGCCCGTGCGGCCCCAGGTGCCGGTGGAGTCCGTGACGGCGCCGACGGAGGTGGACCAGCTGTAGGTCCTGCGGGTGTGCAGGTCGACCGCGGGATCCTTGACCGTGGAGACGCGGATGTCGTCAGGGAGTGACGAGCAGGCGGCCAGCAGCAGCAGCATGGCGGGGAGGGCGTGGCGCAGGTGACGCATGGTGCTTCGCGCTCCGCGAGGAAAGGATGGTGCAGGCCATGCTGGCAAAGCCGGCGTCTCTGCGTCCACGGCGCCTGGGGCGGCGCAGCGGGTGGCGTCGTTGGCACGTCGCGGCACGGCGGGAGTACATTCGGGGATCGCCCGTGTCGTCGGCCTTCACGGATCGGAGGGAACATGTCCGCGCGCCCGTTCGTGGTCCTCGCCCTGTGGCTCGGCGTCGCCGTCGGCTCGCACGCGCAGGCCGGTGGCGCGCCGGCCGCGCCCGCCGTCGCCGATCCCGGCTGGCCCCGCAGCTTCTCGCGCGACGGCAGCACCGTGGTGCTGCACCAGCCGCAGGTCGACCGCTGGGACGACCAGGTCTCGCTGCACTTCCGCATGGCGCTGGAGGTCACGCCCGCGGGCTCCACGACGCCGCAGTACGGCGTCGCCACGGTGACCGCGGACACGCACCTCGACAGCGGCAGCAACACCGTGCTGCTCTCCAACATGGTGATCGACCTGAGCTTTCCGGGCCTGCCCGACGCGCAGGCCGCGGCGCTCAAGGCGCTGGTCACGGAGCTGCTGCCGAGCATGACGCACCTGTCCATCTCGCTCGACCGCATCCTGGCCTACATGCACGACCAGCCGGCGCCGCCGCCGGTCAAGGTGAGCGTCGCGCCGCCGCCGATCTACGTCAGCGCCACGCCGGCCATCCTGGTCGTGTACATCGGCGCGCCGCAGTTCCAGCCAGTGCCCGGCACGCAGCTGCTCTTCGCGGTCAACACCAACTGGCCGGTGCTGCTGGACGGCCGC
This sequence comes from Planctomycetota bacterium, assembly GCA_036274635.1. Classification (GTDB taxonomy): domain Bacteria; phylum Planctomycetota; class B15-G4; order B15-G4; family B15-G4; genus DASUFI01. The sequence goes on from DASUFI010000127.1 coordinate 10,706, forward strand.
TCGCGGAAGTACTTCCTGCTGGACCAGGCCTCGTGGATGGAAGCGCCCGACCCGCTCAACGGCCCGTGGACCCCGGCCTCGGCGGTCCCCATGGACGAGCTCTCGAAGCTGCCCGCGGGCGACCAGTGGGACGCGGTGCGCAAGGTGCTGCCCGGGCAGCCCTTCAAGGTCGTGCCGCGCGTCATCGCCAGCACCGAGCCTGCCGAGCTCTTCGTGACCGACGGGCAGCCGCGCTACTCGCCCATCGAGGGCACGGGCCTCATGTACGTGAGCAACCCGGTCATGCCGGTGTTCATGGAGCTGGCCACCGGCTCGTACTTCGTGCTCGTGGCGGGGCGCTGGTTCCGCGCGCCGGGCCTCGGCGGGCCGTGGGCGTCGGCCTCGAACAGCCTGCCGGCGGAGTTCGCGCGCATCCCGTCAGACTGTCCGGTGGCGGCCGTGCTGAGCTCGGTGCCGGGCACGCAACAGTCGCGCGACGCCGTGCTGCTCGCGAACGTGGCGCACAAGGCCACCGTGAACCCGGCGACGGCGAAGCTCGAGGTGAGCTGGTCGGGCCCGCCGAAGTTCGCCCCGATCACCGGCACGTCCCTGCAGTACGGCGTGAACACGAGCTACGAGGTCATCGACGTCTCGGGCACGTACTACTGCTGCTACCAGGCGGTCTGGTTCCAGGCGCCCGCCGCCACCGGCCCGTGGACGGTGTGCTCGACGGTGCCGGCGGCGATCTACACCATCCCGCCGGACTGCCCGGTCTACAACGTGACCTACGTGAAGGTCTACGACGCGGCACCCGACGCGGTCGTCATGGGCTACACCGGCGGCTACGCGGGCGAGTACGTCGCGCCCAACGGCGTGCTCGTGTACGGCGCCGGCGTGCTGACGTGGCCGGAGGACGACTGCGACACCTGCTGGTCGTGCTGCAGCCCCTGCTACTACTCCTATGGCTGCAGCGCCTACTACGATTGCGCCACCGGCGCCTACGGCTGCGGCAACGCCTGGTACGGACCGTACGGCGGAGCGGGCTGGGCGTCGGCCTACAACCCGGCCACGGGCTCGTGGGTGCGGGGCGCTTGCGCCTACGGGCCGTGCGGCTCGTACGGCATCCACGAGGGCTACAACGCCACGACCGGCACGTGGGGCGCGCACGCCAGCGGGCACAACGGCTACGAGTCGTGGGGGAGCACCGCCGTCTCGCAGGGCGACAAGTGGGCCCAGGCCGGCCACGTCACCAACTCCGCCGGCGTGACGCACGGCTGGGCCGAGGACTCGGCCGGCCAGTCGGCGCAGGGCGTGCACGCGGGCAACAGCACCGTGGCGACCACGAGCGGCGGCGACATCTATGCCGGGCACGACGGCAACGTCTACCGCAAGGACAGCGACGGGACGTGGCAGTCCTACAGCGCGGGCTCGGGCTGGACCGACACGGCCCACCAGCCGGGCGGCAACACGCTGGCGAGCGGGGCGTCGAGCAGCGGCGGCCTGGGCGGCGCGGAGGCGCATCCGGGCGCGATGGGCGGCCAGTCGCCGTGGGCGGCCCATGACAACCTGGCCGGCCTGAACCAGGACGCCTACTCGCGCAACCTCGGCCAGTTCAATGCCGGGCAGCGCTTCGGCGGTGGCGGGCTCGGTGGCGCCAACCTCGGTGCCGGAGCCTTCGGTGCCGGAGGACTTGGCGGCGGCTTCGGCGGCTTCCGCGGACGCCGCTAGTGCCGGTCACTTCGGCCGCGGCGGCAGTCCCTCGCGGATGCGGGCGGAGAAGTCGTCGGCGCCCAGCGCGGAACGCGCCTCGTCCGTGACGTTGCTGCGCGCGCGCAGCTCGGCGAAGGGCAGGCTGGTGTCGAGCTGGCCGCGCTCGTAGCCCAGCTCGTCGAGGTAGCCGTTGACGACGAGCCGCCAGTCGAAGGGCCGCTCCGCGCCGACGTCGCGCGCGTGCCAGCGGATGTTGGTCGTGCAGTTGTGCGTCAGCGCGTTGTACCACTGCGGCGCGTGGTCGAGCCGGTCGACCTCGCGCAGGTAGTCCAGCAGCAGGTCGCGCGCCTTGTCCAGCGGCACGCGGAGCCTGTAGAGGTACTCCGTCTCGCCGCGCTCGCCGGCGCGCACGCCGATGACGTCGCGCTCGTCCGCCACCACGTAGTACACCTCGAACTGCCGGAAGAAGCCGCGGATGGCCGAGTACTCCTCGCCCACCTCCTTGCGCGTCTCGATGGAGATCGCGAGGTGCTGGCCGTCGGCGAACTCCCAGCTCGTGATGGTGTGGCAGATGAGCGTGGGACCCCAGTAGCTGAGGAACATGTCGACGCCGACGAGCTGCTCGAGGTCGTAGCGACGCGTCTCCCAGCGCTCGACGGGCGGCGCGCCCGGCGGGTACTCGAAGTCGCGCACGTTCTGGATGGTGACCTGGCTGCCCTGGACTTCGACGTGCGCGGGACGTGCGACGTCCGGCTGCCAGTTGCGGTCGTTGCGGGGCGGGATCGAGAACCACCACGCCAGCAGCAGCGCGAACAGCGCCGCGAGCACGAGCGCGGCGCGCCGCGGCGGCCGAACGCGCACGAGGATGACGATCACGAGCACGACCCAGACCGCGGCCAGCGCGCCGGCGAGGCCGCGCGAGGCCGGCCCGTCGAACCACAGCGCGGCCGGCGCCCAGAGCAGCAGCGGCGGGAGGGCGACGATCAGCCCGAGCACGCGGACGACGACGCCCGCGACGCTCCGCAGCGTCATCGCGACGGGCCGGTCGCCGGCGGTGCGGCGGGTGCCGGCGCCGGCGGAGTCGGCGGCGGCGCGGTCGCGCCACGCGCCGCGTCCCACGCCGCGATCTGCTCCAGCAGGATGCGGCGCACCTCGCGGATGACCAGCGGGTTGGCCTGGCACGAATGGCTCGAGGTCACGACGAACTCCGACGCGGCGTCCTCGAGGTGCGCGCTGCGGTACTCGACGATGCCGTCGTCGCCCGTCTCCGGCGTCGCGCGCTCCGTCACTGCGATGATCGAGTGGTAGTGCACCGAGGGATCGATGGTCAGCGACGACAGGCCCATGAGGAAGGGGTTCGTCGGCTGCATGTTGTCCACGGCGGTGGGGATGCGGTCGCGCAGCTCGGGCGGCAGCTTGTCGCGGTTCTTGCCGACGATGTCCCCGACCGAGTTGCCGATCTTCTTGGGCAGGCCCGCGAACATGTTGATGATGCTGCCGACCCAGCCGGTGGTCATGAAGCTGCCGCGCTGCGGCGTGGCGATGAAGACCACGCGGTTCACGTTCGGGACGCGCTTCCAGAACAGCGACTCCGCGACCAGCTTGCGCGTCTCCGGCGTCAGGTCGAAGTCGGAGACGGGCACGGTGGGCGAGATCGAGTCCCAGACAGCGTCGCCGGAGTCGGTCACCATCATCTTGGTGAGCAGGCCGCCCTGGCTGTGGCCGATGACGACCATCTGCGAGAGCGCCGGGTCCTTGCCCTGCGGGTCGAGGTCGGTCCCGACCTGCGTCAGCGCCTCGCGCAGCAGCTTGCCCGAGATGGCGATGGGGTTGCTGGTCGAGTACATGAAGAACCAGAACTGGCAGCGCGAGCGCAGCACCGGGTCGGCCAGCAGCATGTTGAACATGGGCGCCCAGCGCGCCGGGCTCGAGAAGGTGCCGTGCACGAGCACGACGGGGATGCGGCCCGGCACGTAGGGCTGCAGCATGAAGAGCCCGAGCTTGGTGTCGTACTCGTCGCCCATGAAGCTGCCCAGCTCGAAGTCCCACACGATCGAGCGCTCGAGCGCGTAGGCCAGCGAGGCGGTCACGTCGGTCTCGAGCGGGACGCGCTCGCCGTTGACGTCGACGCTGGGCGCGTCGAAGGCCGAGTACAGCTCGAGGCGGGCGTGCAGCTGGCCGCCCTCGTCCCAGGCCCGGGGCTCGTCCTGCACGCGCAGGAAGGCGGTTCCGGGGACGTTCAGCCGCTTGGGCAGGTAGCGCTGCGCCGGGTTGGCCGTGTCCGTGTTGGTGCCGTGGCCCACGAGGGGCAGCCCCAGCCCGAAGTCGCGGTTGCGCACGTCGAAGCCGCGCACCGCGAGGTCGTCCGCGCAGACGAAGCTGTCGATCAGGTCCTCGCCGAAGGGGAAGGCGGAGCGATCGGTGCGGATGTCCAGCTTCCCGCCCGGGATGTGCACCAGGCCGGGCTCGAGGTCGATGTCCTCGCCAGGGCCGTGCAGCGCGCGCAGCAGGCAGACGTTGTAGAGGTCGCAGGCCTGGCGGAAGCGCCGGTCGAAGGGGTCGGGCGGCACCGCCATGGACTTGGACATCAGGAACCAGTAGGCGCACAGCACGGCGGCGAAGTCGTGCCGGTGGTCGCCCGTCTCGCGCGCGCGCACGAAGTGCAGCTCGGCCAGCGTGAAGTACAGGTTGCGGTCGAGGCTCTGAACGGCCAGCGCGCGCAGCTGGATGAGCGTGCGCTCGGGATCGGTCTCCCAGGACGACTGCAGGCCCAGCATGGCCAGCGTCTGGCGCGTGCTCGCGCTGGGCTCGTCGGAGTTGAGCGCGCTCGACTCGAGCTCGGTGAGCACCTCCTTGGCGCCCACGTTGTCGACGCCCTGCGGCGAGCGGCAACCGGGCAGCACCGCCGCGAGGGCCAGCAGCGCGAGCTGCGCGCCGCGGCGCCAGGCGAGGGCGCGCGCGCGCGCGACGGTCGTGTCGGAGGAGGTCATCACGAGGCTCCGCCGGAGCTCGGCCATCCTCGGGTCTGGCGCTGCAGCCCGCGATGGCGAGACGGTCATCATCAGCCGCGACGGGCCGCGCCGCAAGGCGCCGCATTGATCCCCGGCGAGGCCAAGGGCTATGCTCCCGGGCCCGCGGGAAGCTCTTCGCGGGATCCTCGGCCTCGCGCGAGAAGGTGCCCATGCACGCATCGATCCGGAGGCGCGCGCTCCTCCTGCTGTCCGCCTTGCTGCTGCCCGCCTGTCCGGACAAGCCCGCGCCCGCGCCGCCGCCGCCACCGCCGGTGAAGGTCATCGCCGTGGAGAAGCGGGACGTCCCGATCTACGTCGAAGCCATCGGCGAGACGCTCGGCAACACCGAGATCGACATCCGCGCACGTGTCGAGGGCTTCATCCAGAGCGTGGACTACAAGGAGGGCTCGCTGGTCAAGCAGGGCGACCTGCTCTACACCATCGACCCGGGGCCGGCCGAGACCGTCGTGGCGCAGGCCAAGGGCCAGCTCGCGGAAGCCGAGGCGCAGTACACGCGCTCGCACAACGACGTCGTGCGCTACGAGCCGCTGGTCGCGAAGAACGCCATCTCGCGCGAGCAGTACGAGACCGCCGTGTCGCTCGAGCGCGCCGCCTCGGCCGCGGTGGAGGCGGCCAAGGCCGTGGTCGACCGCTCCGTGATCGACCTCTCCTACACGCGCATCAGCGCGCCCGACGCGGGCATGGTCGGCAAGACCGAGGTCTATCCCGGCACGCTGGTGGGCCGCGGGCAGAACACGCTGCTCACGCACATCTCGCGCATCGACCCCATCCACGTGCAGGTCGCGATCCCCGAGAAGGACTACCTCGAGCTCTCGCGCGGCAAGGGCCCGCCGCGTGAGCAGCAGGAGCGCGAGGCCAACTTCGAGATGGTGCTGGCGGACGGCACGCTCTTCCCGCACCCCGGCACGCTGGTCTTCGTCGACCGCAACGTCGACACGCGCACCGGCACCATCCTGGTCGAGGCCTCCTTCCCCAACCCCGAGCAGCTCGTGCGCCCGGGGCAGTACGCGCGCGTGCGCTGCAAGGTGGGTACCGTGGCGGGCGCGCTGCTGGTGCCGCAGCGCGCGGTGCAGGAGGTGCAGGGCTTCTTCAACGTCATGGTCGTGGGCGCCGACGACACGGCCGAGCAGCGCGTGGTCACGCCCGGCGAGCGCGTGGGCACGCAGTGGCTCATCGCGTCCGGCCTCAAGGGCGACGAGCGCGTCATCGTCGAGGGCCTGCAGAAGGTGCGCCCGGGCATGAAGGTGGCGCCCGAGCTCGTCGCCGCCGAGGAGGGCGAGGCCGGCCAGGGCACCGCGCCAGCGGACGCCGGGTCCGGCGAGCCGCACTAGACCATGGCCCAGTTCTTCATCCGGCGGCCCATCGTCGCGATCGTCATCTCGATCGTGATCCTGCTGCTGGGCCTGGCGACGCTCAAGGGCCTGAGCATCGAGCAGTACCCCTTCCTCGCGCCGCCGAACATCCGCGTCACGGCCAACTACCCGGGCGCGTCCGCGCTGGCCGTCGAGCAGTCCGTGGCCACGCCGATCGAGCAGGAGGTCAACGGCGTCGAGAACATGATCTACATGAAGTCGTCGAACACCAGCGACGGCCGCATGCAGCTCGACGTCAACTTCCAGGTGGGCGTCGACCAGGACACGGCCAACGTCCTGACGCAGAACCGCGTGTCCGCCGCGCAGGCGCGCCTGCCGCAGGAGGTCATCGCGCAGGGCATCACGGTCAAGAAGATGAGCCCGAGCATCCTCATGCTCATCTCGCTGTACTCGCCCGGGCAGACCTACGACGCGAACTTCCTGATCAACTACTGCGGCATCAACCTGCGCGACCAGCTGCTGCGCATCCCCGGCGTGGCGCAGGTGGACCTGTTCGGCGGCACCGACTACAGCATGCGCATCTGGCTCGAGCCGGACCGCATGGCCAAGCTGGGCCTGACCCCGGCGGACGTCATCCGGGCCATCAAGGAGCAGAACCTCCAGGCACCGGCGGGCAAGATCGGCGGGGCGCCCTCGCCGCCCGACCAGGAGTTCACCTACACGGTCAGCGCGCCCGGCCGCCTCGTCACGGCCGAGGAGTTCGAGGGCATCATCCTGCGCGAGACCGAGGGCGGCGCGCAGATCCGCATCCGCGACGTGGGCCACGCCGACCTCGGCTCGCAGAACTACGACGCCTTCGGGCGCCTCGACGGCAAGCCGGCCGGCGCGATGGCGGTGTACCTGCTGCCGGGCGCCAACCAGCTCAAGGCGTCGGAGGCCATCTACGAGGCGATGGCCACCGCGAAGGAGCTGTTCCCGCCGGACATGGACTACAAGATCGTCTACGACACGACGCCCGCGGTCGAGGCGTCCATCGAGTCGATCGTGCACACCTTCGTCGAGGCGGTGATCCTCGTCACGCTGGTCGTGTTCATCTTCCTGCAGAACCTGCGCGCGACGCTCATTCCGCTGCTCACGGTGCCCGTCTCGCTCGTCGGCACCTTCATCTTCTTCCCGATGATGGGCTTCTCGGTCAACACGCTGTCCATGTTCGGCCTCGTGCTGGCCATCGGCATCGTGGTGGACGACGCCATCGTGGTGGTCGAGGCCGTCATCCACCACATCGAGCACGGGATGTCGCCGCACGACGCGACCGTGCAGGCGATGAAGGAGGTGTCGGGGCCGGTCATCGGCATCGCGCTCATCCTGTCCGCGGTGTTCGTGCCGGTGGCGCTGCTGGGCGGCCTCACGGGCCGGATGTACCAGCAGTTCGCGCTGACCATCGCGATCTCGGTGCTGCTGTCGGCCTTCAGCGCGCTGTCGCTCTCGCCGGCGCTCTCGGCCATGCTGCTCAAGCCCGCCAAGCCCATGCGCGGGCCGCTGGGGGGCTTCTTCAGGGGCTTCAACAAGGTCTTCGACCGCACGACCAGCGGCTACGTCGGCGTCTCGCGGCTGCTCGTGCGCAAGGCCGTGCTCACCATCCTGCTCGTGGGCGTGGTCATCGTGGGCGCGGGCTGGTTCGGCAGCCTGCTGCCCGCCGGCTTCATCCCCGACGAGGACCAGGGCATCCTCGGCATCGCCGTGCAGCTGCCGCCGGGCGCCTCGCTCGAGCGCACCAGCGCGCTGCTGGCGCAGGTCGAGGGCATCTTGGCGCAGACGGACGGCGTCGAGTCCTACCAGACGATCGGCGGCTACGGCGCGGTGACCAGCACCTACCAGCCGAACTTCGGCACCATCTTCATGCGCCTCAAGCCCTGGGAGGAGCGCAAGGGCGCGGCGCTGCACGCGCGCGGCATCATGGCCGGCCTGCAGCGCCAGCTGGCGGCCCTGCCGGAGGCGGTGGCCTTCCCCTTCAACGTCCCCACGATCTCGGGCTTCGGCGCGTCGGCGGGCTTCAACTTCCTGCTGCAGGATCGCAGCGGCTCGCTGTCGGTGGCCCAGCTCGGCGAGCAGTCGCGCGCCTTCCTCGCGGCGGCGCGCCAGCGGCCCGAGCTGGCCAACCTCTTCACGTCCTTCGACCCCACCTACCCGCAGGTCAAGGTCGACCTCGACCGGGACAAGGCGCGCAAGCTGGGCGTGCCGGTGGACGAGGTCTTCTACGCCATGTCCGCCTCGCTGGGCGGCGCCTACGTGAACGACTTCAACCGCTTCGGGCGCCTGTACCGCGTCTACGTGCAGGCGGAGGCCGCGCAGCGGCGCGTGCCGTCGGACATCGGCCAGCTGTACGTGCGCAGCAGCACCACGGACAACATGGTGCCGCTGTCCACGATGATCAAGGTGTCCAGCGAGCCGGGCGCCGAGATCACCACGCGCTTCAACCTGTTCCGCTCGGTCGAGATCAACGGCGTGCCCGCGCCGGGCTACACGTCGGGCCAGGCGCTGGCCGCGCTGGAGGCGGTGTTCGCGGAGACCATGCCCAGGGAGATGGGCTTCGCCTACTCGTCGCTGTCCTACCAGGAGAAGGTGGCGCCGCCCGCCCTGCCCACCTTCGTCCTCGCGATCGTGTTCGTGTTCCTGCTGCTGGCCGCCATGTACGAGAGCTGGCGGCTGCCATGGGCCGTGCTGCTGGGGTCGCCGCTCGTGGCCCTGGGCGCCTTCTTCGGCGTCTGGCTCGCGGGCTACGACAACAACGTCTACGTGCAGGTGGGCCTCATCATGCTCATCGGCCTGGCCGCCAAGAACGCGATCCTCATCGTCGAGTTCGCCAAGGCCAAGTACGAAGGCGGCATGACCGTCAACGACGCGGCGCTGGAGTCGGCGCGCCTGCGCTTCCGGCCCATCCTCATGACGGCCTTCGCCTTCATCCTCGGCGTGGTGCCGCTCATGCGCGCCACGGGCGCGGGCGCCGGCGCGCAGAACGTCATGGGCACCGCGGTGTTCTGGGGCATGCTCATCGCGACCTTCCTGGGCGTGTTCCTCATCCCCGGCAACTTCGCCTTCGTCGAGCACCTGGGCCGCAAGAAGGGCCACGACGAGGGGCGGACGCCGGCCGCGGGCACGCAGCCGGCGGCCGGCCACGGAGGAGGGCACTGAGATGGCGCGCCGGCGGGCCCTCGCCGTCCTGGTCGTGCTGCTCGCCGGCGGCTGCAAGCTGGGACCGGACTACGTGCGGCCCGAGGTGCCGCTGCCCGAGCACTGGCGCGAGGTGGACCAGGCCGAGGCCGACACGCTGGCCAACACGCCCTGGTGGGAGCTCTTCCAGGACCCGGTGCTGCAGGAGCTGATCCGCGTCGCGCTCGAGGACAACAAGGACCTCGCCATCGCCGTCGAGCGCATCCAGGAGGCGCGCGCCCGCTACGGCATCACCAGCGCCGACCTGGCGCCGAAGGTGGACGCGCAGGCTTCGGCCGGCGAGGTGCAGCTGAGCAAGCAGAGCATCCCGATCCTGCCGCCCTCGACCGACGAGAACGGCGACCTCTACTCCGCCGGCGGCAGCCTGTTCTGGGAGCTCGACATCTTCGGCCGCATCGCGCGGGCCACCGAGGCGGACCGGGCCATCCTGTTCGCCACCCAGGAGACGCGTCGCGCGATCGTGATCGCCCTGGTGGCCGACGTGGCCAGCACCTACATGGAGCTGCGCGAGCTCGACCGCAGCCTGGAGATCTCGCGCAGCACGCTCGAGTCGCGGCGCGCCTACGTCGACCTGGCCAAGGACCGCTTCGACGGGGGCCTCACCTCGGAGCTCGACTGGCGCCAGGCGCAGGCCGAGTACCACCGCATCGAGTCCTTCACGCACAACTTCGAGCGGCTCGTCTCCCAGAAGGAGAACCAGCTCTCGGTGCTGCTCGGTCGCAACCCCGGTCCGATCCGGCGTGGCCAGGCCCTGGGCGAGCTGCCCGTGCCCGCGCAGGTCCCGGCCGGCCTGCCCGCGGCGCTGCTCGACCGGCGCCCCGACCTGCTCGCGGCCGAGCAGCAGCTCGCGTCGGCCAACGCGCGCATCGGCGAGGCCAAGGCCCTGCTCTACCCGTCCATCTCGATCACCGGCTTCTACGGTGGCGAGAGCACCGACCTCAAGGACCTGCTGGACAACGGCGCGCGCACCTGGTCCATCGCCGGCAACGTGCTGCAGCCCATCTTCAACTCCGGCCAGAACGAGGAGCGCGTGAACGTCGCCGAGTCGCTGCAGCGCCAGGCGCTGTTCGCCTACGAGCAGTCCATCCTGCAGGCCTTCCGCGAGGTGGACGACACGCTGGTGGGCTACGCCAAGGCGGGCGAGCGGCGCAGCGCCGAGACCGAGCGCGTCACGGCCGAGAACAAGGTGCTGGAGCTGGCCGAGCTGCGCTACCAGGGCGGCGTGTCCGATTACCTCGAGGTGCTCGACGCGCAGCGCTCGCTCTTCGACGCGCAGCTGACCGAGTCGGAGATCATCCGCGACCAGCTCATCGCCCTCGTCCAGCTCTACAAGGCCCTCGGCGGCGGCTGGCCCGCGGAGCAGCAGGAGCCCGCCGCGCAGCCGCAGCCCGCCCAGCCGGCGCCGGCACCGTGACGCGCGCGGGCGACGCCGCCGCGCGCCGTGACGCACACCGTGATTCCCTCACCCGGAGGACGAGCCCGTGAAGGCCAAGACGTACGAGGCGGAGCTGCGCAAGCTGCAGGCCCGGCTGTGCCAGCTGCAGGAGTGGGTCAAGCACAAGGGGCTGCGCGTCATCGTCGTCTTCGAGGGGCGCGACGCGGCGGGCAAGGGCGGCACCATCCGCGCCCTCACCGAGCGCGTCAGCCCGCGCGTCTTCCGCGTCGTCGCGCTGCCCGCGCCGTCCGACCGCGAGAAGTCGCAGATGTACATGCAGCGCTACATGCAGCACTTCCCGGCCGCGGGCGAGATCGTGATCTTCGACCGCAGCTGGTACAACCGCGCCGGCGTCGAGAAGGTCATGGGCTTCACCACCGACGACCAGTACGAGCGCTTCCTCGAGCTGTGCCCTGAAATCGAACGCTACGTCGTCGACGGCGGCATCCAGCTGCTGAAGTACTGGCTCGAGGTCGGCGACGCGGAGCAGAAGCGCCGGTTCGAGGCGCGCATCGCCGACCCGCTGCGCCAGTGGAAGCTCTCGCCCATGGACCTGCCCTCGCGCAGCAAGTGGTACGAGTACTCGCGCGCGCGCGACCGCATGCTGAAGGCCACCGACACCAAGTTCGCGCCTTGGCACATCCTCATGTCCGACGACAAGCGGCGCGCGCGCCTCAACCTCATCGCCCACCTGCTCAAGCAGATCCCGCACAAGAAGCTGCCGGCGCACAAGGTGAAGCTGCCGAGGCGCTCGAACAAGGGCGCCTACGACGACCTCGCACCGCTCAAGGGCCGGCGCTTCGTGCCGCAGAAATACTGATCGGTCGCCCCGCGGGACGCGCCGCGGGGCGGGCCGCCGGCGCCCTTGCACCCGTGGACGGGGGGATGTAGAAGGCACGCGACCTCCCGCTCCAACCCTTCGGGAACCAGGGCCATGCGCACTCCACTCCTGCCCTTCGTCGTCGGTCTCGCGCTCCTCGCCGGCTGCGCCTCGCCCGAGGGCGAGACGGTGGCCGAGAAGACGGCCTACACCCTCATGGTCCGCGACGAGGCGCTCAAGCAGCTCTACGAGCGCAGCCCGGAGGCCAAGGACAGGATCGCCACCGCGCCCGGCTACGTCTTCCTGAGCGGCTTCGCCATCCACCCCGGCTTCCTCACCTTCGCCAACGCCTACGGCGTGGTCCAGGACAACGCCAGCGGCAAGCTGGTCTACGTCCGCATGACGCGCTTCGGCATCGGGCCCGGCATCGCGGTGAAGGGCTACTACATGGTGGCCACGCTGAGCACTCCCGAGGTCGTCGCGGCCGTCGAGCAGGGCAAGTGGCAGAGCGGAGCGTTCGCCGAGGCCAGCTTCCGCTTCGGGGACACGGGCGGCTCGGCCGCCGGGGAGACCTTCAGCAGCGCGAATGAATCCTGGCTGTGGACGCACACGGGCGTCGCCCTCGAGGTCGCCGCGGGCTTCGGCAAGGTCTATCCCGAGGACGACCTGAACTGACCCGGTTCGTGCACTCGTCCGGGCGGGCGTGGCTGCTCCGCGCCGCGCTGCTGATCGCCGGGCTGCTGGCGGCGGCCCGGGTGCCGGCGCAGGACGCCGCCGCGCCGGGCCACGGCGCGGCCGAGCTCCCGCGGAGCTTCGACGAGATCCAGGATCTCATCGAGGACGACGCCCGCGCCGAGCCGGTGGCGTTCACCTACGAGAACCGGGAGATCGTCCCGCTGCGCGCGCGCATCTTCGGGCGCACGCCAGTCGAGCGCGCCGAGAGCGCGCGCGCGATCCTCGACTCGCTGGTCGAGAGGCACACGATCTCGCCGGTGACGCTCAAGCGCATCCATGGGGGGAGCCTGCTGTTCGTGGCGGGCGCGGGCGTGCTGGGTCTGGCCGATGGCGACGTGGCCGGCGGCACCGCCGAGACCGTCGACGCCAGCTTCGAGCAGGCCCGGGCCAACCTGGAGCGCGCCCTGCACGAGGCGCTCGAGCGGCGCTCGCCCGACCAGATGCTGTGGGCGCTGCTGCGGGCGGCCATCGCGACGGCGCTGCTGGCGATCCTGGTGAAGGGGCTGCTCATCCTGTCGGCCGCCCTGCTCCGCCGCCAGAAGGCGGATGAGGCGGCGGCCGCGTCGCGCCTGCGCGAGCCGGTGGTGGACGTCACCAGCTACGGCGTGCGCTCGGTGAGCACCCTGCTCAT
>DASUFI010000128.1:0-3702 GCA_036274635.1 Planctomycetota bacterium
GAGCCGGCGACCAGCCCGCGCGCCGTGATGGCGGGCCGCGCCGGCGCCGTCAGGCGCGGCCGGCGCTCACTCCACGCCGGTCTGCGTCAGCTCGACGAAGCCGTCGATGAAGGCCGTCAGGGCGTCGGACATCTCGTCCGCGCCCGGCCCCTCGTAGACGACGCCCTGCTTGGCCGCCTTGTCCAGCGCCTTGCCCACCAGCTTCGCGAGCTTGGCGCGCGACTTGGCCAGCTTGTCGGCCAGCTTGTCGGCGTCGGGCTTCTTGGCGTCCTTGCTGTGCGCCATGAAGTCGGCGCTGCACTCGGCGGCCAGGGCCTTGAGGATCTTGCCGCGCAGCGCGCGGTCGTCCTTGCTGGCGGTGTCCGTGCCCTTGGTGATGGCGTCGGCCTGCGCGACGAGGCCCTGCATGAGGTAGTCGGTGGCCGCCTGCTTGTCGCCCGCGTCCAGCGGCGCCGAGCCGCCCTTCTTGAGCGCCTTGTTGACGGCCGCCACGAACTTGATGCCGAAGGTGTCGCTCGAGTCCTGGAGCAACGCCGTCTCCTTCGTGCCGAGCGGATCCTTGTCCGGCCCCGCCGCCGCGAGCACGCCGAGGCCCTTGAGCACCGACTTGCCCAGCTTGGCCGCGGCCTTCAGCTCGCCCTGCCGCGCGAGCGCGGTCGGATCCGCGGTGGAGCCGCCGCCGCCCGTCTTGTCGAACTCGATCGAGATGGTGCCGCCGAAGCCGGCGAAGGCGAAGGCTTGCTCGCTCTTGTACTTGGAGAGGTCCTGCACGAGGCCGTCATCCTTGCTGGCCTTGGGCGGTAGCTGGATGAAGTCCCAGAGGCTCGAGCCGTAGTCGACGAGCGGGCCATCCGACAGGATGAGGTCCGTGTCCGTCGCCTGGACCGAAGCCGACCAGGCGTCGAACTTGAACTTCGTGCCGGGCGTGGTCGCGTTGTCGGCGACCGTCACGAAGTCCACCGTGAACCCCGGTGGCGCGATGAAGCTCAGCTCCCAGGAGCCGGCCGCAAGGGAGAAGTCCGTGACGGCGTTGTCGTACTGCATGAAGTCGTAGGGCGCCTGGGTCACCTGCACGCCAGGCGTCGTCGACTCGATCGTGATGAATCCCGTGACCTTGCTGCCCACGTGCACGCCCAGCGCGTCGAGCTGCGCGATGGCATCCGGATTGTTGGTCGCGGTGATCGCAACCACCTTGCCGGTGAGGTTGGTCGTGATCTCGTCCGCGCGGGCGATTCCGGCGAGCAGGCAGCAGACGACGGGCAGGACGACGGCGCGGGTCGCGCGGAAGCTGGGCAGCAACATGGAGGAATCCCCGGGAGGTGGGCTCAGATGACTCGATGACCTTGGCCGTGAGGTCCGCCGCAGCGAGCGAGACGAGCACGGGTGCCGAACCGCGATATGCCGTGTCCCGGCACGCTCGCAGAACGTGGCTTTCTACACCTCGGCGACGGAATCGTCCAGTCGCGACGGCCGACCGACAGCTTGACGAGATGCCCGACGCGGGCTGCGCGCCTCAGCCGACCTGAGGCCGCTCCGCCGCCATCACGCTGCCCCCCACGCCGACGCGCTCGCCGCCTTCCCTGCGCTCCAGCGCCTTGCGCAGCGCAATGTCCGCGCCGCAGCGCACGCCCGCCGCGCGCAGCGCCGCGAGCACGCGCGGCGGCGTGAAGGGCAGCTTGGTCAGCCACACGCCCGTGGCGTCGTAGATCGCGTTCGCCAGCGCCGGCAGCGAGCCGTGCAGCGGGCCCTCGCCGGCCTCCTTCGCGCCGTAGGGCCCTTCGGGGTCCACCGACTCGACGATGAGCGCCTTCATGTCGGGCACGTCCATCGAGGTGGGCAGCGTGTACTCGAGCAGCGAGGGCCGCATGTGCAGGCCCGCGTCGGGGAAGCGCGGATCCTCGTAGACCTCGTGGCTCTCCATGAGCGCCTCGGCCAGTCCCATGTAGGTGCTGCCCTCGATCTGGCCCTCCACCTGCACCGGGCTGATGGCGCGGCCGCAGTCGTGCGCGATCCAGGCGCGCGGCACGCGCACCTCGCCCGTCTCGAGATCCACCTCGCACTCGACCACGTGCGCGGTGAAGGAGTAGGCCGGCGAGGCGCCGATGGTGCCACCGCGGTAGGCTCCGCCGCGCTCCGGCGTGTTGTAGGAGCCGGCGGCCGCGAGCGTCTCGAACTTCGCCTCCGCGAGGCGGAAGGCCTCGCCCGACTCCACCTGCCGGCCGGGGTCGAGGCGGTCGCAGGCGGCGCCATCGGCCAGCACGACCTGCCCGGCCGGCACGCCCAGCTTCTCGCCCACGGCCTCCTGCACCTTGAGGCGCAGCTTGCGCGCGGCGTCGAGGGCGGCGTTGCCCGCCATGAGCGTGATGCGCGAGCTGTAGGCGCCGAGGTCCACCGGCGTGAGGTCGCTGTCCGCGGCGCAGACGCGCACCTGGTCGAGGCGCAGCCCCAGCTCCTCGGCCACGATCGTGGCCATGACGGAGCTGCAGCCCTGCCCGATCTCGGACGTGCCGGTGAAGACCGTGGCGAGCCCGCTGCGGTCCAGCTTCACCAGGATCCCGGACTGCGGCATGTCGTTGGGGTACACGGCGTAGTTCGTGCCGGAGATGTACATGCTGCCGGCGCAGCCGATGCCGCGCGCCGTGCGCCCGTCCTGGCTCGGCCCCAGCTTGCCGCGCTTGTCCTTCCAGCCGCTGGCCGCTTCCACCTTGGCCAGGCACTCGAGGAAGCCGTTGCTGGTGACGAGCTGGCCGTTCACCGTGCGGTGGTTGCTGCCCTCGAAGTTGCGCCGCCGGAACTCGATGGGGTCGAGGCCGAGCTTCGCGGCCATGCGGTCGAGCTGGATCTCGAGCGCGAAGCGCGGCTGCACGCTGCCGTGCCCACGCTTGGGGCCGCAGGGCGGCTTGTTGGTGAACACGCGCGTGCTGTCGAAGCGATACGTGGGGAAGTCGCACGGCCCGCACAGCAGCTGGCCGGCATAGTAGGTGGTCACGAGGCCGAAGCTGCTGTACGCGCCGCCGTCGATGAGGATGCGCGAATCGACGGCCGTGATCCGGCCGTCCTTGTCGCAGCCCGTGCGGAAGCGCATGGCCATGGGGTGCCGGCCGCGGTGCGTGTAGAAGGTCTCCTCGCGCGTGAGCAGGAACTTCACCGGGCGCCCGGTGCGCATCGCGAGCAGCGCCGCGCAGAACTCGAAGGCGAAGGGGTCGCTCTTGCCGCCGAAGGCCCCGCCCACCTCGGGCTGGATGACGCGGATGCGGTGCGCGGGCAGCTCGAGCACCCGCGCCAGCGCGCGGTGCACGTAGTGCGGGATCTGCGTGGACGACCACACGGTGAGCACGCCATCGCCGCCGTAGCGCGCCACGGCGCAGTGCATCTCGATGGGCGCGTGCGCCGTGCCGTGGAAGGAGTAGTCGTCCTCCACCACCACCGGCGAGGCCGCAAGAGCCGCGTCCACGTCCCCGAACTCCAGCCGCACGTGCTTGGAGACGTTGCCGCCCTTGTGCCCCTCGTGGATGGCGGGCTCGTGCCGGCGCGCGGACTCCTGCGGGTCGAGGTACGGGTGCAGCAGCTCGTACTCCACCCGGATCAGCCGCACGGCGGCGTTGGCCGTGTCCTCGTCCACGGCTGCCACGGCCGCGACCTCGTCGCCGATGAAGCGCACCTTGTCCACCGCCAGCGCCGTTTCGTCCATGGTCCACGGGA
>DASUFI010000129.1:0-6628 GCA_036274635.1 Planctomycetota bacterium
GGCGTCGACGCCCGCTCGCGCTGTGTCGAGCGCGGCCTGCAGCGCGGCGAGTTCCTCGCGCGCCGCGTGCAGCGCCGCGCGCGCGTCGCGGTCGGCGGCCTCCACGACGAGCGCCTCGCGCTGGTGCTCGCTGGCCAGCGCGCCCAGCTCCTCCCAGCGGTGCACGTAGAAGCGCGCCTTGAGCGCGCGCAGCCGGTCGCGGGCGGAGAGGAAGCTGCGCGCGCGGCCGGCCTGCTGCTTGAGGCTGCGCACGCGCGCCTCCAGCTCGCCGGTGACGTCGGCGAGGCGCAGCAGGTTCTGGTCGGTGCGCTCCAGCTTGCTCTCGGACTCGCGGCGCCGCGCGCGGTAGCGCGAGATGCCCGCCGCCTCCTCGAAGATGCGCCGGCGGTCCTGCGGATCGGCGGACAGGATGGCGTCGATGCGCCCCTGCTCCATGATCGAGTAAGCCCCGGTCCCGAGGCCGGTGTCCATGAGCAGGTTGCGCACGTCCTTGAGGCGCTGCGGCTGGCGGTTGATGAGGTATTCGCTTTCGCCGCTGCGGAACAGCCGGCGCGTCACGACCACCTCGCTGAAGTCGATGGGCAGCGTGCGGCTGGCGTTGTCGAAGTGCAGCGAGACCTCGGCGAAGTTGCGCGCGGTGCGCGCGCCGTTGCCCTTGAAGATCACGTCCAGCATCTCGTCGCCGCGCAGCGCGGAGGGCCGCTGCTCGCCCAGCGCCCACTTGATGGCGTCGATCACGTTGCTCTTGCCGCAGCCGTTCGGGCCGACCACGGCCGTCAGGCCCGGCGGCAGGTCGAGCTGCACGCGGTCGGCGAAGGACTTGAAGCCGTGGATCTCGACGCGGGTCAGGCGCATGGCGCGGCGTCCCTTTGGGGGGCGAAGACGTGGGCGTAGGCGCGCAGGAAGTCCGTGCGCTGGTCGGCGCCGCCGGTGCAGCGTGGCGCGGGGCCGTCGGGCGACAGGCCCAGCAGCTGCGCGGCGCGCGCGGCCAGGTTTCCGGCGGCGGCCGCGTCGGCGCCCGCTGCCAGGAGCACGGCGGCATCGTAGCGGAAGCCCTCGCGGTGCGTGGCCAGCGGCAGGCGGTCGCGCGCGTCGGCGAAGGCCTGCAGGTCGAGGCGCCCGAAGCGCTCGCGCGCCACGGCGCCCGCGCGCCCGAGGCGCACCGGCAGGCCCGGCGCCTCCCGACCCAGCACCTCGGCGATGCGCTCGCCGGTGGCCGCGGCCAGGTCGAGGCGGTTGGCGCGCGCCCGGGGTCCGTCGCCCAGCAGCACGCACGCGGCCTCGTCGAAGCCGCAGAGGGCCAGCCGGCGGCAGGCCGGCAGAACGTCGGCGCGCAGTCCGGTGACGGCGTGCAGCGCGGCGCGCGCGCCGGCGGCCGGGAGCAGCGCCTCCTGCGCGGCGAGCGCCGAGAGGCCCAGCTCCACGGCGTGCTCCAGCGCGTCCAGGAAGGCGGGCACGGCGCGCGGGCCGCACGAGAGGGCGAGGCGCGCGACGTCCAGCGCGACCGAGCCGGTGACCAGCCGCGGCTCGGGCGCCTGCGCGACGAAGGACAGCCGGCCATCGGCCACCTCGAGACCCGCCGCGCGCGCGAGCAGCGCATCCGGCAGGCCCGGCAGCGCGAGGCGCAGGCCGGGCAGCGCGGCGCCGTGGCGCGCGGCGGGCCCGCCGCGCAGCTCCTCGAGGGCATCGAGGAAGGCCGCCACGCCCGCGCCGCGCTCGGACGGCGGGCACAGCACGAGGCGCGCGCCAGCCACGCGCAGCCCGGGCGGCTCCGCCAGCTGGGCCAGCAGGTCGGCGGCGCGCGCGGCGTCCAGCTCGGGACCGTCCCAGCACAGCTGCACCTCGCGGCTGGCCAGGTGGCCCAGCTGGCGCAGCAGCAGCGGCAGGTCGCGGCGCGCGCCGGCGCGGCCGCCCGGCCCCAGGGCGGGCAGCGACCACGGGGCCAACGCGACGGTGTCGAGGCGCGCGCCGCCGCGCAGGTTCTCGAGATCCAGCAGGCCGGCCTCGTGCGCGGCGGCCACGTCGGGCGCGACCACCTCGCGCAGGGCGTAGCGCTCCATGAGCCGCGCGCCCAGCTCCTGCTCGGCCGCCAGGCCCGCGGCGGGCGCGCCCAGCACCGAGCGCAGCTCGTGCGAGGCCAGGCCCACGAACTGGTGGCGCCCCAGGCGCGCCGGCAGGCCGCGCAGCAGCAGCTCGTTGTCCACCCACTCGCGCAGCAGCGCGGCGGAGACCGAGCGCAGGCCGGACGCGAAGAGCCCGCGCTCCACCTCGGCGGCCACCTCCTGCGCCAGGCCCTCCGGCAGGTCGGCCTCGCGCGCAAGCAGCGAGATGACGCGGCCCTTGCTCCACTCCTCGGGATCCGCGTCGCCGGCGCGCGGGATGGCGCGCACGCCATCGGCGCGCTCCGCGCCGCGGATGCGCAGGCGGTGGCGCGAGCGCTCGCGCTGCTCCTGCTCCACGCGGAAGGCGGCGGCGGCGGCGGTGCAGCCGGCGCCCAGCAGCACCTCGTGCACCAGGTGCGCGATCTCGGCGGCGCCCACCAGGCCCTCGCCGGCGTGGCCGCGCAGGTAGGTCACGACCACGGCCGCGAGGTCGCGCGCCAGCAGCGGGTCCTGCTGCCCGGCGCCGGCCAGCGCGCGCCCCAGCGAGGTGGCCACGCGCGCCACGTCGAAGGGCACGCTGCGCCCGTCGCGCTTGCGCACGAGCAGGGCGGCGGCGGCGTCAGGGCTGGGCTGCACCATGCGGCGATCCGGCAGGCTTGTCGTTGGGTCGGGACGGGGAAGACGTGCTGGCGGGCGGCGCCGCGGCGGGCGGGGCGGGCTCGCGCGCGCCCTTGGGCGCCGGCGCCTCCTTGCCCCCGGGGGCCGCCCGGTCGAGCAGCGGCTTCAGCTCGTCCAGGAACTGGTTCACGTCCTTGAATTCGCGGTAGACCGAGGCGAAGCGCACGTAGGCCACCTGGTCCAGGTCGCGCAGGGCCTCCATGACGAGGTGGCCCACGTACTTGCTGGCCACCTCCTTCTCGAACATCTCGTGCAGGCGCGCCTCGATGTCGGTGGCGATGTTCTCCAGCACGTCCGTGCTGATGGGCCGCTTCTGGCACGCCAGCTCCATCGAGCGCAGCAGCTTGTCGCGCTCGAAGGGCTCGCGGGACCCGTCCTTCTTGACCACGCGCAGCGGGGTCTCGCCCACCTTCTCGTAGGTGGTGAAGCGCCCCTTGCACTCGAGGCACTCGCGGCGCCTGCGGATGACGTCGGCTTCTCCCGAGGTGCGCGAGTCGATGACGCGGTCGTTGTTGGCCTTGCAGTACGGGCAGCGCAAGAGCCTGCCGTCCTCCGTCCGGGCGTGATGGCGGTCACGCGCGGGAGTGCGAGTATCCCACAAGGCGTGGGGTTTCCAAGGCCAGGACCCACGATTCCGGGCGTTCGAAATCGTGCCGGGGGAGGCTTGAAATCAGAGCTGGGTGACGATCGACGGACCGGCCGGATCGTGCACCTGCTCGAGGAAGATCGGGCGGCGCGCGGCGGCTCCGCGCGGGTCCACGTCGAGCGGGCCGGTGACGCCCTCGCTGTGCGGCAGGCGCAGCAGCCGGCGGTGCAGCTCCAGCGCGTCCGCGCGCGGATCGAAGACGGACAGCACGGCCCGCGCGGCGTCGAAGGTCAGGGCGGCTGCGTCCGAAGGCTCCTCGCCGGTGGCCGCGCGCCAGCGCGCCACGAAGTCCCGCACGAGCGGGTCGTCGCGGTGCGGGTCGAAGTGGCGCGTGTGGTACGCGCCGGCGACGCGGCCGGCGAAGGCCTGGTGCAGGCCGGCGCCGCCCCAGCCGTCGCCGCCCAGCAGGACGAGGCCGGCGACGCGCTGGTCCGAGGCGCCGTCGAGCATGCGCACGATGTCCGGCAGGTAGCCGGCCAGCAGCGCCCCCTGCACGGGGAGCGCCGCCACCTGGTCCAGCACGGTCGTGGCGTCGGGGTCGCCGGAGTGGTAGGTGATCTCCCCCACGATGCGCCCGTTGAGCCGGCTGAACTCGCGCGAGAAGGCGCGGGAGAGGCCGAGCGAGTAGGCCGAGCGCAGGTCCACCACGGTGGCCAGGCGCTCGAGGTGCAGCTGCATGCGCGCCCAGCCGGCCAGGGCGTGAGCGGCGTCGTCGTCGGAGTAGCAGAGGCGCAGGGTCCAGCCGCTGGCGTCGCCCAGCTCCGCGCCGGTGGCCGCGGGCGCCACGCAGGTGACGCCCACGGCGCGCGCCACGAGCGAGGCCGCCTCGACCTCGTCCGTGGTGAGCGGGCCCATGACCACCGTGGCCCCCAGGCTCGCCAGCTCGCCGAAGGCCGTGGTCGTGCGCCGGGCCGAGCCCTCGCAGTCCGCCTGCAGCACCTCCGGGCGCTGCTCCGGCGGCAGCTCGGCCAGGGCGAGGTCGAGCGCCACGCGCATCTCGTGCCCGCGCTCGGCCAGCGGACCGGTGAGCGGGATCACGAGGCCCAGCTTCCCGTGGCCGCCATCGCAGGCGCCCAGCGCGATCAACAGGAGCGCGGCGAGGCGCTTCATCGCAGCGGCTTCTGCGCCAGGCGCTCGCGCACCGCGTGCACCCGGTCGCGCAGGAAGCTGCGCGGGTCGTCCGCCAGCGGCGCGACGATCTGGTCGAGGTCGGGCGGGTCCAGCGCATCGAGCGCCTCGAGGGCCGAGAGGCGCACCCATTCGTGCTCGGCGCGCAGCTCCTCGCGCAGGAAGGGCACGGCGTCGTCGTCGCCCAGCGCGCGCAGGGCGTCGATGATGGCGATGCGGCCGTCCTCGTCGGTGCGGCTGCCCAGCGCGTCGACCAGCGCGCCGAGGG
Source organism: Planctomycetota bacterium (assembly GCA_036274635.1). GTDB lineage: Bacteria > Planctomycetota > B15-G4 > B15-G4 > B15-G4 > DASUFI01. Next base: position 4,823 of record DASUFI010000129.1, read on the forward strand.
ACGAGGGCGCGCCCACGGCCCCCAGCGCGACGGCGGCGTTCTTGCACACCATCGGGTCGGCGTCCTTGAGCAGGCGCTCGAGGGCCGAGAGACGCTCGCGGCGCTCGCGCGCGGTGAGCGCCGGCTCGCGGTTCTCGCGCAGGCTCTGCTCGAGGCGGCAGGCGAAGTCGACCTTGATGTCGCGCAGGTTGGCCTGCAGCAGCTTGCCCTCGAGATCGCTCCAGGCGCCCAGCGAGGCTTTGGCGTCGAGCAGCGTGAGCACGTCGTCCACGCGCCCGAACTGCCCGGTGTCCAGCAGCGTGCGCGCCTCGTCGGCCACGGCCTCGATGCGCTCGCGGCGCTCGGCCACCGAGAGGTGCTGCGAGAGCTCGTCCACCAGCTCCAGCACGCCGCGCGCGGCGCCGCCGCCCTGGCGCTGCGCCAGGCGCTCGCCGATGTCGCGCACCGCCTCGCTGCGCCCGCGCACGTCGAGGCTGCCCGAGAGCAGCAGCACCGAGAGCGTGACGATGACCAGGCCCATGGCCGACAGCGCCAGCTTGATGCGGTGCCGCCGCGCGCCGCGCAGCAGCCGCACGAGGTGCGAGACCGGCCGCGCCACGATGGGCTCGAAGTTCAGGAAGCGCCGCAGGTCCTCGGCCATGTCGTCCGCGGTCTGGTAGCGGCTGGCCGGGTCCTTCTCCATGGCCTTCATCACGATGGTCTCGAGGTCGCGCGGGATGCGCGGGTCCAGCCGCCCCGGCGCGGGCGGGTCCACGGTGAGGATGGCCTTGAGCACCTGCGCGACGTCCTTGCGCGCGAAGGGCTGCACCAGCGTGAGCAGCTCGTACAGCGTGACCCCGAGGCTGTAGATGTCGCTGCGCGCGTCCACCCGGCCGCGGCGGCCGGCGGCCTGCTCGGGGCTGACGTAGGCGGGCGAGCCCACGAAGTCGCCGCTGTCCGTGATCGAGCCGTCGTCGTTGCCCTTGGCCAGCCCGAAGTCCGAGAGCTTCACGCGGCCGCTGCGGTCGAGGATGAGGTTGCTGGGCTTCACGTCGCGGTGCACGACGCCCTGCGCGTGCGCGTGCTTGAGAGCCTCGGCCGCGTCCAGCGCGAAGGAGGCCGCCATGTGCGCGTCGTTGCGCAGGTCCAGCACGATGCCCTCGTCGCGCCGCGGGTCGTCGGGCGCCGTGCCCGCCAGCCGCCGCCCGCGCGCCCACACCCGGATGTCCTGGTCGAGGTCGTCGCCGCTCACCCGCACGAAGCGCCGGCCGTGCGTGCGCGCCGTGCGCAGCCGGTCGATGATCTCCGCCAGGTTCAGGCCGGGCACGTACTCCATGGCCAGGTAGCCGATGCCGCCCGTCTGCCCGAAGCCGTGCACCGCCACGATGCGCGGGTGCGACAGGCGCGCGACCGCGTTGGCCTCGCGCTTGAAGCGCTCGACGCCGGCCTTGCTGCGCAGCGCCGCGGGCGTCACCACCTTGAGCGCCACCGGCCGCTTGAGCGAGATCTGCTCGGCCTCGTACACCACGCCCATGCCGCCGCGCCCCAGCTCCCGGACGATGCGGTAGTCGTCCACCACCGCGCCCACGCCGAAGCCCGCCTCCCGCTCGCCCCCGGCCCGCGTGGCGAAGAACTGCTTGAGCTCCGGCGCCAGCGTGGGGTAGCGCTGCAGGTACTCGTCGGTGTCGATGCGCTCGCCGCGCTCGATGACGCGCGTCAGCTCGCGCAGGACCTCGGGGAGGTGCTCGGGCTCGGACACGATGGGGAGTCTAGCGCCGCCGAGGTGCCGAGGAGACGCCGAGCGCCTGAAGGACCAGTTCGCTCCTG
>DASUFI010000130.1:0-6335 GCA_036274635.1 Planctomycetota bacterium
CTGCCCGTTGATCCCCTTCGGGGGCGGCGCGATCCAGCCCGCCATCTTGCCCGGCTCGCTGACGAGCTTCATGAGGCTCTTCACGTAGCTGCGATCCTCGAGGCTGGGGAGCCATTCGTCACGCCGAGCCTGCCATTGCTCCTCGGTGAGCAGGTTGCCTTCCACGTCGAAGCGGTGCCCCGAATACATGCCGATCTGCCGGTTGAAGCGGCGGTGCGGCAGGCGCAGGCGCTCGCTCACGCCCTGCTCGGCGAGGATGCGGTTCCAGTACTCGATGCCCTTCTGGTTGTCCTCGATGAACTCCTCGCGCAGCACCTCGTTGAGCGCGTTGCGCAGCGGCACCTGCTCGGTGCGGAAGCGGCCGTTCTCGAAGACGTCCAGCTCCTTCACCTGGTCGAGCGCCGTGTGCTCGGTGTGCTTCTTCATCTCCCACGCGCGGCCCTTGAGGCTGCTGCCGAAGAAGTTGGCGCTGTTGCTGGAGATCTCGGCGCCGTAGAGGTCCGTGCTGCTGCTGGACCAGAAGTTGACGTACTTCTGCAGCGTGGGCAGGTCGATCGCGCCGAAGTCGCGCGGGCTGCGTCCGGGGTGCGCCTGCATGAGCTCGGCGGCGCGCTGCACGACGCGACCCACGCCCGTCTGGCCCACGAACATGTGGTGCGCCTCCTCGGTGAGCATGAAGCGGCACGTGCGCGCGAGCGGGTCGAAGCCGGACTCGGCGAGGCTCAGCAGCTGGAACTTGCCATCACGGTCCGTGAACATCGTGAAGCAGAAGTAGTCCAGCCAGCTCTCGCACGGCTCGTTGAAGGTGCCGAGGATGCGCGGGTGATCGGGGTTGCCGGAGCGGCGCTCGAGCAGCTCCTCGGCCTCCTCGCGGCCGTCCTTCCCGAAGTAGGTGTGCAGGATGTAGACCATCGCCCACAGGTGGCGGCCCTCCTCCACGTTGACCTGGAAGAGGTTGCGCAGGTCGTAGAGCGAGGGCGCGGTGTGGCCCAGCAGGCGCTGCTGCTCGACGCTCGCCGGCTCGGTGTCGGCCTGCGTCACGATGATGCGGCGCAGCCAGTTGCGGTACTCGCCCGGCACCTGCTGCCAGGCGTCCTCGCCGAGGTGGTCGCCGAAGCCGATCTTGCGGCCCTTCTCGGGCTCCGCGAGGAAGATGCCCCAGCGGTAGTCGGGCATCTTCACGTAGCCGAACTGCGCCCAGCCCTCGGCGTCCACGCCCACCGCCGTGCGCAGGTACACGTCACGCGACTCGAAGTCCGTCGGGCCCATGGTGTGCCACCAGTCCAGGTACTTCGGCAACCAGTGCTCCAGGGCGCGCTGGAGGCGCTTGTCGCTGGACAGATCGACGTTGTTCGGGATCTTGCTCTCGTAGTCGGTGCCGATCATGGGTCCTCGGGCCGCATCAGGTGCGGCGGTAGTCGAACTCGGGACGGTTGGGCGTGCCGTAGCACTTGAGCGCGCCGCGCTCGCCCACGGCGTTGGGCCGCTGGAAGATCCAGTTCTGCCAGGCCGAGAGGCGGCCGAAGATGCGCGTCTCCATGGTCTCCGGGCCGGCGAAGCGGATGTTGGCCTCCATGCCCGTGAGCGCGTCGGGCGAGAAGGACGCGCGCTCCTCGAGCGCGAGGCGCAGCTCGTCCTCCCAGTCGATGCTGTCGGGCGCCACGGTCGCGAGGCCCAGTTCGTCGGCGCGCTCGGCGTCGAAGGGCTCCGCTTCCGCCAGCACCTCGGCCACCTTGCCGGGCTCGCCGAGGAAGCGCGTCTGCAGCCGGGTGAGGCCGTTGCTCATCGGGTAGGCACCGCCGTTCAGGGGCGACGCCGCCATCGACACGGGGTGATCGGGGTCGTCGAGCACGTAGGTGCGGTCCGCGGCCAGCGCCAGCTCGAGCAGCGTGCCGGCGAAGGCCGAGCCCTCGTCCACCACCGCGAACAGGCTGCGCGCGGTGAGGTCGAGGCGGCGCAGGACGCGCGCGACGAGCAGGCGCGTCTCGCGCACGAACCAGTGGCCGCCGGCGGCCAGCAGCGCGTCCGTGGCCAGCGCCACGCGCGGATCGCCCTTGACGTGCAGCGTGAGCGTGCCGATGTCCAGCTCCTCGAGGCGCAGGTGGCACAGCGCGTCGTCCAGCTCGCGGAAGGCGCCGAGGATCCACCACGCGCCGCCCGCCTCGTGCGCCTCGGCCGCGGACTTCGGACCCGCGTCCTTCGGCAGCGTGACCGTGATCGCGGCGGTGCGCGCGGCGCGGTCGAGCTTCACGCTCACGCGCTCGTAGTCCCAGCCGTCCTCGCCGAACGTCGGCGCGAGGCGCGGCAGCTTCACGCCCTGGCCCGCCGGCACGGCCGGGCTGCTCGCGGCCAGCTCGCGGCCGTGGCGCTCGACGATCTCGCCGAACTTGCTGAGCGGCGCGAGCTCGTCCACGAAGCCCCACTCCACCGCGCGCCGGCCCTTGATGCCCTCGGCGATGCAGGCGAAGACGTCCGCGCGGTCGCGGCGCACCTTGCGCTTGTCGGTCATGCGCGTCAGGCCTCCCGTGCCGGGCAGCACGCCCAGCAGCGGCAGCTCGGGGAAGGAGACCGCGCTGTTGCGGTCGTCCACCAGCACGATGCGGTCGCAGGCCAGCGCCAGCTCGTAGCCGCCGCCGCTGGCCGTGCCGTTCAGCGCGGCGAGCGACAGGAGGCCGCTGTGCGCCGAGGCGTCCTCGAGGTACAGGCGCGTCTCGTTGGTGAACTTGCAGAAGTTCACCTTGAAGGCGTGCGTGCTGCTGCGCAGCATCATGATGTTGGCGCCCGCGCAGAACACGCGCTCGAGCGCGCCGGAGAGCACGAGGCAGCGCACCTCGGGGTGCTCGAAGCGCAGCCACTGGATGGCGGCCGCGAGCTCGATGTCCACGCCCAGGTCGTAGCTGTTGAGCTTGAGCACGTAGTCGGGGCGCAGGCCGCGCTCCTCCTGCACGTCCATCGCCAGGCGCGCGACGTCGCCCTCGACCGACAGGCGCCAGTGGACGAAGTCCTCCGGGCGGACATCGAAGCGCAGCCGCTCGGCATGCGCGGGGGCTTCTGCGGTCGTGGCCATGCGGTCTCCGGGGACGCCTCGGGGCGATGCCGCCTATAGCAACATAATGCTCATTGCGTAGCAAGATAGGGCATGTTATTTCTCAGTCCCCCGCCGATCCGTGGGCAACCCCGGGAGAGTCCGTGAAGCACGCCGCCCTCCTCGCCGGCATCGGCCGCCGTGCCCGCCAAGCGCGCGAGGAGGCCGGCCTGTCACTGACGGAGACGGCCCGTCGGGCCGGCCTTTCACGGCGCTTCCTCACCCTGCTCGAGGGCGGGCACGCCAATGTCTCGGTGGTGCGCCTGGCCGCGCTCGCCGCGGCGCTCGACACGCCGCTCCGCGAGCTGTGCGACGTGGATGTCTCCACCGCGCCGTCGCTGCGCGTGGCGCTGCTCGGCCTGCGCGGCGCCGGCAAGACGACGGTCGGCCGGCTGCTCGCGCACCGGCTGGAGGTGCCGTTCTTCGAGCTCGACGCCCTCATCGAGGAGCGCGCGGGCATGCCGCTGCGCACGCTCTTCGACACCTACGGCGAGACCTTCTACCGCGAGCAGCAGCGGGGCGCGCTGGAGTCCTGGCTCGCGCAGCACGGCAGCGGCGTCCTGGCGACGGGCGGCTCGCTCGTCATGGACGCACCCGCCTTCGCGCGGCTGCGCGGCACCTGCCGCACCGCCTGGCTGCGCGCCGCGCCCGAAGAGCACTTCCAGCGCGTGGTGGACCAGGGCGACTTGCGCCCCATCGCAGGCCGCTCCCGCGCGATGACCGAGCTGAAGTCCATCCTCGCCGCACGCGAGCCGCTCTACGCGCAGGCCGAGCGCACCGTCGAGACCAGCGGCCGCACGCCGGACAACGTGAGCGCGGACATCGCCTCGTGGCTGACGGACGAGCCGACGCCCGACGACATGCCGCGCCGGGCGAAACCGCCACGCAGCTAGACTCGCGCGGCATGGCCTCCCGCGACCGCAGCCTGCTGTACGCCGCGGCCTTCCTGCGCGCGCTGGCCACGGGCCTCGGCGGCGTGCTGCTCGGCCTGTGGTGCGCGCAGCTCGGGCTCTCGCCGTCGCAAGCGGGCCTCGTGCTCGGTGCCGGCCTCTGCGGCGCGACGTTCGCCTGCCTGCTGATCACGTGGCGCGGCGACCAGCTCGGCCGCCGCCGCTCGCTGCTGCTGCTCGCGCTGGTCTCGGCCGCCGGCGCGCTGGCCTTCGCGCTGGCGCGGCAGCCGCTGCTCATGGGCGCGGCCGCGCTGCTCGGCATGCTCAACGGCCAGGGCCGCGACCGCGGCGCCTCCCTGATCGTCGAGCAGGCCGCGCTGCCCGCCACCACCGACGACCGCGGCCGCACGCGCGCCTTCGCCGTCTACAACCTGCTGCAGGATGCGGGCTGTGCGCTGGGCAGCCAGCTCGCGGGGCTGCCAACGCTCGAGCAGCACGGTACGGCGCTGGGCTGGAACCTCTCGCTCGGCAGCTTCGCGCTGCTCCTCGCGTTGCCGGTGCTCTTCTACCTGCGACTCTCGCCGGCCATCGAGCCACCGCCCGCGACCATGCGGCCGCCGATCTCGACCGAGACGCGCCGGCGCATCGCGCGGCTCTCCGGCCTGTTCCTGATCGACAGCCTCGGCGGCGGCTTCCTGCTCACCTCGCTGCTGACCTACTACTTCACCGAGCGCTTCGGCGTGAGCGCCTTCGCCGTCTCGTCGCTGGTGACCGGCGCGCGCCTGCTCAACGCAGGCAGCCACCTCGTCGCCGCGTGGCTCGCGCGGCGCATCGGCCTCGTGAACACCATGGTCTTCACGCACATCCCGTCCAGCCTGCTCATGCTGACGGTGCCCATCGCGCCCACCTTCGGCGTCGCCGCCGCGCTCTACCTGCTGCGCGAGGCCTTCGTGGAGATGGACGTGCCGACGCGGCAGTCCTACGTCATGGCGATCGTCGCGCCGCACGAGCGCACGGCGGCGGCGGGCGTCACCGGGCTGGTCCGGCTCGCGGGCTGGGCGATCGCGTCGATCGTCGCGGGGCAGAGCATGCAGTTCGTGGGGATGGGGTCGGCGCTGGTGATCGGGGCGGTGCTGAAGATCGGCTACGACCTGCTGCTCTGGCGGGCGTTCAGGAACGTGAGGCCGCCGGAAGAGGCGGCCTAGGAGCCCGTCGAAGAAGTGCTTCGAGTGCGGAAGGTGCGGCATTCGCGGCGGATCGAGGCACCGGACCGAGGCGCATTGGAGATGCGCCGCAGGGCCGGCAACGAAGAGCCGGCGCGAAGGACGCTCCCTCCGGGCCGAATGACTTCTTCGACGGGCTCCGCCCTCACCCCAGCACCAGCAGCCGCGCCCCGCCCACGCGCCGCGCCAGCTCGTCGAGCGCCGCGCGCCCTTCCTCGCCCAGGTCCGCGGTGCGCTCGTTCACGTAAAGCTCGACGTGCTGCCACAGCACCTCGTCCTCCAGCTCCTGCGCGTGACGGCGCAGGGTCGGCAAGGTGGCCGCGGGCTCGCGGCGCGCGAGGGCCAGCGAGGCGGAGAGCGCGCGGCAGAGCGCGACGTGCACGTCCGCGCCGAGGTCGCGCCGCGCGAGCAGGCCCCCCAGCGGCACGGGCGCGCCGGTGAGGCGCTCCCAGCTCGCGCCGAGGTCCTCGAGCAGCGTGAGGCCGTGCCGCGCGTACGTGAAGCGGCCCTCGTGGATGGCCACGCCCGCGTCCGCCTCGCCGCGCGCGAGCGCGGGCAGGATCTCGTCGAAGCGCACCTGGCGCAGCACGCCGGGCGCGCCCAGCTCGGGGTGCAGCGCGCGCAGCAACAGCGTGGCCGTCGTGCCCGCGCCCGGCGCGAGCACGCGACGCGGAGCGCCGGCAAGCCCGGGCCGCGCCAGCAGCACGGGCCCGACCCCCAAGCCCAGCGCGCTGCCGACGCGCAGCACGCCGTAGCGGTCGGCGAGCCGCAGCGCCGTCGCGAAGCTGGCCTTGCCCGCGTCCAGCTCGTCCTGCTCGAGCAGCTCGTTGAGCTGCTGCACGTCGCCCAGCACGAACTCCAGCGCGAGGCCGCGCGTGTCCACCAGGCCCTCGAGCAGGCCGTGGAAGAGGAAGGTGTCGTTGGGGCAGGTCGAGAGGCCGATGCGCAGCGCGCGCGTCACGGCGCGACGGCCTGCAGCGCGCCGCAGGCGGCGGGCAGCGCGGCGTCCAGCGCGGCCAGCGCGCCGGCGACATCCCAGCGCGCGAGGACGCGCTCACCGCAGGGGTTGCACACGGCGCGCAGCACGGAGAGCGGCACGCCGGCGCGCGCGCAGGCGGCGGCCACGGCGTGCGCCTC
>DASUFI010000131.1:0-5287 GCA_036274635.1 Planctomycetota bacterium
TCGGGGATCGGGGGATGGGGCGCCTTCGGCGCCGCATCCCCGACCCCTGCGCACGTCCGCCGGACGGGCCCTCGCTCTGGAGAGCCGACGGCGCGGCGAGGGATGAGTTCCAGCGGGCTGGTGTCGAAGCCGCGAGTTCGCTGCGGCGGGTCGCTCGCTCGGCCCATGGGACGGCCTCGCCTCGCGTCCCGCCGCAGCTCCCGCGTCGAGCGGTCCGCGGCTCGCTGGAGATGGTCAAGAGCGGCGCCGCTTCGCGGCGCCGATTCGGGGAGCCAGTGGGGCCGATGGATCTCGCGAGCGTCCCGCAACGGCGAGCTCGCGGGCCGACGTGCGGCGCCGTTACGGCACCGGTTGCGTGAACTCGTACGCCCCGGAGTCGCACTCCACGAAGGGGAGGCCGACACCGTCGATGCCCACGCGCGGGACGCCGCGCTGGTCCTTGTCCGGCGCGCCGTTGTCGTAGCCGTTGTCGATGGCCGGGCTGTCCACGTCGATGGGGCAGGTGGGCGTGAAGCCGCCGAAGTAGCCCAGCTTGAGCAGGTGCGGGTCGGTGGAGCTGAACTCCTCGACCGGCAGCTTGCAGCTGGTGCCGCTCTCGATGTTGCCACCCAACGAGATGACGCCCTGCTCGCCGAAGCCGCTGAAGTTGCGCTCGCCCTTGTCGTCGAAGATCGCGTTGCGCGCCAGCACGGTGTTGCTGGCGACCAGGCCGCCGGTGTCGAAGGCCGAGATGCCCGACGTCAGCTTGCAGACGTTGCTGCAGGACGTGACGTTGACCAGCGTCAGCACGCTGCCGTTCCGGATCAGCATGGCGCCGCCGTCGACCTTGGCCGAGTTCGCATTGAGCGTGACGTTGGTAAGCTGGGCCATGGCCTCGGTGAGCGCGAGCGCGCCGCCCTCGCTGCTGGCCTTGTTCTTCTGGAAGGTGGCGCGCGTGACCTCGGTGAGGCCGCCATCGACGTGGATCGCGCCGCCGTCGCCGGTGGCGGTGTTCTTGAAGAAGAACACGTCGGTGAGGATGAGCGCGTCGGCGGACGGCGTGGCCTCGATCCCGCCGCCGTCCACGGTGGACTTGCACTTGGTCACGATGACGTGGTCCATGACCAGGCTGCCGAGCACGCGCAGCGCGCCGCCGGACTCCTCCTTGGGCGCCTTGGCGTTGCGCAGCGTGAAGCCCTTCAGCGTGAGCGTGACGCCAGGCTCCACCTCGAAGAGGCGGTCCTTGAGCTTCTTGCCGTCGAGGATGGTGCCGTCGGCGTCGGTCTGCGGGTTCGCGGGCACGCCGATGATGGTGAGGTCATCGGTGACGTCCAGGTCGCCGGTGGCGGCCGCGTCCTCGTCGTCGCCCTTGAGGGTGAGCTTGAAGAGGCCCTCCGGCACGAAGATCGTGTCCGCGCCCTTGTCGTTGTTGGCCTTCTGGATCGCGGCGCGCAGCGAGACCTGGGCGCCCAGCGTGAAGGGATCGACGTCGATCGTGGGCTGCGCGGCGGACGGGTTCGCCACGTCCTCCGTGATGTTCACGGTCCACGGCGGGTTCTCTGCATGCGCCGCGCCGGCCAGCGCGGCCAGCAGCAGCGCGGGGAGGAGCGCCCACGGGGCAAGGCGGCGGCGAGTCAGCGGGTGATGCAGCAAGGGTGGCCGCGCAGTCTACATGGACCTCGTCAGGCCCGCCAGATGGCCGCCGCGTCAGTGCAGCAGCCAATAGGCCAGAGACAGGCCCAGCAGCCCCAGAGCCAGCCTGCGGCGCAGCACCGCGTCCTTGACGAGGCGGTCCTCGTGGCGCGCGACGTAGGCCACGACGAGGAAGGGCAGGATCAGCGCCATGAGCCACGGCACGTGGACGCGACGCAACCCCTCGTACAAAGTTTTCCAGGTCGACACGCCCACCACGGCGAGCGCGACGACCAGCGCCAAGGTCAGGCTGCGCTCGCGCAGCACGCGCCGGATGGTGAAGGGGTTCAGCATGTGCCGGCCTCAGCGCAGGGAAAGCCGGCAGAGCCACACGTCGAGCGGCGGCGCGCCCCAGGAGTCGAGGCCGAAGCTGATCCAGCGGGCCACGTCCGGCGCGCCGCCTGGGCCGACCGCGCGCGTCCAGCCATCGCCGCCGGCGAGCGGGACCTCGAGGCGCTGCCACTCGTCGCGGAAGTGGATGTCGGGCGGATCGCCCAGCAGGTCGCGCGTCGGCGTGAGGCGCAGCCAGCGCGCGTCGTCCGCGTGCAGCGTGACCACCGGGTTGAGGCCTTGCCAGGCGGGGATGTTCGGGTCGCGGCCGCGGATCCAGAAGGCGAGCGTCGCGCGGCCGGCGAGCGGCAGCGTGAGGTCGCGTGCGGCCGGCCACACCAGCTCGGCCAGCCCGCCGTCGTAGGGCTCGACGTGCGCTCGCACGGCGGCCTCTCCCGGCGCGCAGCCCTCGACGTCGTCGAAGCTCGCGGCCTGGCCGGCGCACGGCGCCAGCGCCCAGCGCGCAGGCTCGCCCGCGCCGGGCAGCAGGCCGTCCGGGGCGTCGAGGACCTCCACGTCCAGCCAGGCCAGGCTGCTCAGCGTGCCGTCGCTGGCCGTGCAGCCGACGCGGTGGAAGCCGGGCGCGTAGCGGTGCGCGACGAGGGGGCTCTCCGCGGACGTCCCATCGCCGAAGTCCCAGGCGATGCTCGGCGGTCGCGCGGCGTCCGAGCCGGCGCAGCGCGCCTCCAGCTCCAGCCCGCCGTCCGGGCTCACGACGCGACCTGCCACCGGCGTTGCACCGAATGCGAGCAGCGTGAGCTGCGGCGGCGCGCCGCCCGCGGGCCCGTCGTGGTGCCGCAGGCCGTCCACGTCGCCCGCATCGAAGAGGTCGCCGTCGCGGTTGTCGCGGAACTCGTTCGGCCCGATGTCGAGGAAGCGCGCATGCCGCATCCACACGCCCCAGCGGTTGGACTCGAGGCGGTTGCGCTGGATCACCCAGTGCCAGGCGCGCCACGCGCGGCCGTCGCTGGCCTCGTCGCCGCGCAGCACGAGGCCGCCGCCGGCGTTGTCGTGCAGCCAGTTGCCGTCCACCAGCGTGTGGTGGCTGGGGCCGTTCACGAAGACGATGCCGCCGTGGCCGAAGGACTCGGGCGCGTTGTGGAAGCCGGCCGGGTCGCCGTTCCAGCCGGCCTCGTTGCCGCGCAGCACGGTCTTGTCGGAGGCGCCCAGCCAGAAGCCGTAGCTGCAGTGGTTGGCGACGTTGTCGAGGTAGGTGTTCTCGGGTGACCAGGCCTCGAAGCCGTTGTTGTTGGCCCACGAGGCGTCGTTGCCGCTGAAGACGTTGCGGCGGCTGGTCCAGCCGTTGAGCACGCGGATGAAGAAGCCATCGCCGCCGTGCGTGGCGTCGTTGCGCTCGAAGCGGTTGCCGTCGCTGCCGGACTCGACCAGCACGCAGCAGGAGTCGCGCGCGTGCACCTCGCCGGGCGCGATGCGCAGGCCCCACGAGAGGTCGTTGCCGGTGAAGGTGGAGGCGGTGACCGTCCACAGCTTCAGGCACGTGTTGCTGGCGTGGCTGAAGTCGCAGGCCTGCACCTGCAGGCCGTCGCAGTCGAGGAGGCTGCAGGCGTTCCAGCAGCGGTTGGCGCGGGTGCGCAGCAGCGAGCTGTCGCGCACGCGCCGCAGCACCAGGCCGCCCTTCTCGCCCTGCTCGCCCCAGCCGAAGTCCGGGTCGTGGAAGTTGTCGGACAGGTCGCAGTCCTCGATGTGCCAGGCGCGGCCGTCCTCCACGAGCAGGCCGGTCTCGAAGCCCTGCAGGCGCAGGTGGCGCAGCGTGACGCCGTTCACGCCCGCGGCCCGCAGGCCGACGCCCGTGAAGGTGGCCGGCGAGGCCGGGGCGCCGGCGGCCTCGGCCGCGAGCTGCACCGGCCCGACGACGCGCGCGCCGCGCCCGTCCACGGTGATGCCGTCGGCCGCGAGGACGAGGCCGCCGTAGACGACGGCGGGATCGAGGGTGGCGTCCGCGGTGAGAAGCACGACCGGCGCCGGCGGCGCACGGGGGGGCGGTGCCGGCTCCTGACCGAGCGCCAGCCGGGCGAGCCCCAGCAGCGCCGCCGTCGAACAGGCGCGGATCATGGCGCGCAGGATGCGCCGGGCCGCCGCGCGCGGCAAGCCCGGCTCAGCGCGCCTGCTTCACCAGCTCCAGGTTCTGCGTGGCCTCGCTGGGTGGGATGACCTGCCGCCACAGCGCCAGGGCCTCGTCGTCGCGGCCCTGCAGCGCCAGCGCCAGCGCCAGGTTGGCGCGCGGGCGGGCGTTGTCCGGCTCGAGCGCGGCGGCGCGGATGAAGGCCTGCTCCGCCGAGACCGGGTCCTTCTGCAGCAGCTTGCAGACGCCCAGGTCATTGAGCAGCACGGGGTCGTCGGCGTGGTGCTTCAGGCCGACTTCCAGCGCCGCGACGGCACCGTCCACGAGGTCGCGCCGCACGTAGAGGTGCGCCAGCTCCTCGTAGGCGCGCACGAAGTCCGGAGCCTGGTTCAGGACTTCGCGCAGCGCCGCCTCGGCCTGGTCGTCCCGGCCCTGGGCGACGTAGATGCGCGCCATGGAGAAGAGCGTGTCCGGCTCCGGCTTGCGGCCGGCGCCCGCCTCCCAGTCGGCCTGGGGATCCGACGGAGCGCTGGCGCAGGCCGCGAGGAGCGGCAGCAGGACGAGCGCGAGGGTGCGGGTCCTCACGGCGTGGCGTCCGTGGCGGAACCGTCGCCGGTCGTGCTGGTGGCCGAGGTGCCCGTCTGGGAGACGCCCGCGCCGGTCAGGATGAGCGGCTTCTTGAGGATGTCGACCACCTTGCCGGAGGGCAGGCCGTCGCCGCCGGGCAGGCCGTCGTGCACCGCCACCTGCGTCTTGGCCACGCCGGACTCCTCGAGGGCGGCCAGCACGGCGCGCACGCGCGCCTCGTGCAGCTCCTTGGAGGCGCCGCCGCGGCTGATGAGCAGGCTGCCGGCGTGGTCGCGCAGGTGCATGGCCAGCACGTTCAGGTCGTTCACGCCCAGCTCGTTGAGCTCGGCCGAGTCCGGCACGAAGTGGTAGGGGTAGAGCGACGACTGCACCACGATGGCGCGCTGCATGGAGGCGCCCAGCAGCAGGTCGCCGGCGCCGGAGCGCGGCGCCTTCATCGGATCGACGGCGCAGCCGGCGAGGAGCACGGCCAGGACGGCGAGGTTCAGGGTGGGATACTTCACGATCGCTCCTCCGGAGAGAGACTCAGCTTCCTGGCACTCCGATGACCTTGACCAGCTGCAGCACCGCCGGTCCGACCATCACGAGCAGCAGGGCGGGGAAGATGAACAGGAC